>CAZRPI010000027.1:0-31857 GCA_964601865.1 uncultured Pelobacter sp. | reverse complement strand
AGGGCGCCGGCATTGAGCGCCTCGGCATGGTGACGGAACCGTCCGGAAAATAATGGCAATCGGGCAGGCCACATTCGACGGCGCCTTTGGCGTCAATCTGATCGTCTCCGCCGTCATTCATCTGGCGGTTTTTTTGTTGCTGTTCTGGTGGAACGACCAACTGTACAACGGTCCCACGCAGGTGCAGGAGACCTACTACGTCGATGTCGTCAACCTCCCGGTCGCCTCCCCCCGCGCCGGCAGCCCGACCCAGAGGGGAAACGACGCGGAAGCGCCGTCCCCCCCCGCTCCGGAAAAGAGCATGGCCCTTCCCTCGCCCCGGAAACCCGAATCGTCCCCGGAGCGAAAGGCTTCGACCAGACGCGAGACAATAAGGGCGGAATCGGACGCTTTCGCGGAAAAGATGGCCAAACTGCAGGGGAAGGCCGAGGCGCAACGACAGGAGGCCGCCTTTGAACGCCTGCGCCGCAGGGTGGCCGCTACCGGCAGTGGCAGGGCCGGAATGCCCGGCGGGACCGGAACCGAGGCCGGCAGCCGCTACGAGGATTACATCAAATCCCGCCTGGAAGACGCGCTGAAAAAGACCAGCAGCTATTCGACCCCGAACCCGGTGGTGGTCGTGCGTCTGACCATCGGTGTCAACGGCCGGATAACCCGTCAGAAGATTGAACGGAGCAGCGGCGATCACACCTTCGAACTCGCCGTGCTGCGCGCCATCGAAATAGTTGCCGAAACCCTGTACCCTCCGCCCAGCCACAGGACCTTTGAAAGCGGCTTCATCTTCAAGCCGGGGGAAATTTCGAACTCGAGGCGCTGAACATTACATGACATCAACGAAAGCATTCCTGCTCATCATCATTATCCTGCTCACCCCCGCCATTCTGCCGGCTCAGCCCGGCTACATCGAAGTCATCGCCCCGGGGAGCCGTCATCTCAAGCTGGTGGTGGACGTTCCCCGCACTCCGGATGCCTTTCCCACGGCCACGGCCGCAGGGGAAATCGGCGGGGTGATCTCGTTCGACATGAACATGTCCGGAGTCGTCTCAGCCGAGAGCAGAGAACAGAGCCCTTCATCCAGGGCGCCTTCCCTGGCGGAAACCGACCTGCTGCCCTGGATGAACTCGGGCTGCGACCTGCTGGTACGCAGCGAATACAGCATCAGGGGCAATGAGCTTTCGGTGGAATTCCGCCTGTACGACGTCCCCAACCGCAGGATCATGACGGCAAAGCGCTACCTGGGGAAAACCGGGGATCTGCGGCGCTTTGCCCATTCCTTTGCCGACGAGATCATGCTGGCGCTGACCGGAGAAAAGGGGTGCTTTACCACCCGTATCGCCTTCGTCTCCAACCGCTCCGGCAACAAGGAAATCTACATCATGGATTGGGATGGTCACAACCAGCTGCCGCTGACCAGGAACGGCTCCATCAACCTCAATCCCGATTTTTCTCCGAACGGCCGCGAAATCGTCTTCACCTCCTACAAAAAAGGCAATGCGGATCTATTCAGGCGGGCACTCTCCAGTACCGCCGAGGTACCCGTTTCCAGCCGGAGCGGCCTGAATATCACCGGCGCCTGGGCGCCAAGCGGTTCGAGAATCGCACTCTCGCTCAGCAAGGACGGCAACGCGGAAATCTACACCATCGGCAGGGACGGCTCCAGTCCGGTGCGCCTGACAGTCAATCACGCCATCGATATTTCTCCTGCCTGGTCACCGGACGGTTCCCGGATCGCATTCGTGTCCGACCGCCTCGGCAAACCGCAGATTTTCATAATGAACGCCGACGGCAGCGGGGTGAGACGCCTGACCGTGAACGGCTCGTACAACGTCAACCCACGCTGGTCGCCCAAAGGCGACAGGATCGCTTATTCGCGCATGCAGGGAGGGGGATTCCAGATCTACACCATCAACGCGGACGGGAGCAATGACACTCAGCTCCCCACTCCGGGCAGCAGCGAAAACCCGTCCTGGTCGCCCGACGGACGTTTCATAGCGTACGGAAGCGCCGGCGGAATCCATGTCATGCGGGCCGACGGCACCGGCCAGACTCCCGTCGGCCGGGGGAAGGGGAGCGGATCACAACCTTCCTGGCAGCCGCGCTGACCTGCCATCGGTTCGTCTTTCGGTGGAGTCCTTTCGATGTATTTTGAGCGGCGCCCCACAATTAGAGATTGCAAAACGGTTTCCGTGATGTATACTTTTCAAAAGTTTTTGTCCAATCAGCTGTTAATACTCACATCTTGCAAAGGAGAGTACGATGAAACGAGGGACGATATCACTGTTGGCAATGTTGAGTTTGGCGGCGCTCACTGCCGGTGGTTGCGCCAACAAGGAAGCGGTCAAGACGGAAGAGCCGATAGCGGCTGCTGCGCCGGTTCAGGCCGAAGCGCCCAAGGTAGAGGCGCCGAAGGTTGAGGTTCCCCCCACCGAAGCGGTAAAACCGGCTGAAGCGGCAAAACCCGCGGAAGCCGCCGTTGCCAAGGAGGCGGTAGCGGAAGCCGCTCTTGAAACGGCCTATTTCGACTTCGACAAGTCCGATCTGCGCCAGGACACCCGCGAAGTACTCTCCAAGAACGCCGATATATTGCTGAAGGGCAGTAAAGATGCAAAGGTCAAGATCGAGGGCCATTGCGATGAACGCGGTTCCGCCGAATACAACCTTGCCCTCGGTGAGCGCCGCGCCAAATCGGCCATGCAGTACCTGCTGACCCTGGGTGTTTCCGCCGATCGCCTCTCCACCATCAGCTACGGGAAGGAAAGACCGGCTGTCCAGGGACACGACGAAGACGCCTGGGCAAAAAACAGACGCGCCGAGTTTGTCATCGTCAAGTAACCACCCCCCATACCGATCCATCAAGCCGGAAAGCGCCATGCGCCTTCCGGCTTTTTTCCTGTTCCACTCACCGGTGCAATCAGGTACTAATTCCCAGGGAAAACGGCACCCCATGGCATTCCGCATCACCATTCTCTGTGAAAACAGCGTTGGCGCCATCACCGGGACACTGGGGGAGCATGGTTTCTCCGCCCTGATCGAGCCCTCCCGTGGAGAGCCGCTGCTGTTCGACACCGGGCAGGGAGTTACCCTGCTGCACAATGCCACACGCATGAACCGGGAGCTGGCGGATGTCCGGATGGTTGTCCTTTCCCATGGCCACCACGACCACAGCGGAGGACTGCTTCCCCTGCTCCGGCGGCACGGGCCGCTCCCGGTGCTTGCACATCCGGAGGTCTTCTCCCCGCGTTTTCGCATAAGGGACAACGGCGAACCGGTTCCCATCGGCATCCCCCACGACAGACTGGAACTGGAAGAGGCGGGAGCGCTCTTCGATCTCTCCGCCGGCTTCCGCCGGATCGGAACCGGAATCCACCTGACCGGAGAAGTGCCCCGCACAACCCCCTTCGAGGTCGGCGACCGGGGCATGTTCCTCGACCGCGACGGCCTTTGTCCCGACACCGTCCCCGACGAACAGTCGCTGGTCCTGGAGAGCGCCAGGGGGCTGGTGATTCTCCTGGGCTGCTGCCACTGCGGGCTCGTCAACACCCTGGAGCACGTGGCGGAGAGCATGGGAAGACGGGATTTTTACGCCATCATCGGCGGAACCCACCTGGGCTTCCGCGACAGGGAGCAGATCGACGGCGCCGTTGCGGCCCTGAAACGGTCCGGCATCCGCCGGCTGGTCGCGGGCCACTGCACCGGCTTCGCCGCCTCGGCGCGACTCTGGCGCGAACTGCCGGCGCAGTTCCACCCCGCACAGGTCGGCTATACCCTGGAAGCCTGACACACCACCTGAAATCGGCAAGCCCCGTAATTTTAATGAGTGACATCCGCCACGCTTTACGATATTATCCAACCAGTTACCCAAACCAGCCCCATCATGAATCAATGAGTGACAATCCTGAACCAGGGTAGAACCGCACCTGCCGTGCTGAAGCATGCGTGAAGGTAATGGCTCACCGCATCGGATGAGCCTGTCCATGGTATCGGACACCTTCCCCGTCCAGCCGCACCCGGAGGGTAAAACGGTGAAAAAGAGAATTTTCACAAGGGTCGATGTTTCGATGGCCGCGGCAATCCGGGCCGACAACCTGAGCATCCTGTGCAAAGTCGTCAATTTGAGCCTTAAGGGGCTGTTCGTCAAAACGAGCATTACAATACCCCCGGGCGAGATGGTGAATGTTCTGGTTTACGGTCCGAACCGCAAATTTTACCTGCACGCGACGGTCGTTCACAGTGGCAATACGGGAACCGGCTTGAGGATTGACAGGATAGGAGCCATTTCTCTTCCGGAATTGAAGGGCATCATGGAGTCGGCGCTCAATTCGCCCGCAACAAATCCGGCAGTCCCGGCGCGCGTGAAATGGCGTTGACGATCTTTCGGGCACCCCCTGACCTCGATCGGAACCGCCACCCGATTTGAAATCGGCCTTTCTGACCTGAAATCCGGATTACAGACTCTGGATGAAGGAAACCGGGATTCATTCTCCCAGCCTCAGGCGCGCCTCTTGACCGGCAGGCTGTGAAACCTGGCCAAGGCAAGGCATGGTGACGGGCCCACTTCCCGCTTTATCCCCCCTATTTCTCCAAGCGGCAGTAAACTTTTCGCCCTTCTGGTCAGTACCGGAACATGTGGACCAGGTCGCCTTGTTGCGTCCCCCTTCATTAGTGCAAACAACCTGGAATCCAGTCCGTTGAGCAGAAGGCATTCACTCAAGGTCTTTCATTGCAGGGAGGCTTTCAGCATCCGGACAGGCCAAACGCCCGGTTCGTTGACGCCCATTTGCTGCCCCTGACTTTGCCAACGACAGCCACCAGTCCGAAAAGTTGTTCTTCATTCGCGATTCATACTGATAAACCGTCCTTGCAGCCAATGCTGTCTTCTTGCTCGATATATATTGACGATACAGGTCCTGAATGGTTATGATTTCACGTTTCTGTTGCGTCTAAGGATGCGGATTCCCTGCCCAGCCGCCACAAGTATTCCTCTGCCGTACTCCGGGCTTGAGCCGGAGCAAATGTGCCGTATGTGCCCATGGGACTGAAAGGTTATTGGGAGGTACCCCGAGGGTGGAACGAATAAAGAACATCAATGTCGTCTGCTTGCCCATACCCCAAAGCAACGCAATTCAATCGACTGGGTCCGATTCGGGCTATTGGGTCTCCTGCAAATCGTGATTTTCTACTGCGGCACACCGTCTGCCGCGGTATCAAATATTGTGTCTCTAAAGCGTCAAGCATGTATGACTACTTATAACAAAGCATCATTCGAGGGCCAATTGATTTCACGGACATTCAAGACTTTATACCATGTGAGCATACCGTGAAAATAAAACGCCTCGAAATCGTCGGTTTCAAATCCTTTGCCGAACGGGTGACGCTGGATTTCCGGCAGAATGTGACCGGCATCGTAGGTCCCAACGGCTGCGGCAAATCCAATATCGTCGACTCCATGCGCTGGTGCATGGGAGAGCAGTCGGTAAAAAACCTGCGCGGCAAGGCGATGGACGACGTGATTTTCGCCGGGAGCGAAACCCAGAGGCCACTGGGCATGGCCGAGGTCTCTCTGGTCTTCTCCACCGAGGACGGCCGCGCACCCGCCAAGTACCTGGATTTTTCCGAGATACAGCTCACCCGCCGCCTGTACCGGGACGGAGAGAGCGAGTACCTGATCAACAAGACCCCCTGCCGGTTGATGGACATCACCGAACTGTTCATGGACACCGGTGTGGGGACCCGGGCCTATTCCATCATCGAACAGGGCAAGATCGGCATGATCCTGCACTCGCGCCCCGAAGAGCGCCGTTTTCTGATCGAGGAGGCGGCCGGAGTAACCAAGTTCAAATCCCGCAAACAGCAGGCCCTGAAAAAGATCGAGGGAACCCGGCAGAATCTGTCCCGCCTAGGGGATCTGCTCGGCGAAATCAGACGCCAGCTCTCGTCGCTCCAGCGCCAGGCGAAAAAGGCCGAAAGATTCCGCGAGTACCGTGATGAGCTGCGTAAAATCCAGCTGCTGTTCACGGCCCACGAATACGGCGAGGCGCTGGAACTACGCCGATCGGCCGAGAGCGATCAGGTAGCCCTGAACGACCGTATCCGGACGGCATTCTCCGGCTCGGCCCTCTCCGAGGCCAGGGTCGAGGAGGCTCGTCTGCGGCTCGTGGAAGCGGAAAAACGGCTGACAACCGCCCAGGAGGAAATCTACGCCACCAGAACGGCATTCGGAGCGACCGAGAGCAGGCTCGAATTCCAGCGCAAGGAGCTTTCGAACCTGACCAGCCGGCTGGCCAGGTTCGAGGCGGAAACGGCCGAAATCGAAATCCGGCTGCGGGAGTGCTCCGAGCAGCGGCAGATGCTGGAACAGCGCCGCGATTCGGCAAAAAGCGAGGCGGAAGCGCTCACGGTCGCCCTTCAGCGGGAAGAGGCCACCTTGACGGCTCAGCAGCAGTCGGAACAGGAACTGAACCGGTTGCTGGAAACGCGGAACAGGGAGCTTTTCGCGGCGCTCTCCGAATCAGCCCAGCAGAAAAACCGCTTCGAAAGCGCCCGCAAGCGCCTGGGACAACTGGAAGAGATCCGGGGCCGCCACACCCGCGAACGGACACTGCTGGGAGAGCGTCTGGAACTGAACCGGCGCCGCGCCGCCGAACTGGATGCGGAGATCGGCGTTGTCGAACGCGAACAGGGGAGACTTCAATCCGAAATTGCCGCCCTGCGCCTGCGCGAGGAGGAGCTCAGGGTCCGTCTGCCCGAACAGGAAGCCGGCTGGCAGAAAACGCGGGACGAGCTGAACCGGGCGGCGTCGCGTCTGCACTCCCTCAGGGAACTGGAGTCGCAGTTCGAGGGATACGGCCGCGGCGTAAAAAATCTGATGCGGAATCCCGACCTGAGCGGAGGCTTCAGCGGACTGCTGGCCGACGTCGTGACCGCTCCGCTGGAACTGGAAACGGCCCTGGAAGCGGTTCTGGCGGATCGCCTCCAGTGCATCCTCTGCGCCGATGATAGCGCCGCGGTCAACGCACTGGAGTATCTCAGGAGCAAAAACGGCGGCAGAGCCTCCCTGGCACTGCCAACGCAGTCGCCGCCACGGTCGTTCCCTTCCGTTGCCGGGGTCGTACCGCTGGAAACCATGGTGCGCGTCGAAGGCGCCCACGGGGAACTGATCCGCCGCATTCTCGGCGGGGTCATGGTGGTGGAGACCCTGAAAACCGCCATGGAGCTGGCGCGTCTCAACCCGGAACTGACCTTCGTCACCCGAGAGGGAGAGATGGTGTCCCTCGGGGCCATCGTAAGCGGCGGATCAGCAGACCAGGCGCAGCATGGTATTATTCATAAGAAGCGCGAAATCAGGGAGCTGGAAACCCATGTCCGTGATCTGGAGCAGCGGACGGCGCTCCTCGAAACGGAGCGGGACCGGTTGCGCCGGGACGCCCGGGAGTTGTCCGAGGGGATGAAAAATGCCTCAGCCATGTTGCACCGGAGCGACCTGAGGCTCGCGGGGTTGCGCAAGGACCGCCAGCTGGCGGCGGACGACGTCTCCCGAACGGAGGAGCGCCTTGAGGTCCAGGCGCTGGAAGCCGCGACGCTTGACGAGGAACGGGACTCACTGGAGGCCGAGCAGCGTCTGGCCCGCGAACGGATGGCCGAAGTCGGGGAAACCGTTCTTGAACACGAGCGGAACGTTGCGCGCTTCAGGGACGAACTGGACGAATGCCGCGGACGTCTCGACAGGCTCCGGGAACAGGTGACCACCATCAGGGTTCAGGCGGCCACCCTCAGGGAGCAGCACGAATCGGGTCTGCGGGGAATCGCCGATCTCGGGCGCCAGTCCCGGGAACTGAACGGTCGCCTGATCGCAAACCGGGAAGAGATGGAAAGGGGAGCGGTGGAAAAGATCCGGCTGCAGGAATCCACAACCTCACTGACGGGAGAGATTGAGGCGCTGCTCCTGCGCCGGGAGGCAGCCGAAAAACGGCTTACGGAAATCCGTGCCGCCTTCGAGGCGGCCGGCGAGGAGCTGTCCGGCGCTGAACAGTCCGCAAAAATGGCCAGGGATGAAAACGAGGCCGTCCGCCAGGCCCAGGCCGACCTCGGGCTGCGCTTCTCAACCCTGGCCATGCGGATCGATATGCTGGAGAAGAGCCTCGGGGAAAAGCATCGCCTGGCCGCAAGCAATGCCCTTGCGCTGCTGGAGCGGGAAGAATTCGACCCGTCCGTTCTGGGAGCGCGCCAGGCTGAGCTGCAGGCCCTTCTGGACGAAATGGGCGAGGTAAACCTGATGGCTATCGACGAATACGCCGAAACGGAAAAACGCTTCGACTTTCTGAACTCCCAGAAGGATGACCTGGAAGAATCCCTGCGCAGCCTGCAGCAGGCCATCCAGCGCATCAACCGCACCACGCGGCAGCGTTTCCTGGAAACCTACAACCTGGTTAACGCCAAGTTTCAGGAGGTCTTTCCGCGCCTCTTCTGCGGCGGACGGGCGGAACTGAGACTGACCAACGAGGATGACCTGCTGGAGACCGGTGTGGATATCATCGTCCAGCCACCCGGTAAAAAGCTCCAGAACGTGACCCTCCTGTCCGGCGGCGAAAAGGCTCTGACCGCGGTGGCGCTGATCTTCTCCATCTTTCTCATCAAGCCGACTCCCTTCTGTCTGCTGGACGAGGTGGACGCCCCCCTGGACGACGCCAACATCGGCCGGTTCAATGAAATGGTGCGCGAGATGAGCGAGACTTCCCAGTTCATCATCATTACCCATAACAAGACCACCATGCAGGTGGCCGATACCCTCTACGGCATTACCATGGAGTCCCCGGGTTCATCGAAAGTAGTCTCGGTCAAACTGCACTAACGTTTCAAGGAGTCTTTTCATGCCCTTTCGCAGCATTCTGGAAGATCTGGTAAACCGGACTCCCCATGCAATCGGCGCCATCCTGATCGACTGGGAAGGGGAGGCCGTTCAGGAGTACTGCCTCTGTCCGCCGTACGACATCCGCTTCATGGCCGCCCACCAGGCAATCATTCTCAACCGCCTGAGGGAGCTCGTGAACGACAGGGACAGCGCGGACAGGATCCGGGATTTTTCCATAACCACCGACCTTGTCCATCTGATCATCGGGGGCATAGATGACGATTATTCACTGATGATGAGCGTTGACAGGGCATGCCCCCTGCCCCTCGCCCTGCGCCACTTCCGCTACAGCGTGGTTGATCTGAAAAAGGAGATTTGATGGAAGAGACAAAGAAGAAAGGTTTTTTCAGGGGTCTGATTGACAAAATAAGCGGTTTTACCTCTCCGGCCGAGGTACCTGCGGTACCCGACCAGGAGCCGCCCGCCGCATCGGAGGTTGAAACGGGTCAGGAGCCTGCGGTTGTCGAGACCGTAGCCACTATGCCGGCGCCTTCACCCGAACCTCCGCCGCAACCCGTAACCCAGCCTGAGCCGGCGCCGCAGCCCAAACCCGGGTTCTTCGAGCGCCTGAAGACCGGGCTTCAGAAGACCAAGGATGGGCTGATCGGGCGTATCGATGCGCTGGTGCTGGGAAAGAAGGAAATCGACGCCGACACGCTGGAGGAGCTGGAAGAGATCCTGATTACCTCTGACGTGGGAGTCAAGACCACCGTGGAGCTGATCCGCACGCTGGAGCAGCGCCTCAGCCGGAATGAGCTCAAGGACGGAAGCGCGCTGAAGAATGCCCTGAAGGAAGAGATCCTGCAGCGCCTCAACGCCCATCACAGCGTCCTGGACATCAACAGCAGACGCCCCTTCGTGCTGCTGGTCATCGGGGTCAACGGCGTCGGCAAGACAACCACCATCGGCAAGCTGGCTTCACGGTTCACCGCCTCCGGCAAGAAGGTCCTGCTGGCGGCGGCCGACACCTTCCGGGCGGCGGCCGCCGAGCAGTTGGTGGCCTGGGGAGAACGTTCCGGCGTGGATGTCATCCGCCACAAGGAGGGGGCCGACCCGTCGGCAGTGGTATTTGACGCCTGCAAGGCAGCGGTTGCGCGCGGTAGCGACATCCTGATTGTCGACACGGCCGGCCGTATGCACACCAAGGTGAATCTCATGGAGGAGATGAAGAAAATCAGGAGGGTCATTTCCAGGGAAATTCCGGGCGCCCCCCATGAAACCCTGCTGGTGGTGGACGCGGCAACGGGCCAGAACGCCGTTTCCCAGGCGAGGCTTTTCAAGGAAGCCGCCGGCATAACCGGAATCGCGCTGACGAAGCTGGATGGCACGGCCAAGGGGGGCATCGTGGTGGCGGTTAGCCACGAATTTGCCTTGCCGGTTCGCTACATCGGCGTTGGCGAGACCATCGACGACCTGCGTGATTTCAACCCGCAGGAGTTCACGGATGCCCTCTTCCAGGCCTGACAGATCGACTCCGAAACACCCCCTGAAGAGGCGGGAAGCTCGCAATTTCGCGCAATTAGGTCTTGACTTCACCCCTGCGTCCGAGTATAGTGAAGTCCCCCGAAAGGAGAGTGAGCCGATGAATCACGAGCTTTTTGAGTCACTTGACAACAGGGTCACCGACCTTGTGAACAGATACCAGGCACTGAAAAACGAGAACAGCCAACTGAAAGAGGAGAACGAACGTTATAAAACGGAAAGAGATGCCGTCAGGTCACGCATCGACGCGATCATCGGGAAACTTGACGGGATCTGACCGGGGTGAAGGCAACCCATTTTGTAACGGTACTGGGCCGGCAGATTTCCGTAAAGAGCTCTGCCCCGGCCGAAAAAGTTCAACGGATTGAGTCTTTTGTCAACGCGCGGGTCCAGGAAATCGGCGCCGCCCTGAAAAGCGGCGACGCCCAGCTGGTACTGACACTTACTTTACTTAACATAACCGAAGAATTGCTTGATCTGCAGCAATCACATGAAGAAGACGCATTCCTCGAAACCAGGCTGCGGGGCATGCTGGAAAAACTGGAATCGGCCTGAGTGATACGCTAGGTCTCTTCAGGGAGACTTGATTATATATTCGCGACAGCTCAATCAGTAGCGGGCATACGGCAGCGCAAAACCCGGCCAACTGATATCCGCACATGGCAGAATATATCCTCAACGAAGGGAAGAACTCGCTCCTCTACCACGGGAACCGGAGCAGCACCTTATTCCAACGGCATTGACGAGTTATTTTCGCACCTCTCCCCCCTGATAAACCTCCCCGGCCATCCTCGGGAACCATCACTCATTAAAACAATACCAGCCTGGAGCGTGTCTGATCTCATGCCAAAGAAATCGCTCCGCAAGCAGATGCTGGCTCAACGCAAGGCCTTGAGTCATGCCCAGTGGACTGAAAGCAACCGGCTTGCCCAGGAAAATATCCTGTCGCTTCCGGAGTTTAAGCGGGCGCAGTGCATCGCCCTCTACTCCTCCATCAACCATGAGGTCGATACGTCGAAGCTCCTTAGCGCCGCCATCGCCGCCGGCAAAAGAGTTCTCTATCCGGTTGTCTGCGGAAGGGAAATGATTCTGCGCCAGGTGGACGACCCTGAACAGCTCCAGCGGGGATTTCTGGGAATTCTGGAGCCGTGCGGCGCCGGTGAGGACTATCCGGCGGACAAACCGGACCTCATTGTGATTCCGGGCGTGGTCTTTGATCCCACCGGGCACCGCATCGGTTACGGCAAGGGATATTACGACCGTTTCCTCCAGCACCCCGGGTCCCGGGCCGTTCTCGTGGGGCTTTGTCACGATTTCCAGCTGATCGACGGAAAGCTTCCGGCCGACCGGCATGACATAAGGATGGATCTCATCGTAACAGAACAGCGGGTTATCCGCTGCGGAAGTAACCGGAGTCGCCCCGACGATCCGGATTCACATAGAGGAGGTTGTTGAAATGCAAGTTAGCATCTGGATGCTCGTTTTTACCATGTTGGCGGCTGTCGCGGCCTATTTCGCCGGAAGCAGACTAAACAAGAAGGATTCGAGCCTGATCGTAAGGCAATCCGAGGAACTGGCCTCGAAGATGATCGAAGACGCGCGGCGCGAGGCGGAGACCATCACCAAGGAGGCCGAACTCAAGGCCAAGGCCGAGATTATCGAGGCAAAGGCCGGGCATGACCGCGAGATCATGGAAAAAAAGAAGGATCTCCAGACATTCGAAAAAAGGCTGCAGCAGAAGGAAGAAAATCTCGACAAGAAATTCGCGCTGATAGAGCAGAAGGATGCGGACTTTCTCAGGAAAGAACAGGCCATCGCCACAAGGGAACGGAACCTGGCAATAAAGGATGAGCAACTGAGCAGGGCGGCGGACATCCAGCAGGCAAAGCTGGAAGAAATTTCGGGCATGACATCCGCGCAGGCCAAAAAGGAGTTGATGACCAACCTGGAGGCCGAGGCCAAGCATGACGCCGCCAAACGGATCAAGGCAATCGAAGAGGATGCGCGGGAGACCGCCGACAAGAAGGCCAAGGAGATCATCTCCCTGGCGGTCCAGCGCTACGCCGGGGAATATGTGGCCGAAAAAACGGTATCGGTCGTGCCGCTCCCCTCCGATGAGATGAAGGGACGCATTATCGGCCGGGAGGGCAGAAACATCCGCGCCCTGGAGGCGGCAACAGGCATTGACCTGATCATCGACGACACCCCCGAGGCGGTCATCCTGTCCGGTTTCAATCCGGTCCGGCGCGAGGTTGCCCGCATCTCCCTGGAAAAGCTCATCGGCGACGGCCGCATCCACCCGGGGCGCATCGAGGAGGTGGTGACCAAGGCCACCGAGGAGGTGGACCTGGGCATCAAGGAAGCCGGCGAACGAGCCGTATTCGACCTGGGGGTTCACGGAATTCACCCGGAAATCATCAAACTGATCGGCCGGCTCAAATACCGCACCTCCTACACCCAGAACATCTACCAGCATTCCCTGGAGGTCGCCTTCATCTGCGGCATCATGGCGGCGGAACTGGGGGTCAACGTCAAACAGGCCAAGAGGGCCGGCCTGCTGCACGACCTGGGCAAGGCGGTGGACCACGAGGTGGAGGGTTCCCACGCCGTCATCGGCGCCGACCTGGCGCGCAAATACGGTGAATCGCCGAAAATCGTGCACGCCATCATGGCCCACCACGAGGACGAAAAGCCGAACAGCGTGCTGGCCGTGCTGGTCCAGGCCGCCGACGCCCTTTCGGGGGCGCGCCCCGGAGCGCGGCGCGAGATGATGGAAACCTACGTGAAACGCCTGGAGGACCTGGAGCGCATCGCCACATCCTTCGGCGGGGTAACCAACTCGTTCGCCATCCAGGCCGGCCGCGAAATCCGGGTAATGGTATCCAGCGACCACGTCTCGGACGAACAGTCGGTGGTCCTGGCCCGCGATATCGCCAAGAAGATAGAGACGGAAATGACCTATCCCGGTCAGATCAGGGTAAACGTCATCCGGGAAACACGGGCCGTGGAATATGCCCGTTAAGATCCTCTTCATCGGCGACATCATCGGTAAACCGGGCCGCCAGGCGCTCTCCAGGGAGCTTGACCGCCTCGTTGACCGCCACCGGATCGACCTGGTCATCGCCAACGGAGAAAACGCCGCCGGCGGATTCGGGCTGACCACCGATACCGCCAGGGAGCTGTTCGACCTGGGGGTCTCCTGCATCACCAGCGGCAACCATATCTGGGACAAGAAGGAACAGGCGCCGCTGGTGCTGGCCGACCAGCGGATCATCCGCCCCGCCAACTACCCCGACGGCGTGGCCGGACGGGGAAGCGCCATCGTTACGACCCCTGGGGGCGTCAGGGTGGCCGTTCTCAATCTGGAGGGACGTATTTTCATGAAAAACCTGGAATGCCCCTTCAGGACCGCCGACCGGGAAATGGAACGGCTGAAGCAGGAAACTCCCATCGTCTTCGTGGACTTTCATGCCGAGGCCACATCCGAAAAGACGGCCCTGGGGTGGTATCTGGACGGACGGGCCAGCGCCGTGATCGGAACCCACACCCATGTGCAGACCGCCGACGAAAGGGTCCTGAGCCAGGGTACGGCCTACATGTCCGACGCCGGCATGACCGGCAGTTTCGACTCGGTCATCGGCATCGGAAAAGACGAGGCGATTCGCAAATTCCTCACCCAACTCCCGGTAAAATTCGAAATACCCAAAAGAGACATCCGCCTGAACGGCGTTGTAATCGATATTGACGATTCAACCGGCAGGGCGCTTTCTATCGAGCGCATTGCCGTGTGCTGCTGAGAAAAATAAACGCGAGGAGCCGGAACATGTCCGTAGCAGAACAGATGGCAGTAATCAAGCGTGGCGCGGTGGAGCTTTTGATTGAGAAAGAACTGGAGACGAAGCTGGAGAAATCGCTTAAATCCGGGATACCCCTCAAGATCAAGGCCGGCTTCGATCCGACCGCTCCAGACCTGCATCTGGGACATACCGTTCTGATCCACAAGTTGCGGCAGTTCCAGCAACTGGGACACGAGGTCAACTTCCTCATCGGCGATTTCACCGGCATGATCGGAGATCCCACGGGAAAATCCGAGACCAGGAAAGCGCTGACCCGGGAGGATGTGCTCAAGAACGCCGAGACCTACAAGGAGCAAGTCTTCAAGATCCTTGACCCGGAGAAGACCAGGGTGGTTTTCAACTCCACCTGGCTGAACGAACTCGGCTGCGGCGGTCTGATCGCCCTGGCGTCAAAATACACCGTGGCCCGCATGCTGGAGCGGGACGACTTCCACAAGAGATTCTCCAACCAGCAGCCGATAAGCATCCATGAGTTTCTCTATCCCCTGGTCCAGGGTTACGATTCCGTGGCGCTGCAATCCGATGTGGAACTGGGGGGCACCGACCAGAAGTTCAACCTGCTGGTGGGGCGCGAGCTCCAGCGTGAATGGGGTCAGGAGCCCCAGTGCGTCCTGACCATGCCGCTGTTGGAGGGGCTTGACGGCGTCAACAAAATGTCCAAATCCCTCGGCAACTACATCGGCATCAATGAGCCGGCAAACGAAATCTTCGGCAAAATCATGTCCATCTCGGACGACCTCATGATCCGCTACTACGAACTCCTCTCCGACATGACGCTGGCAGACCTGGAAAGACTCAAGGCCGGCCTCGCCGACGGCAGCGTGCATCCCATGGAAGCGAAAAAGGCTCTGGGGCGTGAACTTGCGGGCCGCTTCCACGGCGCCGCCGCGGCGCGGGAGGCGGAGGAGACTTTCGTCAAGCGGTTCCGCAACAACGAGATACCGGACGAAATGCCCCAGATCCAGCATTCGCTCAGCGACGGCGCGCTGCTTCTGGTCCGCGCCATGACCGAGGCGGGCCTGACCAAGTCCAACGGTGAGGGACGCCGCTCCATCGACCAGGGGGGGGTCAAACTTGACGGCGAGAGGGTTTCCGACGTCAACCTGGAGCTCAACGCTGCGGGTGAATACATCGTCCAGATCGGTCGCCGCCGCTTCGCCCGGATCATAGTTGACTGACGCGTCTCTCCGGCACAATCGCTGATGATAGGGCCACCAGGAGCCAAAAGGAATCGATAGGCAGAATCGCGACGGTTTCCTCGAAAGTCACTCAAATGCGCGCATGCAAAAAAACTTTTGCACGCCCCAATTAATTAGATTGACAAGCCACTTGTCGGCCTGATACTGTCAACCAATATTCGTGTGTTCCACGAATCAATTAAACGAAGCAGTATCAGGAGAAGTAAGTAAATGGTAAAAGGGACAGTAAAGTGGTTTAACGACAGCAAGGGGTTTGGTTTTCTTGAGCAGGAAAATGGCGAGGATGTATTCGTGCATTATTCCGCGATAACTGGCGAAGGTTTCAAATCCCTTACGGAAGGTGATAGCGTAACGTTCGAACTGGTTAAGGGGCCCAAGGGTCTGCAGGCGGCAAACGTATCCAGAATTTAAGTTATAGAACCGGCACCTCAAAAAGCCCCGGAGAAATCCGGGGCTTTTTTGCGTAGAGGATATGACGGAAAAATCGGAAGGCTGTTATATGACGAACCTGATCACAGCGGAAGGCCTGCGCAGGCTGCAGGAGGAATTCGATTATCTGTGGCGTGTGGAGCGCCCTAAGGTCGTGCGGGGGGTCTCCGACGCGGCCGCCGAGGGGGACCGCTCCGAAAACGCCGAGTATATCTACGGCAAGAAAAGACTGAGGGAAATCGACAGGAAGCTGAAGCATCTGGGTGGCAGGCTCAGGCTGCTGACCGTTCAGTCCCTGCCGGTGAACCCGGTCAAGGTAATTTTCGGCTGCTGGGTCACCTACGAGGACGACGATGGCGCTGAACGCTGTTATCAGCTCGTGGGGCCGGACGAGTTCGACGTGAGCGCCGGCAAGATAAGCATCGATTCTCCTGTCGGTCAAGCCCTGCTGGGCAAAAGGGTCGATGACGAGGTCGATATACGCAGGCCGAACGGCGACCTGACGGTATATATCACCGCTATCTCCAGCAAAAGGCCGACGCCGTAATCTACGCGCCGCAGTCCGAATCCGCCCCAACCCCTTTCTCCATCTCCAACAACGCCCGCTTGCGCCCCACCCCCCAGCGATACCCCCCCAATCCACCATCGGAGCGGATCACGCGGTGGCAGGGGGTCAGGAGCGCCACCGGATTCGCGGCGCAGGCACCAGCCACGGCGCGGCAGGCATTAGGTTTGCCGATCCTGCCGGCCAGCTGTCCGTAGGTAATCGTCCGGCCGGCCGGGATGCGGCGCAGCTCCTCCCACACCCGCATCTGGAAAGGAGTGCCGCGCGCATCCAGCGCCAGCTCGACCTTCGGTTCCTCTCCACCGAGCAGACAGAGCACTGCTTCGGTCCGGGACCAAAGCAGCTCGTCATCGGGAACAATCTCCGCCCCGGGAAACCGACGGCGCAGGCTTTCTTCCGCCTCTTCCCGCGTATCCCCCAGCATCACCGAGCAGATTCCCCTGTCGGTGGCGGCCACCAGCAGCCACCCCAGCGGGCTGTCAACGACAGTATAGTAAATCCTCATACCCCACCCCCTCCCCGGCAGGTTGCCGGCCACTTATCCAGGAGAGGATAGTAGCGGAATCCGGCGGCGGCATCTATCCCAATCTTGCCGCGCCACAGAAAAGAGTCTCCCGCGCAAGCCGGCCTCTGATTGCAGCACCCTGATATTTGTGCTATGACAGGGTCAGACAACCAACCGACGCGCTCCCCAGCGGCATCGGACAGATGAATTGAGGAGACAGTCATTTTAAAACCGTAGGTTCCGCGCACGACAACCCAACAGGAGGTTCACCGCCATGACAGCATCCGTCGTCCGTCGAAATGCCCTGCCGCTCATCATCGCCCTCCTCTGCCTGTTCTGCTTTGCCGCCACCGCTTCTGCCGCGACTTCCGCCAGAAGCGGGCAAACGGCTTCCCAAGCCTTTGTCACCTACCGTTACGTAGACCCCATGACCCGCATGGAGGTTTTCCGGCTCCTGATTCCGAAGGGCTGGAAGGCAGAGGGGAGCGTGACCTGGTCCGCGGACCCCGCCCTCCCCGCCCGTTCCCGGTTCCGCTTCCACAATCCAAAGGGATTCGAGGAGCTCAACTTCTATCCCACCCGCGCCTTCTTCTGGACGGACAACCGCCTGTTCCTCAGCACCAATCCCCCCGGAACGCTCCGCTTCGGCACCCTTGTTTCCCAACCCGTCGGCCTGCGCGAAGCCTTTACCCGCTCCATAATTCCGGCAGCCAGGAAGAACGCGAACAACGTCAGGATCGTCGCGGAAAAACAGGCGCCGGAACTGGAAGAGCTGGCCAGGGGAGTGCCGACGCCGGGCGTGAACACCTCGGCCAGTGCGGGCAGGATGCGGGTGGTGTACGGCGAAGGGGGACGCCAGATAGAGGAGGAGTTCTACGCCGCCGTCAGCCAGTACCAGACCTACCCCGGCAACTACTTCATCAATTACTGGTACATCGATTACGTCTTCTCCTTCCGGGATGAAAGGGGAAAACTCGACTCCCGCTCCAAACTCTTCCAGACGATGCTGTACTCCCTGAAGCTCAACAGAAGCTGGTTCGGGAAGGTGGTAAACGTAAAGGAGATGCTCGCCCAGAGGTATATCAGGGGAATAAAGGCGGTTGGTCGCATGGGGCAGATGGTTGCCCAGGCAGGAAGCCAGATGCGCGAGGAGCAGCAGCGGGCCTGGGAACAGCGTCAACAGGTTAACGACAGGATCGTGCAGAATTTCAGCGATCACATCAGGGGAGTGGACCGGTACATCGACCAGCGCGCCGGAAAGGAAGTGGAGCTTCCGGCGGGATACGGCAACGCCTGGGCCAACAACCTGGGAGAGTATGTGGTCTCGGAAAGCCCCAGCTATAATCCGAACATCGGCTCCAACCAGCACTGGGAGCAGCTGGAACCGGCGCGATAGGGACAGGCCCCCGTCATCACCTCCGACGGACTCTTCATCCTGAACGCGCATTCCGCCACAGCCCCGTCAACCACGCCATCCGTCACCATTTGCAGAAGAGCGTCATCCGGTGAAGGTCAGTTTCCGGCCGCTCTCGGCCAGGCCGAGGTAAACCATGATCTGGGCGGGTGATTTCTGCCGCTCGCTTTCGCCGTCCGACAGCTGCAGTTTGCGGCGCAGCAGCGCCTTCACCCCCCTGTGGAGCCGTTGCAGCTCGGCAATACTGTCCTGCAGGGCCTTTTCTTCCGCCGCATCGCTCCCGGCGTCGACAGTTACCGATTGGGGAGAGATACTGTCCCGTGAACTGTCCCTGGAAGCCCCATCCGCTGCCGTCGTATCGCCCGATTCCCCGTCCGGTTCGGCCCACGGGTCAGCACCGGCGGGAACATCAGCCGCAATTCCGCCGGTCCCAATCAACCCGGTTCCGGAGGTGGAACCCAAAGATGCTATCTGTGATGAGATCTGCTGCATCTCGGTCCTGAGTGATTTTGCCGCTGATGGCCCCAGGAACGGGATCATCTGCTTCAGCAGTTTCAGACGCTCCTTGAGCATGGCAGCCTTTTCGGCGCGCCGTTGACGTTCGGTCTTCTTTCCGTCCGGCAGGCGGCTCACGGCCGTGCGGGCGTCGGCCAGTTCCCTGATCCGGCGTTCCAGGCGTGAATCGGAAGCCGACGATGCGCCGGACGTCAGACCGGTCAGAAGCCTCCGCTCCGCTCTGGTTAACGACGCATTGTATGTGGCCGGTACGGCGATAGTTTCCATATGATGGCACCAGAGAGAAACATTTATTTTTTTCTTATCGGCAGAAACACGAAAAAGTACACTGAGTCTCCCGCTATTTCATCCACGATGCCCTGGTGTGCAGGCGCACGCCATCCCGCAGGGTTGCCTGGGAGAGGCTCCCCTCCTCAGCCTGGATACAGATGAAATACAGGTCTTCCTCATCGGAGGCCCGCCATGCCCGCTCCCCATCGGGGGCAACGCGGACCAGGCTCCCCTCGCTGACGGGGAACTCCACGCCATCCATGTAAAAGATTCCGCTTCCCCGCAGCACGATGAACAATTCCTCGTTCCTTTCGTGGCAATGAACAAACGACATCCCCTTGCCGGCCGGCAGCCGGTTGAGGGAAACCTCGCAGCTGGTCAGCCCCAGATTCTGCCCGATGAAATACTTACCGTGGAACCCCTTGTAATCCATTTCCGACAGTTTCTCGAAAGGTCCGAAATGCTCGACGGTAAAATTTTTGCCACTGATATTCATATTCCGTTCTCCTGTCAGTTTTGTGTTGTGGAACAAAAGGGTCAATTAAATTTGTACCAACGATCCAGAATGTCAAACAAAATATGACCATATCACATCACCGCCAACCATCACCATTGCCGCGGCGGACAAAAACGACTATCCTGCCGATATGATCCGATCCCTTCACATGCTTTCCCGCGGCTGCTACCTGGACGGAACTGGCTGATCCGGGGGTGGCCGGCCTCGTGGAGGTGGCCGAAGGGCTGGGGGAGGCATCCTGAAGAAACGATATAGAGGATGCCGTGATTCTCGCTGCAGCCGGCCATGCAGGTATCGATATCGTTGTCATGCGCAATCAAGGGGTTTCAGCCCCTCACCGATAGCGGCGCGCTTCTCGGAAGAGAGGGCAAAGGTTACGAACTACCGCTGAAAAATCGCGCATCTCAAAACTGAAATGGTATTATTTAAATAACAACCCCATCGTTTGGCCGCCAATATCCCCCCAGAACGGTTCCGGTTGATCCCAGGAGTGAGGAGAGGCTTATGTGCAAAATAATCGGCGCCAGGTTAGCACCTATCCTGTGTATCGCCTTTTCATTGCTCTCTTCGGCCGATGGAGCCGCCGACACGCTCTTCGGCCACACGGATAACGCACCCGTGAACGGGAAGAAAAAATTGCGTCCCCAAAAACAGGAACGCGAGAAACAACCGAAGCAGTATCAGTATAATCGCCGCCAACAGTATCAGCCGTCCCCTCACTCCTCCCCCCCACTGTACCAGCAGCAACGACGGGAGAGGGTTCCCGCCCCCAATCCCGGATACCGCCCCGCCCCCGGCAGAATATCGCCACCTGACAGCACGTCGGGCCCTACACCCGGAATAATGGGATTTCCGTCCGGCAGCTCAAAACCCCATGTGACACCGGGCATGAGACGAGACGGGATGCAGCCGACACCCACCTACCCTTCCGTTTACCCGACTCACAGGCAGCGCCATGATCAGCCCGATACCGGATACCGGCCGACGCCGGAAAGAACGCTTCCACCGGCAACAATCCCGTCGAGGCCCGTGCCCGGCATCATGGGCATGCCGCCGGGAGAAACAAGGCCGACCGTCACGCCGGGGGCAAGGAAAGACGGGATGCAGCCGTCCCTCCCACCCTCCTACCCAACGCGCTGGCAGCCGCACGAGCAGGCCCCCGTTCCTGACAGAACCGTTCGCCCCGTTCCCAGTAGGGTTCCACCGCCCGCTCCAGGGGTGGTAACGCAACCGACGGATTGGCAGAAAGGTCGAGCTCCCGGCGGTCCGAGACCAACCGGGATTCCGGGAAAAAGGCATCCGTCAGTCGATATCGGGCAGACGAGGCGCACTACCCCGGTCTACTCGCTCCCCCCCGGCCGAGCCTTCACTCCGGGGAAACCGGCCGTGCTCTCGCGGGATGAGGGAAATTCGGTCCTGCACCAGGTTAATTCCGCGCGCTCAAGGTATGGAGGCATCGATGCCCGGCCGATTCCCTCGGGAAGGGTTGTAACGCGGGCTGACGGCAGATTGACGGTTGATGATTCACGGGGCCGGAAGTTCAACCTGCGTCCCGACGGGAGGCTGGAGTCGATCACGAACCGCGACCGGAGCGCCTTTTTCCACTCCAACGGCAAGCTCCGTTCCATCCGCGCCGGATCGATCACCATCAACCGAAATCTTCGCGACCAGCGGGAAATCATTACCTTACGTCCTGACAGAAGCGTTCTGGTTTCCACCGGCCCCCGCCGTGGCTACCTGCAGCGCACCGTTGTACGGAACAGGGTGACCATAGTCCAGCGAACCTATGTGGTTAACAACCAGACCTATTACCGTGCCTATAGGCCTCACCTTTACCACGGCCGCGAATTCCAGGTTTTTCTGCCGCGTGTGTATTACGCCCCAGCGTTCTACTCCTGGGCCTGTACAACCTGGAGCTCACCGATCCGTTATGCCTGGGGATGGCGCAACGATCCCTGGTTCGGTTATTACCGCGGATATTTCACGCCCGCGGAAGTCTACCCGGCAGCATCACTCTGGCTCACCGACTATCTGCTGGCCGAAACACTGAGAGCGGCCTATCAGAATCAGGCGCAGGAAAACGCGGGAGAACCGTACGGGGATTTCCGGGATCAGGAAGAACGGCCAATGGATCAGGAAACAAAAGAAATGATCAGCCGGGAGGTTCAACGACAACTTGACCAGGAGCGGCAAACCGCTTCGGATTCGGGCTATTCCTCCGAAGGAGGCGCGGCGCCGAAGACTCTGTTTGGGACCGGACAGGTCTTTGTGGTCTCGGCTCCCCTTGACGTGGCAAGCGACAACGGAGAGGAATGCAGCCTCAACTCCGGAGACGTGCTGCGACTCGAGTCGGCGCCGGCTGAAGGAGTCGAAAGCGTGGGGCTTTACGTCGTGAGCTCCAGGCGGTCGAGCTGTCCCGCCAACAGCATGGTGACGGTAGCGCTCAACGATCTCCAGGAAATGAACAACGACATGAGGGAGCGGCTCTACTCCGGGCTGGACACCCTCCGTCAGAATGAGGGCGCCGACGGCATCCCGGCTGCGCCGGAGGACGCCATGTCGCTGCCGCGCTTCAGCGAGGCAGCGGGACTCACCACCGATGACGAAAACCTGGTCAGCATGCTCCAGAATCAGCAGAGCGAGGCGGACCAGGCGGAGAAGGAGCTGCTGGAAACCGCCTTCAACCAGGATCAGGCGCCTGAAGAAGACACGCCTCATCAACAGCAGAATTGATCCGGGTTTCGGATCGAGGATATAAACGATGTGGAGGAGAGCATGAACATGGCGAGGTCAGTAAAACCGTTTCCTCCTTTGAAGCTGATCCTGACGGCGCTTGCCCTGGCTGGCTGCATGTTCCTGCCGCTTAGCGAAGCGTTTGCCGAACCGGTGACGGTCGTACGCGAATACACCCACCACGCCGGTGACGCCGACAGCAAGATCACATGTCGCGCCATCGCCCTGGAACAGGTCAAACGCCTGCTGCTGGAGGAACTGGGGACCTACCTGGTCAGCAACACCGAAATCGTCAACGCGTCGCTGAGCAGGGACGAGATCGTGACCTACACGGCGGGCGCGGTGGTGACAATCATTATCGAGGAGCGCTGGAACGGCGAGGATTACTATATCAAGGCGAAGATAACCGCGGATGCCGATGAGGTGGCGAAATCGGTGTCAGCCATGCGCGACGACCGGGAGAAAAAGGCCGAGCTGGAGCAGTTGCGCGCCAAGGCCGCCGAATCGATGAAGGAAATTGAACGGCTCCGCCAGGAGCTGGCGCAAGCCAAGGCCGCGGGAAAGCCGGATACGGGAACTGAGGTCGCATCCCTGCGGCGCGATTACGGCAGGGCGGTTTCCGCGCTGACCGCCAAAGAGTACGTGGAAGAGGGGATCCTCCTGAGACAGCAGGGGGCGCTGGACGAGGCGATTGTCGTGTTCGGGAAGGCGATTGACAGCGCTCCCGACTGGTCCCGCCCCTACGTCACGCGCGGCGCGGCATTCATCCTGGTCAACGATCCGGCCAGCGCCCGACGGGATCTGGAACAGGCGCTGAACCTCAATCCGGCGGACATGAACACGGTCTGTCTGCGCGGCATGGCATTGTTGAAGTTGGGGGAAAAACGCGGGGCGCTGGCCGACTTCAGACGGGTCACGGCGGCCGCTCCCGATGACGCCGCCCTCTCCACCAACATCGGCGGCACGCTGATCAAAAACAACATGTCAAGTGAGGCGGTGTACTTTCTGTCCCACGCGATCAGCCGGCATCCCCGCGACAACGGCAGGGCGTACTTTCTGCGCGCCCAGGCGTACAGCCATCTGGGGGAAAAGCAGAAGGCGGTGCAGGACCTGAAGAAGGCCGCGCAGCACGGTAACCGGAGTGCGCGGGAGATGTTGAACAAAAACAGACCGTAGGGTGGTGAGGGTAAACGGAGGAGAACATGGAAAACAACGAGGTTACGGCGCTGGAGCGGGCCATGGCAAAGCTGTGCGAGTGCTGCCCGGTATGCATGTACGCCCGTCACCGACAGAAGGGGGCTGTTTTCGACTTCGTGAAGAACGTGGAACAGGAGCTCTGTCCCTTCTGCAAGGCCTACGAGCGGGTGTACGGCAAGAAAGCCCACGAGAAATGACAGTGATCCACCTTGGGAGTGTTGTCTTAAGGAACAGGGAGAAGGCTGCCCGTCACAATCTCAGGAGCACTCCCCTTCCGGCACGCAGAGCAGAGCCTCCGGCAGCCGTGTGGTGAAACCGGCCGCGTGGAGGTGCCCGCCGCCGCCGAACCGCGTGGCAATGGCAGCCACATCCACTCCTCCGGCATTGGAGCGGAGGGACCATTTGCGGACGGTTCCCTGGTCCTGGTAACCGGCGGCAAACGGGAAACCGTGAGCCAGTTCACCGATCAGATCGCTCATGATGTCTTCGTAGCAGTTGACAACCGGCACCTGATATCCGGCAATGGTGGTCATTACCGCCTTTCCCCGGTGCAGGTCTATCATTCGCCGGCGGTACCTGTTTATGATGTTCCCCTCCTCCAGAAGCGGCAACAGAGACTCATCCCCCCCGCAGAGAGGCTCCCAGATGGAAAAATCAAAGGGACGCGACATGAGGGCCGCATAGATATCGCTGGTTCCCTCCAGTTCGAAACGCCACAGGTCGCGATCCTGGATGTGGAGGAAGAGACGCGGAGGAGGCGTCTTGAAGTAATACTCCCAGGTCAGAACGGACCCGGATTTGTGCATGTCGAAGACAACCCTCAGGTTGCCGTGTTCCCGTTCCAGCCCTTCCAGATCCTGCTCGGCGGAGGTATGATGATCAATCACGATCACCGAACGGGCCGCCAGACACATCTCTTTCAAAACCGCCCGCCGGTAGGAAAAATCCACGATATACACATCGCGCCCCGTCACATCGGGCGGATCCTGACCGTAGACACCAGCCACAAGATCGCAGCAATACTCCTCTCCCTGACGGAAGCGGATTGATATCGCATAGGCCGCGGCAAAACCGTCGGGGCAACCTCCATGATAGATGACGATCGGTCGTTCCAAAGACATTCCTTTCGGGCAGAGGTCAATCCTCACGCACGGTTTGACCGCAGATTTCCCCCAACCCGACCTTTCGGTCGGAGAGAATCAATTGACTGAATGCATTAATTATTTCAAGGATACAGATCGGAGAACTTCACGACTGCGGATGTTTTCCACACAGTTTTTGAGAATAACAGGGGTTTATGAATAAACCAAATGTTTTTTCATCTTTTCAGTCAACAGTCGAACGGAGCCTCTTGCGCTGGGAGATGATTCTTTTTCCGGCGAGTCGTTTTTCGACGGCGCTACGCGGCGCCTTCGTGGCGATCCGTTTCCTGAGAACACGCTGCCGTTTTTCAAGCGCGGCCTGGAGACGCGCCATTGCCATTTCCCGGTTCCGCAACTGGGAACGGCTTTCGCAGGCATGAACGACTATACCGGTGGGCAGATGCCGGATACGCACCGCCGAGTCGGTCGTGTTGCGATGCTGTCCACCTGGTCCGGATGCGCGGTAGTACTCGACCCTGATGTCCGACTCCCGGATTTCAACCATAAACGGATACTCCAGCCTGACGTTTCTGCGTTGTTTGACCGCGGGGACCGGCTTCCGGCCGACGGAATCCGCCCTCTCCTCCGGTTGAGGCCACGGAGGCATACCTACAGTTCATGTCGATATCTGAACAGAAGGTACAGACAACCGACGCCACCCGCCAGCATCAGCAGGTCGCGCAGCCACGGAATCGGTAGATCCAGCATGGAATAACAGAGGGGATCGAGCAACGCCGTGGTCAACAGGGTAACGCCACCCCAGGTGAGCAGTTTTTTCACAGCCAGCACCTCCACCGATCAAGCAGTTTTCCCGAATCCGAAAGTTTGCGGACATATCGGATGCCATGACAGAACAGATCACCCGTCATCTCCCGGTACGGGACCGTTGTTCCGATCAGCAGATTCTGGGAAGCTGTTCACCAGCCAGCATCTCCACGGCCCTGGTTCCTCCGGAAATGGTGTCAATCTCCACCCGCCCCCTCGTATCTCCGGTCACCTCACCGATAATGGCCGCCTGGCGCCCCAGTGGATGGGCTTTCATCCGTTCAAGCACTGACTCAGCCGCCTGCGGCGCAACAACCAACAGCAGTTTCCCCTCATTGGCCACGTAGAGCGGATCGAGCCCCAGGATGGCGCACACCCCCTTGACGGCGCTGTTGTAGGGAAGCGCCTGTTCATGAAGAACGACTCCAACCTGTGATTGCAGGGCAATTTCCTTGAGGGTTGTTGCCACCCCTCCCCGGGTCGGGTCGCGCAGGACATGCACCGCCTCTCCCTCCTTGAGGATCTCCGAGACCATCCCGTTGAGTGCTGCGCAATCGCTCCGGATATCGCTTACCAGATCAAGCCCTTCCCGCTCTGCCAGCACCGTAATGCCGTGGTCTCCGATGGTCCCGTTGATCAAAATCCTGTCACCGGGCCGGGCGCGATTCCCGCCGATTTCCAGTTCGTGGTCGATAACTCCCACACCCGAGGTGTTGATGAAGATCTTGTCGGCCTTGCCACGCGGCACCACCTTGGTGTCGCCGGTTACTATGGCTACTCCCGCCCCATCCGCAGCCTCGCGCATGGTATCGAGGATCTTTTTCAGCTCGTTTCTGCTGAACCCCTCCTCCATGATCAGCCCGACGCTCATGTAAAGAGGGCGGGCCCCCATCATGGCGAGATCGTTGACCGTTCCGTTCACCGCAAGGGTACCGATGTTGCCACCCGGGAAAAAGATCGGATCAACCACGTACGAGTCGGTGGTGAAGGCGAGCCTCTGTCCGTTATGGGTGACTACTGCCGCATCATTCTGTCCCGAGGCCGGGGTTCCGGACAGAATCGGTATCACAAGGTCCGAAAGGAGTTGGTGAGATAGCTTCCCGCCACTGCCGTGTCCCAACAAAATCAAATCATTATCCACATGCTGCTCCTGATATCTTCTTTACTCTGAAATCGTTCCTGGATCCGGCAACCATCGATTGCCAGTCGGTTCATCTGCCGTACTTGTAGGCGGCGGCGCACGTTCCTTCGCTGGAAACCATGCAGGCCCCCACCGGCGACTCCGGGGTGCAGACAGAATCGAAGAGCGGACATTCGAAAGGTGAGACCTTACCCTTCAGGATCTCGCCGCAACGGCATCCCTGGTGCTCCCTGGGCTCCTCGACTGAAACCGGGATCGCCTTAACCGCGTCAAACGCCGCGTACCTGTCGTTGATCTCCAGACCACTGCCCGGAATCACTCCGATCCCCCGCCACTCAACGTCGCATACCCTGAAAACCTCGGCAAGCACCGACTGGGCCTTGCGGTTTCCCACCCAGTTAACGACTCGGCTGTACTGGATCTCGACCCTGCTCACCCTTTCCACCACCTGACGGGTGAGCATCTCCACTCCCTGCATGACATCCACCGGTTCGAACCCCGTTACGACGCAGGGAACACCGCGCTTCTCCGCCAGGGTACGGTAGGCGTCCGCTCCGATGATGGCGCTGACATGGGCCGGACAGATATAACCGTCAATCTTAAGTTCCGGATCGCTGGAGAGCACTTCCATCGGATAGGGAATGGTCTTGTGGGAAGCCAGCACGAAGTAGTTGGAGAGGTTGGCGGCTCTGGCTGCAAGAATGCTCCCGGCGATGGTCGGTGCGGTTGTTTCGAAACCGACTCCCAGAAAGATCACCTTCTTGCCGCTGGTCTTCCTGGCAATGGCAACGGCATCCAGCGGTGAGTAGACAATCCGGATATCCGCCCCCCTGGCCCGCTCCTCCATGAGTGATGAACTGGAACCGGGCACCCGCACCATGTCACCGAAGGTTGTTATGATGGTCTCCGGCAGACGGCTGTAGGCAATCGCCCTGTCGATGTACCCGTTGGGGGTGACGCAGACCGGACAGCCGGGACCGGAGATGAGCCGGACATTGCCGGGGAGCAGAGTGCGTATGCCGTACTGATAGATCGACATGGTATGCGTTCCGCAGATTTCCATGAACGTTATGGTATTGGGCCATGGTTCTGCCAGCGTCCTGATCTGAGCGGCAAGGCCGAGCACCATTTCCCGGTCGCGAAATTCATCCAGGTATTTCATGGCATCCTCTTGATCGAATTGCTTGAAAGCACTAGCATTTCCATTCTGTCGGTACCGCAGGAGATGGAAAAAATCATACCGCGCCGCCCATTTCCCTCACGAGTTTAAGGGTTGTTTCAGCTTCCTTTTCGTCCAGTTTTGAAATGACGAAACCCGCGTGAACAACGACGAAATCCCCCAGTTGAATGTCTTCGTCAATGATCATGAGACTTGCGTCACGCTTCACGCCGTCAATCTCCGCCACAATACTGTCACCATCAATACTTATCACCTGCATCGGCACGGCCAGACACATACAGATAACTCCTCTATTTTAAGTTCCATATTTTGATCATGCATAACGCTCATCACAACAATGGAGTAGCTTCGGTCAATCCGGATCGACACCAGCCTTGCGTTTCATGCCGGCAATGACGGCCTGTCCCAGCGCGAGCCCGCCGTCATTTGGGGGCGCCAGTCGATGGGTATAGACCTGGAAACCCTTTTCAACCAGCCTGACATGGGTTCCCTCGGCCAGAAGTTTGTTCTGGAAAACGCCGCCGGACAGAACCACCCGGTCAAGAGCGTTAGCGGAGCGGATGCTTTCGCACATCGCCGCAATCGCGGTCGCTACGGTGTTATGGAAGCGACGCGCAATGAACGGGACCGGTTTGCCTTCATCAAGGTCACCGAGCAACTCAAGCAGCGCGGGGCGCATGTCCAGGATCACTCCATCGGTGCCCTGTTCCAGGGCAAAGGGATACTCCCTGTCGGTTTCCACCTGCTCTGCCAGGGCTTCCAGTTCAATGGCAGCCTGCCCCTCATAGGAAACTCTGCTACGTACATCGAGGATGGCAGCAACGGCATCAAAAAGGCGACCGCAGCTCGATGTGAGGGGCGCATTGATGCCCCGCTCCACCATCCTGAACAGCAGCCGCCTGTCCTGTTCGGGGAGCCCGGCCAGACAGGGAAACCGAGAAGCGGAGAGATCGGTTTCACCCAGGTCATTCAGGTATGCCAGGGCCATGCGCAACGGCTCGCGGATGGCGGCGTCGCCACCCGGCATTGCAACCGTCCGGAAATGGCCATAGCGCCTGAACTCCAGGTAATCACCGACGAGAAATTCCCCGCCCCAGATGGTTCCATCGAGTCCATATCCGGTACCGTCGAGAATTACGCCGATGGCCGCGCCGCTCATGTCGTTTTCAGCCATGCAGGAAGCCATGTGGGCATGGTGGTGCTGCACCGCGACCCTGGGCAATCCCGACTGATCCACGGCGAATGCGGACGAAAGGTAATCGGGATGGAGATCATGGGCAATGACCTCTGGCCTTATGTCCAGGATCCTTTCCAGATGACCGATGGTCTCTTCCAGCGAGCGGAGAATGGCGCTGTTCTTAAGGTCCCCGATATGCTGGCTGATGATCGCCTGGTCGCCGCGGGTCAGGCATACCGCGGTTTTAAGCTCTCCCCCGACGGCCAGGACGCTGGGGAGCGTTTCCGGAAGCCTGATGGTACGTGGCACATACCCCCTTGAACGCCTGAAAAACAGAGGGTTTCCCATGAAAACCCTGATGACCGAGTCGTCACTTCTCGTATGGATTTCACGGTTATGGGTCAGGAAGAGGTCGGCAATATCAGCCAGACATTCCCTGGCCTCCGAATCGCGGTATAAGATCGGCTCATCGGAAATATTGCCGCTGGTCATCACGAGGGCGGTGAAGTTGTTGCGCAGCAGCAGATACTGCAGAGGGGTTGAGGGGAGCATGATCCCGAAATAGCCGTTTGCCGGCGCCACCCGGGGTGAAATCCCGTTCCCCTCTTTTTTCGGCAGGAGCACGATGGGACGCTCCGGCCCCTGGAGCAGGCGGCGCTCGACACCGCTGCAGCAGGCGATCATCTCTACCTGCGCAATATCAGGAACCATGAGGGCAAAAGGTTTTTCGTCCCGGTTCTTGCGCCGGCGCAATTCGCCGACCGCGGCATCGTTGCACGCATCCACCGCCAGATGGTAGCCGCCGATTCCCTTTACGGCAAGAATGCCACCATCCTTCAGAAGAGCTATGGCTTGTCGCAGGTACGCGTTTTGTTTATTCTCCCCCCCGGCTTCAGCCGCCCGCCCGCTCCGATCAACGAGCGATATCTGAGGCCCGCAAACCGGGCAGGCGTTGGGCTGGGCGTGAAAACGCCGGTGCAGCGGATTCTCGTACTCGGCGCGACAGTCCGGACACATGGGAAAGCTGTCCATGGTCGTGAACTGCCGGTCATAGGGGATCCCGGTGATGATCGAATACCTGGGGCCGCAGTTGGTACAATTAATGAATGGGTAGAGGTAACGGCGGTCATCCGGGTCGAAGAGTTCACGCAGGCAGTCCTCGCAGACATCACAGTCCGGCGAAATCTGGGCGCTGTTCGCTCCGCCCGAACTGGCTAGGATTGCAAAAGTATCCGAGTTTTCAGGCTCGATATTGCTGCTTCTGATTGACGTTATAGAGGCAAGGGGGGGAAGTTCCAGCGATATATTCCTCAGAAATTCATCCACCTTCGGCTCGGCGCCTTCAGCTTCGAGAAGAACGCCTCCAGGGGTATTTCTGACCCATCCCGTGATCTCGTGCCTGGCAGCCAGCCTGAATATGAATGGCCGGAAACCAACTCCCTGAACAATCCCTTCTATCTCAACCCTGATCCTCAGCAATGGACCCTTCGACAAAAACTACCCCCGATTACTTGAAACAAACATACTGTTCAGCTTGACCTTCATAGCAATGGACTAAACGACTCGTTTTCAGGTTGTGTTACGACAGTGCCCAGACTGCCTGTATCTAAGGTTTCCCTGCTTTCCGAACCCCTTCCTTCAGCCAGTCATACCAGATATCCATCCCTTCTCCGGTCTGGGCTGACAATTCGATTATCTTGAGCCCGGGGTTGACCCTGCGCGCCATTTCACGACATTTTTCCAGATCGAACTTGAGATGTGGCAGGAGGTCGATCTTGTTGAGGATCATGACGTCGGCTTCGTGAAACATCTGGGGATATTTGAGCGGCTTGTCCTCACCCTCGGTTATGGACAGCACCACAACCTTGTGGTTTTCGCCCAGGTCAAAGGAGGCAGGACAGACAAGATTACCCACATTCTCGATAAACAGGAGATCGAGAGCGGCAAGATCAAATTCGACCGCGGCGTGCAGCACCATATGGGCATCCAGGTGGCAGCCGGCTCCGGTATTGATCTGTCTGACCTTGACGCCGGTGGCTGCAATGCGCATGGCATCATTGTCGGTCTGCTGGTCACCCTCGATAACCGCGCATGAAAAAGACTCGGACAATTCTCTCAGAGTTCTTTCAAGAATGGTCGTTTTGCCCGATCCGGGCGAACTCACCAGATTAAGCGCGAACACGCCATGGCCGGAAAAAAGAGCCCGATTACCCTCTGCCAGACGGTTGTTCTTTGCCAGAACATCAGTTTCTACCGATATGACCTTTGATTTGCCGTCACCATGATCTTGGTCATGGTGATGATGGTGTGTATCCTCGTGATGGTGGTGATGGAAGCCATCGCCATGACTGTGATCATGATCGTGTAAATGATTGTCGGTAGAGGGGCAACCGCATGTCGTACACATATTGCTAATAAACCTCCAGTTCTTTTACCCGCAACTCTTCTCCGAAAAGAATCTCGATATCGAAACCTTTGCACTCGGGACATGAATCATAGTAGGCCTTGGCGCTGAACAGGGCGCCGCAGGTGTTACATCGCACCTGGGGGGAGATGACGTTAATTACCATTCTTGCGTTCTCGAGGAGCGTTCCCTTGGTGCATGATTCAAAACAGAAATCAAGCGCATCAGGAACGATCCCTGAAAGTTCTCCTATTTCGATGGTCACCGTCTTGATTGGGGAGCCCTTGGCGTTTTCCTCGCATATCCTGACTATGTCCCGCATTATGGACAATTCGTGCATTAAAGTCCCTCTTCTGGTGGGTGATTATACAGCAATCGACATTTTAATGACATCTATTTTCAACACAAATCCCCCGCTGACCTGATCCAGGGGATCGTTTCCGCGGGGGACTGTTC
>CAZRPI010000026.1:13065-33006 GCA_964601865.1 uncultured Pelobacter sp. | reverse complement strand
TAAATGAGCAGACCTGAACGGCAATAGAACGCGGAATCTCGCAGATGCCGCGTATTGACACGGATTATATTCATCATGCGAATACAGATGTCTTGTCAGCGTAACTCCGTTCAAATCCGGCCTTTGCCGTGTTCATTGCCTTTGATTTTTTCCTGATTGATTCCGGCTTAGGACATGATCCGCAGTCGCGTGGAACGCAAAAAGATCGGAACGCTAGAAATAATACTCCCCGCTCCAGTTTACGGGCTCCATGGCGACCAGCCCGCCCAGTTCGGCCAGCAGTGAATTCATATCTTCCTCGAATCCGGGCATGATCATGATGCGGATGATTCCCGTGCCTTTGTCAACGGTACTCATCACATTCATCCCCTCATAGGCTTCCAGGATGAATTTCAGAAAGGCGATGTCTCTCCCGGCAACCCTGAAATACCTGCGGATCATCAGATAACTCCACTCATCTACTGCCCGCCGGCGGCGGAACGGACGCGCCGCATGGCTGACGCGCCGTTTCCCGGCGCCGTGAGATGCAGCATAGCATTAGTTTGCAATCAACCCAACTGTTTTGCCTGCCGTTCGACTATCTTCGATCTACGACTGGTCACATCCGTGCGCCCGAGCGGGAAGGAATCTGAATCCCTGGCGCGTGCCCCGCCGCTGCAGCTCTGCGTCGATAAGATTCAGGATTTCGAATTTTTTCAGGGACCAGAGCGGGGCCACCAGGTTGTCATGTCCGCCATCACCCGTTAAACGGTGAATCAGAATGACGGGATCAAGCAGTTCGAGGAAATCGCAGACCAGACCGACGTACGTGTCACGATCCAGCATCCTAACCTCGCCACGGCCGTACATCTCGGCCAGGCGCGTACCCCTGATTGCATGAAGCAGATGTATCTTGACACCATCAAGGTGGAGCCGGTTGATTTCACGGGCAGTTTCCATCATCTCGCCGTGAGTTTCTCCCGGCAAACCGAGGATCACATGGGCGCATGCCCGAATGCCCGCTGATTTGCACAACTCAACGGCGGTTACAAAAGCGGCATAGTCGTGACCACGGTTCAGCGTGGCAAGTGATCTGTCGTGAACCGACTGTAGCCCCAGTTCCAGCCAGAAATAGGTCTTTCCCGAGAGCGAGCGGAGATAATCAATAATGCTGGCGGAAAGGCAGTCGGGACGGGTAGCGATAACAATGCCAGCCAGGTCCGGTGCGTCAAGAATGCCGTCGAAAATTTCCCGCAGGCGCTCAACGGGCGCGTAGGTGTTGGTAAATGCCTGGAAGTACGCGAGGAACTTGACAGCCCTGTATTTGCGCCGCATCAGTTCCTTCCCGTCCTCGAACTGTGTCATTATGTCATGGCCGCGCAGAATTCCGTACGAACCGGAACCGGTTGCTCCGCAGAAAACACACCCCCTGTCATCGAGTATGCCGTCACGGTTGGGACAGGTGAATCCGGCATCCAGCGATATTCGCTGAACCTTGCATCCGAAGATACGTTTCAGTTCGGCGGAAAATGCGTTGTATCGTTTTCCGTTCAAATGGATTCCCGCAGCCTGGCCAGACATGAATTAAACGAAGCAGAATTTAAAATAAAATGACCCCCGAAAATTTCCGGGGGTCATCAGTCTAGCATTTTATCAGACGGCACTACCTTGGCTTGGATTTGCCCGCCGCACTCATGCGAACAACCGCACGCTGAAGAGCGGCCTCGTAAAGTTTCATGTTCTTGTCTTCCACGGGCATTTTCTTCAACGCTTCTTCGGCGCGCGCATAAGCAGCTTTGGCGCGTTCCACGTCAATATCCTTGCCGAATTCGGCAGTTTCAACGAGAACAATTATCCTGTTGTCCTTGATTTCGAAGTAACCCCAGTTCAAGGCCATGCATACGGCGACTGACTCAGCTTTGTAGCAAAGTTCGCCGATCTTCAAAGATGTCAAAAACGGAGCATGACCAGGCAGAACACCGAATTCACCAAGAGCCCCTGCGGCCGTTACCTCATCTACCTCGGTGTCTACTACCTTTCCGTAAGGTGTTACAATTTCGAGTTTCATCTTTTCAGCCATGCTATATTCTCCGTAAAGGCGCAGTCACGAGGATTAGAGGCAGGCCGAGGCCTGCCCGCACAACAGAGTAAACAGCCAGTCCTAACCGATTGCAGCCAGTTTGGCGCCCTTCTCAATTGCCTCTTCAATCGGACCAACCATGTAAAATGCCTGTTCCGGAAGAGCGTCATGCTTGCCAGCTACGATTTCCTTGAAACCCTTGATGGTGTCCTTCAGTTCGACGTACTTGCCGGGAGAACCGGTGAATACCTCGGCGACGAAGAACGGCTGCGACAGGAAGCGCTGGATCTTGCGGGCACGTGCAACGACAAGCTTATCTTCTTCGGAAAGTTCGTCCATACCGAGAATCGCGATGATGTCCTGCAGATCCTTGTACTTCTGGAGTACGTACTGAACGGAACGAGCGACCTGATAATGCTCATCACCAATGACGAGCGGATCGAGAATACGCGACGTGGAGTCGAGCGGGTCAACGGCAGGATATATGCCCAGCTCGGCGATCTGACGCGAAAGAACCGTAGTTGCGTCCAAATGGGCGAACGCCGTTGCAGGTGCCGGGTCGGTCAAGTCATCAGCAGGAACGTAAATTGCCTGAACCGATGTAATCGAACCCTTCTTGGTGGAGGTAATCCTCTCCTGCAACTCACCCATCTCGGTGGCCAGTGTCGGCTGGTAACCAACGGCCGAAGGGATACGGCCGAGAAGCGCGGAAACTTCGGAACCGGCCTGGGTGAAACGGAAGATGTTATCGATGAAGAGAAGAACATCCAGACCTTCATCATCACGGAAATACTCGGCAACGGTGAGAGCGGTCAGAGCAACACGGGCGCGGGCGCCGGGAGGCTCGTTCATCTGACCGTAGACGAGAGCGGTCTTTGAAAGAACGCCCGTTTCCTTCATTTCTTCCCAGAGGTCGTTACCTTCACGGGTTCTCTCACCAACGCCGGCGAAAACGGAGAAACCACCGTGCTGCCGTGCGATGTTGTTGATGAGTTCCATGATGAGAACCGTCTTGCCGACGCCTGCGCCGCCGAAGAGACCGATCTTACCACCGCGGGCATAGGGAGCGAGAAGGTCAACAACCTTGATCCCGGTCGTGAAAGCCTCAACCTTGGTGGACTGATCTTCAAACGGAGGAGCTTCATGATGGATGGGGCTTTCCTTCTTGTTGCCCAGAGGACCCATTTCATCAACCGGCTCGCCGATAACGTTGACAATACGACCCAAAACTTCCCGGCCGACGGGCGCACAGATCTGCTTGCCCATATCCAGTACCACCTGGCCGCGTTTGAGACCGTCGGTGGAGTCCATGGCGATGGTGCGCACGGAGTTTTCACCGAGATGCTGAGCAACTTCGAGCACGAGATTGTACTCGGTATCACCGAGCGCCGGATTCGTTACACGCAATGCGTGGTATATTTCGGGGAGTTTGCCGGGTTCAAACTCCACGTCAACAACTGCACCAATTACCTGCGAAATTTTACCTGTATTCTGACTCATTGAACATTCCCCTCCCACGGCCCAGAAGCCTCATAGGGTGATATAATCTCTCGTACTAAGATTTTATGGATTCGGATCCGGAGATGATTTCCGTCAACTCCGTTGTAATCGCAGCCTGACGTGCCCTGTTGTACTGTAACGTCAGCTTCGCTATCATCTCATTAGCATTCTTGCTGGCGCTGTCCATAGCGGACATCCTGGCACCATGCTCACCAGCAACCGATTCGAGAACTGCCCTGAAAATCTGTACCTCGATGTTTTTAGGCAGAATTTCCGACAACAATTCACTTTGCGAAGGTTCGTAGATGTACTCAACAGGAGTTTCTTCCGCTTCAGCTTTTTCTTCCGTCGCGATGGGCAACAACTGCTGAAATGTTACGTCCTGACTTACGACAGAGCGGAACGAGTTGTACAACAGCTCAACTCGATCATAGTTACCTTCCAGAAAACCATTGATCACTTCGTGGGCAACTGACGCAACCGCTTCATAAGTCGGTTTGGCGATGATCTCAGGTATGTTCTTGTAAATCTGGTAACGATTCTTGAAGAAATCAAAACCTTTTTTACCCACAGTCATTACATGAATCTGATCGTACTGACTCTTGTTCTCCTTGATGAAACGGTCACCGGCCTTGCAGAGGTTGGAGTTGAAACCACCACACAGGCCGCGATCGGCGGAAACCACGATCAGTAGCAGATTCTTGGCTTCACGAACTTCAAGAAGAGGGTGCGGATCGGATTGGGCAGCACCGGACAGATTCTGCAAAACTTCTGCAATTTTTGATGCATAGGGTCTTGCAGCAATCACGTTTTCCTGTGCGCGGCGCAATTTCGCAGCCGACACCATCTTCATGGCTTTCGTGATCTGTAATGTATTTTTTACCGAAACAATACGTTTCTTAATACTTTTGAGGCTAGCCATGGCTCAATCCGTCCTTATTTAGGCAGTAAATTCCTTCTTGAACTGTTCCAAGGCATCCACGATCTTTTTCTTCAGATCGTCATCTATAGCCTTCTTGTTTGCCAGATCATTCAGTAAACCCGATTGACGACTGTCAAAAAATGCGTACAATTCCTGCTCGTAACGACGCAGAGAAGAAACGGGATAATCATCGAGGAAGCCGTTGTTTGCGGCAAAGATGATCAGAACCTGCTTCTGGAAGGGAAGCGGATTGTACTGCGGCTGCTTCAGAATCTCAACCAGCCGCTCGCCGCGGGCCAGCTGCATCTGGGTAGCCTTGTCCAGGTCGGATCCGAACTGGGCGAATGCCGCCATTTCGCGGTACTGGGCAAGGTTCAGACGGAGAGTACCGGCAACCTGCTTCATGGCCTTGGTCTGTGCCTTACCGCCGACGCGGGATACGGAGAGACCGACGTTGATGGCCGGACGGACGCCGGAGAAGAACAGGTCCGACTCCAGATAGATCTGGCCGTCGGTGATGGAAATAACGTTGGTCGGAATATACGCCGAAACGTCACCGGCCTGAGTTTCAATAATCGGAAGCGCGGTGAGCGAACCTTCTCCCAGACCTTCGTTAAGCTTGCAGGCACGCTCCAGCAGACGGCTGTGGAGGTAGAAAACGTCACCCGGATAGGCTTCACGTCCTGGCGGACGGCGGAGGAGAAGTGAAAGCTGACGATAGGCAACGGCCTGTTTGGAAAGGTCATCGTAGATGATCAGGGCGTGCTTGCCTGTATCGCGGAAGTATTCGCCCATGGTAACACCGGCATACGGTGCGATGAACTGCAGAGGAGCGGACTCGGACGCCGTAGCGGCAACGACGATGGTGTAATCCATGGCGCCGGCTTCCGTGAGTTTCGACACAACCTGCGCAACCGTCGAGCGCTTCTGACCGATGGCTACGTAAATACAGATGACGTCGCCGCCCTTCTGGTTGATGATCGTGTCAATGGCAACGGCAGTCTTACCAGTCTGGCGGTCACCAATGATGAGTTCGCGCTGGCCGCGACCGATCGGAACCATTGCATCGATAGCCTTGAGACCGGTAGCCATCGGCTGGTAAACCGATTTACGGGTTACGATACCGGGCGCCTTGACTTCAACTTTCCTGAACTCGTTGGAGCTAATCGGGCCCTTGCCGTCGATCGGCTCACCAATGGCGTTCACGACGCGACCGACCATGGCCTGACCAACAGGAACTTCGGCGATACGGCCGGTACGCTTGACCGAATGGCCTTCCTTGATATCCATGTATTCACCGAGAATGGCGGCGCCGACATTGTCTTCCTCAAGGTTGAGAACCATGCCGGATATACCGCCGGGGAACTCAAGCAATTCGCCTGCCATCGCTCCTGCGAGGCCATGAATACGGGCAATACCGTCACCAATCGAGATGATGGTACCGGTCTCGGACACCTCAACTTCAGTGCCATACTCTTTGATCTGTTTCTTGATGATTTCGCTGATTTCTTCTGCTCTGATTTTCATGGGAACTTACCCCTTTTGTAGAAGGTCTTGAATCCGATTGAGCTGCGTTTTCACACTACTATCGTAGACGGTATCACCGATCTGAACAACAATACCTCCCAAGAGAGTGTTATCAACAGTCACTCGGGGAATAATCTTTTTTGCGCTCTTCTTTTCGAGAGCGCCCTGAATCGAAGCCAGCTGGCCGGGATCCAGTTCGAAAGCCGTTGTAATAATCGGTCGCAATACTCCAGTGTGTTCGTCGGCTTTTGTCTCATACGCCTGAACGATGTCACCGAAAAATTCGACTCGACTCTTGTCAACCAACAACAACAGGAAGTTTCCCACCAGTTCTGAGCAGGAGAATAATTTTACAAGCTCCTGCATGATGTTCTTTTTCTGCTCTAGAGACAGTGCAGGGTTTGCAAAGACAGACAGGATTTCGGGATTCGCGGTAAAGAACGAATCGATTTCCGCAAGCTCATTCCGAACGTTTTCTATCTGACCGGCCTCATCACTTAGCTGAACAAGGGAAGCTGCGTATCTTTTAGCTATCGTTGAATTGATCACTGGAGCTGCCCTACCTTTTCGAGATATTCACCGACAAATCGGTCGTGGTCAACCTTCTGAATAGCGCCAGCCAGCTTGCCGCTGGCAATCTCCACGGCCAGTCTGCCAGCCTCGGCTTGCAGAGCCAGACGAGCCTTGCAGACTTCTTGCTCGGCGGACAAGCTCGCCTGAGCGACAATTTTCTCAGCAGCCACTTGAGCCTCTTTAACTATACGCTGCTTTTCCTGCTCACCCTCGCGAATCAGAACAGCACGCAAGTCATCGATTTCCTTGGTTGCATGTTCGAGTTTGCTGTTGTATTCACGAAGTTTTTCTTCCGCGTCCGCCTTGGCCCTGTTTGCCTCATTAAGGCGTATTTCTATCTGTTTCTGCCGCTCAACCAGAGCGCTTTTTACCTTGGCCTTGGCAATGGCCCAACCTATGATGGATGCCAGTACGACAAAGTTGAATACGCGCCAGCCAAAATCCTTCATTACCGCAGCCTTGTCGACATGCTCGGCAGCCTCACCGCCTTCATTCGCAAAACCGACACTTGCCGCCGCAACGACAACGGCACAGACCATCAGGGAGAAAACCAGCTTCTTTTTGTAATCTGATGCTTTAATCATAACTACAAACTCCTCCCCAGAATCTTTGCGCATATTTCGTCGGATAATGACTCTACCTGTTTTTTCAAAAGCTCTCTGGCCTCTATCGATTCCCGCGCAACGTCCTCACGGATACTACCCAACGTGGCAGCGGCTTTTGCGCGAGCCTTTTCCAGCAGAACCGACTCCTCAGCCGAGGCCTGTTTGAGCGCGTCCGCCTTCCGCAAGGCGGCTTCCGCCTTGGCTTCCTGCAGACGCGCTTCATAACTGGCCATTTTTTCACGCACTTCCTGATCTACAGATTCCGTTGTGCTGCGTGACGTCTCAAAAACCTGCTGACGCTCAGCCAACACCTTGCGAATCGGCCTGAACAGGAAGAAATTGAGTATAGCCATGAGGAGGCAGAAGTTAATCACCTGGACTATAAATGCAGCATTTAATTCAATCACGGCCTACCCCTTCCAGACACAATGACCTTAACTCTGATAGTTGATTTTACTACTACTTCCTCAAAGCATTATCTGAACAAACTTAGATACGGCGCTTTCAGAAATTACTTCGCAACGGTTTCAGCCAGTTTCAGTGCGATTTCTTTGTAAGGGTTGGCGAACAGAGCGATCAGACAGACAACCAGAACGTAGATTGCCAGAGACTCGATCATGGCGAGACCAATCATCATGGTGGTCAGGATTTTGCCGGAAGCGCCGGGGTTACGGGAAACGCCCTCAACGGAGCTCTTAACAGCCAGACCCTGAGCAAGACCGGTACCGAGGGTACCAATAGCCATACCAATTGTTGCACCCAGAACGCACATCGTGAAGAAATTCATGTTACACTCCTCTTTGGTTTATTATCCTAAATAGCATAGGATCTGTAATTTATAGCAGCTAATCCACTCTTTTAACTCGACATCTGCCGACTGATCGGCAACCCGGCAAAGGCTATCCTAGTGCGCGTGCTCCAGCGATCCCTGAATGTAGATCATGGTCAGAAGCATGAAGACGAACGCCTGGATGAAGGAAACCAGGATACCCATCATGAGCATCGGGAGCGGAACCAGACAGGGAGCCAGTCCGAAGAAAATCATCAGAACGAGCTCGTGACCGTTCATGTTACCGAAAAGTCGGAGGGTCAGGGAGACGGGACGACTGAGATGACCAATCACCTCGATAAAGAACATTACCGGCGCAAGCCAGATGATGGGACCGCAGAAATGCTTGATATACTTGACGCCGTGCATCTTGATGCCAACCACATGGGTCATGACGAAGACGACGATCGCACAGGCGGCGGTCGTATTGATATTTGCCGTCGGCGGGTAGAAGCCCGGAACCAGGCCAATGAGATTCGAAACGAGAACAAAAAGAGCAATGGTGGCAATCAGTGGAAAGTACGGCCTTCCATGCTCGCCCATCGTATCAACAACCATGTTCTCAATACCACTGACAACGACTTCCATGAAATTCTGCAGCCCGCTCGGCACGATCTTGACCGCACTCGTGGCCACGATGGAGAGCAGAAGCAGAAGCACCATGATCAGCCATGTGTAGGCGACCGCATTGGCGCCAGCCCCCGACAGATGCAGCGGATGAAGCAACTTGTGCATGAACTCCAGGAACAGAAGTGGTTCGACCATAATTCTTACCTGCCATATCGAAGATGCCATGGACAATGGAACACATCCATGGTTTTTACACCGGGCACACAAATCTACACCAGCCAACGCCCCAGACGAGACATCGACTATGAGTCACTTCCTGCAAACAACTACTTCTCGGATCGGGGAGACGATACTGCTTTGATGACACACCTGTTCAATCCTTTTACAACCGGAGCAGAGGGGAGTCCCTACATGTTTCCGACAATCCCTCACCTGCGGGTGGCAAGCTTGTATGTGTGCATCTTTATTGTGATTATTCAGGATTATTGTATTTCAGTAAGCCAATTTGATGTGCGATAAAATACACAGTTCCGTATCGGACGTCAAGCGTTTTTTTATATGTTTATCCAGTTTCGAACGAGTTCGTCGTATGATGCCGTAAATTGCGCTCGTTCCGTTTCCCGCCGTATTCTAATGATTGTTCCTTTTTCACCAGGGAGTGGTTCCGCGCCATGCTCACAGATTCTCATCCGCCTCTCTCAGCAGCGCGTACAGATCAATTGACAGCTTTTCAACACCCGCCTTGATCTCCCGGCTGGGGGGCGCGTCGAAATCCAGTGATCCGGGCTGCATGCCGATAACGGTTATAACCGCGCCGGTCGCCTGTTCCAGGTAGTCGGTAATCACCTTCAGGGGCAGGGTATGGGTCGAGAAGGTAATATCAGATATCCCCGAGACCGGTATCTCGCGGCATTCCCCCGCGGCAAGCCCCATCTCCGCCGCGTCGACGACCAGGATGTGCGTGGGCCTGTAGGAGTTGATGAAACCGGTCATGTTTTCCGGAGCATTCGCCCCCTCGAAGCACTCAAGCTCCAGGAGGCGAAACGGCCCATTGTCAACGAGTTTCCGCAGTTCACGGACCAGCAGCATTCCCGCGGCGTCATCACCGCACAGTTCCGAACCAATCCCCAGGAGCGCGACTCTCCGGCAGCCTTCAAGACTTGTCTTCAGTGTCTCCACCATCGGTTTTAGCATGAAAAATTATCCTGTGTTTCTTCCTGTCGGTTGCGGCCAGTTCGTATTCCTTCGTGGTTTTCAGGGCGTTCTTGGGGCACGAGTCCACGCACTGCGCGCAATAGACGCACCGGTCCAGGTAGAACTCGGCCTCGAACTTCTTCTCCGCCACCTTGATTATCCTGATGGCGTTCGCCGGGCAATCCCTCATGCAGATCTTGCACCCGATGCATTTATCCGGATCAAATTCAATCTTGCCACGGAAGTTTTCCGGCATCTCCGGTTTTTCAAAGGGATAGTTTCGGGTCGCTGGCGGCCTCACGGAATGCTGCAGAACTTCCCTGGCCATCTGTCCCGGTATTTTTTTTCTCATCGCGGCAGCACTCCCTTCAGAATCAGATTCAAGAGCATCTGGAGCATGGCCGCGGGTGCAATGTACCTCCAGCAGAAATCCACCATCTGGTCGATACGGAGCCGGGCAAATATGGTGCGCAGAAAGGACACGCCGGCAACGACCAGCGCCACCTTGAGAAGATACAGCACAAATCCGATGGCTGGATGCAATCCCAGACCGAATGGCAGGAAAACCGCCGCGACCAGTGAAGCAACGACCACGGTTTCAATGTCTATGGCCATGCGGAAAAACGCCAGGAAACGTCCCGCATACTCCGTGAACACCCCGCCCACGATCTCCGTCTCCGCTTCGGGAATATCAAAGGGCACCTTCTCCAGCTTGCCGAGGAGGATTACCAGGGAAATGGCGAAGCCGGGCAGGTTGAACAGGCAGTACCAGGGATGGGAGGTATAGAAGCCGGCGATACCGCTCAGGGACCAGGTGTCGGCCAGAACCGCGGGCGCCAGCGCAACAATGTACAGCGGCACCTCGTAGGCAAAGAGCTGGGTGAGGGTACGCACCGCGCCGACAGCCGCGTAAAGCGACGTCGAATACCACCCGGCCAGGAAGAAGGTCATGGTCGGGATCGTCAGGAGGTAGAGGACGATGATCAGGTCCCCCTGGAACGAGTACAGGGCGCGGTCCGACCAGAGCGGTATGTATAACACGGCGACCACAGACGCCGTAACCGCTATCACCGGCATGGCCTTGAACATGAACGGGTCGGCCTCTTCCGGGATGATATCCTCCTTGGCGGTCAGCTTGATGAAATCCGCGAGGGGCTGAAACCAGGGAGGCCCCATCCTGTTCTGCATCCGGGCGTGAAAGATCCGGTCGAAATATTCGGCGCAGAGCCCAGCCAGACAGAGAAACAGAAAACCCGGAAACAGGAGAATTCCAAAGAGAGCTTGTGCCATGACTATCGTACTCCACGCATTTTATGAAGCTTCCTGGTTGCTTCTCCGAAATCTACCCCGCGATCCCGGTACCAGTCGATGCCGTACTGCCGGAGGGTTCTCCAACCGGCGCCGCTGTGCTCACCACCTATGATCTCGATGCATCTGTCGGTGCAGGAAAAACAGGGATCGATGGCCGCGATGATGATCGGTGCATCGGCCAGGTTGTTGTTCTCCATCATCTTGTTGACCGTCTGGATATTGGCCAGGGTTGAAGCCCTGACCCTCACCCGTTCCGGTTTGTCGCTCCCGTTGGCCTGAACATAATGCACATCTTCGCCCCGTGGGGCTTCCACGCGGCTCACCGCCTCTCCGGCCGGTATCTTGCGGGGCGCCTTGACGGCTATGGGGCCGTCGGGCAATTCCTTCAGCACCTGGCGGGCGATCCGGTACGACTCCATCAGTTCAAGCAGCCTGACAACCGCCCTGCCGTATACATCGCAGTGGTCGTCGGTGATCACCTTGAAATCCATCTCGGCATAGGCGGAGTACGGATCTGAGGCCCGGATATCGATGGGTACGTTGGAGGCGCGTCCGGTCGGCCCTACCGCCTGGAGCCGCACCGCATCCTCGTGGGAGATGTACCCGACGCCGGCCAGCCTGGCGATGAAGCTCGGCTCGGAGGTGGCGATATCGATGTAGTATTTGGTCCGCTCCTCCAGTTTATCGATATCGTTCAGGGCCCTGGCGATATGCTCGTCGCTGATATCGCGCCTGACGCCACCGATGGTATTGATGCCGTAGTTGACACGGTTGCCCCCCAGGAGCGCCAGCAGCTCCATGACAATCTCGCGGTCCCTCCAGGAATACATGAGCAGGGTGTCGAAGCCGATCTCATGGCCGGCCACCCCCAGCCAGAGGAGATGGCTGTGGACCCGTTCCAGCTCGCCTATCAGGGTGCGGATGTAGAGCGCCCTCGGGGGCAGGGCGAGTCCGGCGATCTCTTCCACCGCCTGGGCAAAAGCCGTTGAATGCGCATGGGAACAGATGCCGCAGATCCTCTCCAGGAGATAGATGTCCTGAATATAGGTGCGGCTCTCGCACGCCTTCTCCATGCCGCGATGGTTGTAGCCAAGGCGTGAAGATGTATAGAGGATTTTCTCGCCGGCCACGGTGATGGAAAAATTGGCCGGTTCCTTCAGAGCCGGATGCTGGGGTCCGATCGGTATGGTTACAGTGCCCATTACTGACCTCCTTGCTGATACGCCATATCGGGTTTCCAGTCCTTGCGGAGCGGGTACTGTCCCTCGGGCCAGTCGTCGGGCAGGGGATAACGGGCACCCGGGGGAAGACCGTTTACCCTGATCCCCAGGAGGTCCACCAGTTCCCGTTCGTAAATCTCGCTGTTCGGCAGCCTGTCGTACACCGAGTCCATGACCGGATTGTCCCTGGGAATGTGGCGCCTGACGCTTATGATGGTTCCGTTGGGGGAAGAGAGGATGTAGAGGATTCCAAACGTTTCACCCTCATCCAGGCCGACAATAACGCAGAGGATGGGAAAACCGAGCTCGTTGCGCACGTAGTCGAGGATCTCGATGAAACGGCTCTCGGGAACATCGGTGAAGATCCTCCTTGCACGCGCCACTCGCGTCTTTCCCGCCAGTTCGGGAAACCGCTCGACCAACTGTTTTGCAATACTCTCTTCATTCGCCATGGTTCTTTTCCTCCTCATGCCGGTCCTCTCCGGCAGCCGGTCCCACCGGCGTCTGGGCCGATTCTTCTTTCCGTTCCAGCGTGGCGAGGAGCTTGACAACGCCGTCGATAATCGCCTCGGGGCGGACGGGACATCCCGGAATATAGGCGGATACGGGCACAACCGTGTCCAGCCCTCCCATGACGTTGTAACATCCCTGGAAGACCCCTCCGGAGCAGGAACAGGTTCCCACCGACACAACGAACTTGGGTTCCGGCATCTGTTCATAGATCCTGACGATCCGGTCCCTGGTCTGGCGGGTTACCGGGCCGGAACAGAGGAGCACGTCCGCATGCCGGGGGGTTCCCCTGAGCAGACACCCGAAACGCTCGATGTCGAATACCGGCGTCAGGGTGGCGACGATCTCGATGTCGCAGGCGTTGCACGCGCCGGTGTTGAAGTGGATAACCCAGGGGGACTTGATGCGCGACCAGTTGACCAGTCTGTCGATGATCTTCATCTCAGTCGTCCCTCCTGAAAAGCACGAACAGTCCCAGACCGGCGGCCAGGGTGAACAGCACGGCCATGGCCGAGGCCCGGGGAGAAGCGGCCGGAACGGTGGCGATGATCATGACGACCACGTGCATGATGGTGAAAAAGAATGCGATGGAAAAGAACTGGCTGTAATCCGGCTGGGCGCGGTGGTGGGTGATATCCTCGCCGCACGCATAGGGTTTGTTCTTGCCCGGCCGATCCTTGCCCCTGGCGCTGATGAAGCCGAATGACCAGAGTTCGAGGGCAACGACCAGGGCCAGAACCATAAATGCCAACGGCGGTGTCAATAGAAACGATGCCACGTTAACGTACCTCTCTTTTTCAGCCCCGGAGGCTGTTCATGGTTTGGGTATCGAGGGAGCCGGTTTTCCTGTAGTGACCGATGACCACCCCGGCCGCCACGGAAATCACTACCACTTCCACGACGATGAGGGTGATGATCAGCGCCTGGGAAAATCCCGTATTGCCGGACAGATAGCCGGATGCAGTCAGGATGAGGGTTACTCCCTTCGTCATGAGTTCCATTCCGATGAGCACCCGTACCAGGTTTCTCGTTACGGCAATGCAGTAGAGTCCCATCAGGATCAGCATCGCGGAACAGACAAAGTAGCTCCAGAACGGATTCAGACACGCCGACGCCAGCTCATTCGTCATTTTTCAGCTCCTTGAAGAAAACGATTACCCCGTAGACCCCCACGAACAGGAGCGCCAGCTGCGCGAAAACATCGGTCCTGCGCAGTTCCCAGAGCGCATGTCCCGCATCCGGGCGCATGGCGGCGGGAGTGACGGCAACCGGAATGGCACCCAGAAAGGTCCGCATTGCCCACCAGACCAAAAGCCCGAGGATGAACATGGGGATGTACTTACGGTAATGGTTCGGCTCCATATTCACATGATCTCCGGGCGCGGCCGGCTTCGTCATGCTGATGACGCTCACGAAGACCACGGTGATGAGGCCGGCGCAGACCGACAGTTCGAATACCGCCGCCAGGGGTGAGGCCAGGGAGAACATGAGAAGGGTCAGTATGGCACTCACCGCGGCGAGACCGATGGCCGCCTTGAGCAGGCTCCGGGAGATGATGGAGTAGAAACCGGTCACCAGCAGCAGGATCAGGAGCAGGGTGGTCATAGTATCCTCCCGATGGGAAGAATGATGGTGTTGAAGAGAAACGGTATGGTCAGTCCGGTGGCGATTATGATCAGAGTGAACACGACCGCCGGCAGGGTCAGCAGCCACCCCGCCTCCCTGATGTTCTCGAATTCGGACACAAGCTCACCGAAAAACACCCGCCTCTGCAGGGTGAGGAAGTAGGCCAGGGTCAGCAGGCTGGCAAGAATGGCGATAGTCATGTACACGGGGTGGCCGCTCTTCATGAGGGCAACCACGATGACCAGCTTGCTCCAGAAACCCGCAAGCGGCGGTATTCCGGCCGCCGAGAGGAAGGCAACGATGGAGGTCACGCCGGTTATGGGCATCCTGGCCGCCAGTCCTCCCATCCGTCCCAGGTCCCTGCTCCCGGTCTGCTCTTCCACCGCAGCGGCGTTCACGAAAAGCTGGGCCTTGAAGATGGTGTGGTTGAACAGGTGAAAGACGGCGCCGGCAATACCGAGGCTGGAGCCGGTTCCCAGGCTTATTATTATATATCCGATCTGGCTGATGCTCGAATAGGCGAGCATGCGCTTGAAGTCGTTCTGTCCCAGTGCGGCCAGGGCGCCCACGACAATGGAGAGCGCGCCGACGAAGAGAATTACCTGATTCGTTTTAGGTGTCGCCCCGAACACCTCCGTTACGAGCCGGATCAGGGTGTAGACTCCGGAAACCTTGGTGACAATCCCGGCCAGGAGGATGGAGACGGGCGCGGCGGCCGAGGAGTAGGCGTCGGGCAGCCATCCGTGGAAGGGAACCACCCCACCCTTGATGAACAGGCCGGTGAGAAACAGGATGACGCCGAACAGCACCATGGTATTGGCCCGCTGCGTGGAGATGGCATGGGCCAGTGAAGAGAACGAGGTGTCGCCCGCCGCCAGGAACAGGATGCCGATGGAGGTGAGCATCAGCATGGTGGCGATGGCGGAAAGGACCACATACTTGAAGGCGCCCTCGAACATCTCGCGCCGGAGCTGAAGCGCGATGAGGATGAAGGAACAGGCGCCCACGATTTCCAGAAACACGTACAGGGAGAAGAGATCGGTCACCATGACAACGCCGTTCATGCCCAGAAGCGCCAGGAGCACCAGGTTCACGAAGTTGAAGTGCTGTTTTTCATCCCTGATCAGCGCGATGCTGACGACGGACGACAGCAGTACGACGAGAGCGATGGCAAGCAGCATGAGCATGCTGATGCCGTCGACCCGGAGAAAGGGGAGAAAAGCCCCGGTCCTTTCACAGGAGGTCCAGACCGGCGCCTGGGGGAAAAGCGTGATCCCCGCCTGCAGGGCGGATATCGCCAGAGGGCAGGCGATCAGCTTTTTTCTCAGTGCCCCACCCGGCGGAATGTTCACCAGGATGAATCCCAGCAACGGAATGATGAGTAATAGCGAAGTCACTGTGCCGTCCTCCTTATAAATCCTGGATCCGTAGCGCCTCCATGCCTCCGCTGGTCCGGCAGGCCTCTGCCTTTACGCTTCATGAGAGAACCGGCGAAACGACGGAGGACCGGCAGAGTGGGCAGCCTGCCAAGAAATGGGCGACGTTCGGGCCCCGGCTCTTCCGGCCACTGCGGCATTCCGGCGTCACGACTCCAGGTCAATGCCATCATGCGTTCATATAAATGCATATGAGCACGGCTCCTATGGCGGTCCATACGATGTAGGCGGAATAGTCCCCGCTGTGCAGACGACGCACGGCAAGCGACAGGTAGCGGGCCATGCCGGCGGCCATGCCGTTGTACACCCAGTCGATCCCACGGTCCACTTTCCACGAGAGTTGCGCGATCAGCCGGACTGCCGCCATCCCCAGGTCATAGGGATCGAACATGCGCCTCTCGGCCCTGTCATAGATCGGCTCAAACAGGGGGGAATGGTGGATATGGTCCACCGCTCCCACCCCCTTGCCGGTTCTGCCCACCCCGTACATATGGTTGATGTATGCCGCCAGGAGCACGGTGATGGTCATGATCACGAGAAAGCTGTTCTCGGGGATCCCGGAGAAATGGTGCCCAACGGCCCGCTGGGCGCCGATGACCGGCACGATCAGATGATTGATGGGCAACGGGTTGGCAATCCCGAACAGGACACAGCCGCCCGCGATGACGATCATGGGGACGAGCATGCTGAACGGCGCTTCCTTCACCGTATCGGGCAGTTCCTCGTTCCTGCCGAGGAAAACGGCGTGCCCCAGCTTGAGGAAAGAGGCCGCGGTGAGAAAAGAACCGAGCAGGGCGCCGGCGTAGAAGATCCAGTGACATTCCAGGGCTCCGTCGTACACCAGTTCCTTGGAGAAGAAGCCGTTGAAGGGGGGGACCCCGGAGATGGCGGCGGCGGCGATGATGAAGCAGGCGAAGGTCACCGGCATGCGCCTCCCCACTCCCCCCAGTCCGTTGAGATCAGTGGAGCCGGTCCGGTATTCCACCGCGCCGCTGGTGAGGAACAGGCAACTCTTGTACATGGCGTGGTTGATCATGTGGAAGAGCCCACCCACGATCCCCACCGGCAGGGCGGTGCCGACCCCCAGGATCATGTAGCCGACCTGGCTGATGGCGTGATAGGAGAGGAGCCGCTTGTAGTCCTTCTGGACCAGGGCCATCATGACCGCGATCAGGATGGTCACCACCCCCAGGGTCATGAGGCCGATGCTCATCGCCGAACCCGGCTTGAGAGCGTAGATGTCAAGGGTGATCCGGGCCAGGAAGTAGATCCCCAGAAGTTTCTCCAGGGCCGCGGGCATCAGGGCCATGAACGGCAGGGGAGCGTCCGTGGCGGCATCGGGAATCCAGCTGTGGAACGGCAGGGCGCCGGCCTTGGAGGTGGCGCCGATCGCCAGGAGGATGAACGCGAAGCCCGCGAAGGCGGTGTCAATGGGAAGGTGGATCCTGGAGGTGGTCAGGGTACCGGCCAGATAACCGGTCATCATGATGCCGACCATCATCAGCACGTCGGAGACCCCGATGAGCACGAACGCCTTGATGGCGGACCGGAACGCCTCCCGGTTGCCGATGGCGATCAGGCCGAAGATGGTCCCCAGCAGCCCCTCCCAGAAGAAGAGCATCAGGACCAGGTTGTCGGCCAGAACCGCGCCGTTGACCATGCCCAGGGAGATGAACAGGTAGGAGAAGTACTGACGGTTTTTCTCGCGCTCTTTCATGAAACGGAGAGAATAGAGGGAGACAAGGAATCCGAAGCCGGCCGCGGCAGCGAGCACGAACGAACTGAAATGGTAGAGACGCAGTTCGAACAGTATGCCGTATCCCCCCCAGGGGAAGGACAGGTGCGCTTCACGGCCGCCCATGACCAGGCAGATCACCAGGTTGACCGTTGCGGCAAGCATGACCGCAATATCCCGTATCCGTCCTGACAGGAGCAGCGCCGCAATTCCGGTGACGATCGGGATTCCTATGGCCAGCAGCATCATCTTTTCCATCATGGCGCCATCCTCATTATCTGATGTACGGTGGACTGAACAAAGTCGGAAGGGTAGTTGATCAGGATGCCACCCGCAATGGACAGAAACGCCAGCAGCGCCACGCTCCCGACCATGACCGGCGCCCCCTCCGCCACCGGCTCGGTCTTGGCCTCACCCATGAAGATCATGGCGAACAGCCTGAACAGATAGATCATGGTCAGGAAGGCGCCCAGGACAAAGATCACGGAGATCAGCTGGTGACCGCTTTTGATGGCGCCCGAGATGACCAGGTACTTGCTGAAGAACCCTCCGAAGGGGGGGATGCCCATGACCGAAAAGGCGCAGAGGAGAAAGGAGACCGCCGTGATCGGCATGGTCCTGATCAATCCGCCCAGCTGCGTAATATCCTTGACATGAAGCTTCTGTTCCACGACTCCGGCGCAGAGGAAGAGCCCCCCCTTGGCGATGCTGTGCATGAGGATGTACAGGAGACCGCCCGCCAGCCCCACGTCGTTGCCGATGGAAAGGCCGAGCAGGATGAAACCCAGCTGGCTTACGGTGGAATAGGCAATGATCCTCTTCATGTCATTTTCGATCAGGGCCGCGCCGCCCGCCACGAGAGAGCTTACCCCCGCGATCAGCGGCACCACGGTCTCCCACACCGGATCAACGGTGAAGGTGGCGACGAAGAGACGCGCATAGACGTAGACGCCGATCTTGACCAGGACCGCGGCGTGGAGCAGGGCGGTGACGGGAGTCGGGGCGACGCCGGCGTCCGGAAGCCAGGTGTGGAGGGGAAGGGTCGCCGATTTGGACAGGATCCCGAACAGGATGAGCAGGACCGCCAGATTGGCCACCGGATGGCCTGCCGAAGCATTCCTGATGGCCTGGAGATCGAAGGTGCCGTACTGGGAGTACACCAGGATGAAGCCGATGAGCATGACGAACGCGCCGAAGCCGGTGACGAGAAACGCCTTGTCCGCCCGGATGACGCAGGTTTTTTCCCGGAAAAACCCGATCAGGCGCCAGCACGCTATGGCCGTGATTTCCCAGAAGAGATAGATGAGGATGAGGTTGGACGAGTAGACCAGTCCCATCATGGACCCCAGGAACAGTACCACCATGAAGTAGTATTCGTTCTGGTTTTTGTAGTGGCTGATGTAGCCCATGGAGTAGAGGACGATCACTGCGCCCACCAGGGAGGAGACCGACGCCATGAAAACCGCCAGACGATCAGCCAGAAAAAGTTCGCTGCCCGCCAGGAAGGGGAGTGATATTCTGACGATTTCACCGTTGAGAACGTGGGGCAGCAACTGAGCGGAACAGACAAGGGAAAAGCAGACCATGGCAAGGGCGGCAAGATTCCTCAGCCCCCTGGAAATCCCTCCGACGGGCGGAAGCAGGAACGCGCCCAGCACCGGAACAAATACGGCCAACAATACCAGTTCATTACTCTTCATGGCAGATCTGGCTCCCTCTGCGTGATATCTGTCTCAAACAAGTTCCGGGACTTGAAAAAAACAACCTGTCACCCCTCCGGAAAAAAGATGATCAGTCAGCATTATATCACCAAACAAGCGCATAATTAACAAATCAGGAAAACCGGGCAGGACGGTAAACAGCCGATCCGCCGCCGACGCCAGGCCGCGCCAGGCTCTTTTAAACGACTGAACGGCGGTGCTGTTGCCAGCGGCGCCGTTCAGTCCGGACAGTCATGGTCCTGGGGTCGGGGGGACGAATCGAGGTCTTCTATTCCAGCGTGACACCTGGAGGCATTATATAGATAGGGTTATAACGAAATGTCAAGAACTATTTTTTAACCCACAGTTAAACCTATCCCCGCATCACGGGAATGGTGCTTGCCTTCATTATTTCCCGGACACGACAACCGGTGGGCAGCGGACGGAAACTTCCTGAACAGGAACGGAGTTTGCCGCGGTTTCCGGCTTCGCATCCGGAAGCGCCGGCAAGCGGAGAGGGAGGTGAAGAGCAGGGAAAAGCATCTATTCTTTCCACAGGTGCGGCAGAGGGGAGGTTAGGATGGGACTGGATGCGGCCTAGCTGTAATGCCGTTCACTTACGCC
>CAZRPI010000026.1:7176-12965 GCA_964601865.1 uncultured Pelobacter sp. | reverse complement strand
AAAACACGGTTAACGTAAACCGCAACTCCGGGGCGTCACCCCTCAAGAAGATCGATGATCCGGGCCAGCTCCTCGGAGTCGCTGAAATGGATCTCCAGCTTTCCGGCCCTGGCACCTGTCTTCCGGATGGACACCCTGGACTGGAAACGCTTCTGCAGCTGTTCCTCAAGGGAACTCAGGAGAAGGTCCGGCTGCCGCGGGGGCCTGGTGGATACGGGACTGGGATTCTGCTTCAGCCTGCGCACCAGCTCTTCGGTCGCGCGCACGCTCAACTGACGGCGCAGGATGTCATGCCGGGCCTTTTCGATCAGCTCCGGACGCTCCAGGGAGAGCAGGGCCCGGGCGTGCCCCATGCTGAGGCGCTCCTCGACGATGTCCATCTGCACATTCTCGGGAAGTTTCAGGAGCCGGAGCGAGTTGGTGACGGTCGTGCGGTTCTTGCCGACCCGCCGCGCCACCTCCTCCTGGGAGATGGCGAACTGCTCCACCAGGGACTGATAGGCGTGGGCCTCCTCGATGGCGTTCAGGTCCTGGCGCTGGATGTTTTCGATCAGGGCCAGCTCCAGCAGCGCCTGATCACTGGCCTCGCGGATGACAACCGGAACCTCCCGCAGTCCGGCCTTCTGGGCGGCTCTCCAGCGGCGTTCGCCGGCGATTATCTCGTAGTAGCCATCCTTTTTCGTCACCACCAGCGGCTGAATGATCCCCTGCTCCCGGATGGAAGCCGCCAGTTCCTCGAGCCGTTCCGGGGCAAAATGCTTCCGGGGCTGGCACTTGTTCGGGCGTATCATTTCGATCGGGCAGACAAAAAACTCCCGATTCTCCTCCGCACTCTCCCTGACGTTCAGAAGAGCGGCCATTCCCTTGCCCAGGCCACCTACCCTAGCCATTGGCAGTCTCCCTCCGTATTATTTCGCGGGCCAGTTTCAGGTATGCCACGGCGCCGCGCGAATTGATGTCGTAATAGATAATGGGACGGCCGTGGCTCGGCGCCTCGGCCAGGCGGACATTGCGCGGGATAATCGTCTCGAACACCTGCCCCGGAAAACTGTTGTGGATCTCCTCCGCCACATCCTTGCCCAGATTGCCGCGGCCGTCGAACATGGTCAGCAGTATCCCCTCGATCTTCAGGAAGGGATTGAGTCCCTTCTGCATCAGCCGGATGGTGTGCAGAATCTGGGAGAGCCCCTCCATGGCGTAATACTCGCACTGCAGCGGGATCAGCACGGACTCCGCCGCGGTCATGGCGTTGATCGTCAGCAGGTTCAGCGAAGGGGGACAATCGATGAGGATGTAGCGGTAATGCGCCGACAACTCGGCCAGGGCGAACTTCAGCCTCTGTTCACGCGCCTCCAGACCGGCCAGCTCCAGCTCGGCCCCGGCGAGATCGGAATTCGCCGGCAGGATGTTGAGATAGGGCTGTCCAGTATCCACGACCAGCCCTGCCGGGTCCGCGCCGTTGATCAGGACATCGTAGATCGTCCGACCGAGGGACTCCTTGTCCAGGCCCACGCCGCTGGTGGCGTTACCCTGGGGATCGATGTCCACGATCAGGGTAGGGCGTTCCGTCGCCGCCAGTGACGCAGCCAGATTAACGGCCGTGGTCGTCTTCCCCACCCCACCCTTCTGGTTGGCTATGCAAATGATTCTGGACATTGGTTTCCGGTTTCCCGACTGATTGATATGGATGGAAAAAGGGAAAACTACCATAAACAGCTGGGAGGTGCAAAGAACATTTTGCCATGGCCCGGACAGGCGAGGACTCCGGCTAACCTCCCGAAAACAGGGAACCTCGGGAAAAACGTTTCTACCCGTTCCGGCGGCTGTCCAGCCACCGGCCGAACTCCCAGCAGAGCCCCTTCTCCCGCAGACAGGCCTGAAAGAGTTCATCGGGCAACGCCCCCACACACCTGGGGTTTCCGGCTCCATCACGGAAAACCAGAGCCGCGCAGTGGAGCATCATCCGTCCGGCGGACTCTCCGCCGTAGGTTGCATCGCCGACAATGGGCAGCCCCGACGCCTCCAGATGGACGCGGATCTGGTGCGTGCGGCCGGTCAACGGCCTGGCCTCCACCAGGGAATACCCTTCCGCCGTTGCCAGGGAGCGGAAAACGGTCCGCGCCGGCCGCCCTCCGGCCACGACGCCGTAGCGGCCGCTCCCGACCTTGCCGATGGCTCCCTCCACGATCCAGTTCTCCATTTCGGGGGAGCCGTTGGCCAGGGCGAGATAGAGCTTTTCCACCAGCCCGTCATGAAAGAGGCCGGAAAGCCGGGCCGCCGCCCGCTTCCCCTTGGGGAAGAGCATCACGCCCGACGTGCCCCGGTCCAGGCGGTGGATGACCCTGGCCGGTTCATCGATGCCAATGCGGTGGAAATACTCCGTTACCCAGTACTCCAGCGTCCCTTTCAACTGGTAGGGGGTGCGCTGGGTGTTGACTCCGGCAGGCTTGTTCACGGCGATCAGCTCGGCGTCCTCGAACAGCAGGGCCTCGGCGGGGAGGAGCAGCTCCCGGAAACGCCCCGCCTCCATGATCCCGGCCTCAACCACGTCCCCCTCCCTGACCACGCGGGAGGCCACCCTGACCATGCCGCCGTTGACGGCGCAGCCGCCGCGATCGATGATCCGCCGCGCCTCCGACCTGCTCACCTGTTCGCAGAGAAGGGGGAGAGCCTCGTCGAGCCGCCGCCCCGCCAGCTCCGCCGTTACCGTTCTTCGTACAATCATAGTCCCGTTTCTACGCTGTTCCGGGCCAGGATGCAAATGAATTTCCGGGTGGCGAATCATGGCCGCATCTGCTATGCTGGTGGATCATGACAACCGCCCCCTCCCCCCATACCGCCCTGCTCCACGGCCCGACACAACTGGCGCGGCTGTTCATGCGCAGGTTCGTCCGCCAGGGAGACCATGCCGTGGACGCCACCTGCGGCAACGGCCACGATACGCTCCTGCTGGCGGAACTGGTGGGACCAGGCGGCAGGGTGTGGGCCTTCGATCTCCAGGAGGAGGCGATCCGGCAGACCGCGGACAGGCTGGAAAAATCCGGATTATCGGACCGCGTGGAGCTGATCAGGGGGGGACACGAACGCATGGCCGACCATGTGCCCATCCCGGTCAGGGCGGTCATCTTCAACCTGGGTTACCGCCCCGGCGGCGACCGCGACATCACGACCCGCCCGGGCACCACCCTCCCCGCCTTGGAGCAGGCGCTGCGACTCCTCATACCGGAGGGGATTCTGGCGATAACCGTCTACCCCGGCCATCCCGGGGGCGCCGCAGAGGGAGGCGCGGTTTCAAGCCTCATCTCCGCCCTCGACCAGCGGTCGTTCCACGTCTGGCGCATGGCCCAGGCCAATGCGCGGGAAAACGCCCCCTATTTCTTTCTGATTCAGAAGGTCCCATGATGCTCAGGACAATCCTCCCCTTCCTGTTCACGCTCCCCGCGCTCTGCTACAGCCTGATCTCGCTGGTCTGCGGCCGCCGTTACTTTGCCGCTCCCAAACCGCGCGGTTCGGCCCGACCGGCCATAACCATCCTCAAGCCGGTCAAGGGGATGGACGAAGGAAGCTACCGGAATTTCGCCTCGTTCTGCGCCCAGGAATACTCCGGGGACGTCCAGCTGCTCTTTGCCGTGGCTTCGCCGGAAGACCCGGCAATCGAGGTCATCAACCGGCTGATAGCCGACTTCCCGGACCGGGACATCTCGCTGAACGTCAATCCGACCATCCATGGCCCCAACTACAAGGTTTCCAACCTGATCAACACCTTTCCCAGGGCAAAGCACGACATCATCATCGTCTGCGACAGCGACATCAGGGTCTCCCCCGATTACCTCTCCTCCGTCACCTCGCACTTCAGCGACCCGAAAGTCGGGCTGGTCACCTCGCTCTACCGCACCTCCGGGGTCCACGGCATCGCCACGGCGATAGAGGCCACCGGCTTCACCACCGAGATGATCCCCAACGTCATGGTGGCGCTGCAGCTGGAAGGTCTCTCCTTCGCCCTGGGCGCCTCCATGACGTTCCGGCGCCAGGCCCTGGCCGACATCGGCGGCTTCCACGCCCTCTCCGACTATCTGGCCGACGACTACCAACTGGGCAACAAGATCCACCGCGCCGGGTGGAAAATCGCGCTGGACGGCTGTTTCGTTGAGAGCATGCTCTCCCGCGAGGACCTGTCAACCACCCTTTCCCGGCAGCTGCGCTGGGCGCGCACCATGCGCGTGAGCCGGCCGGGAGGCTACCTGGCTTCGGGAATCACCCTCCCCTTCCCCGCGCTCCTCCTTGCGGTTCTGACCGCCCCCTCGACCGCGACCGCCCTGTCGGCCGCTCTGCTGCTGTACGGCGTGCGGCTCGGCGTTGCCACCATCTTCAGCCGCCGTTTCGTAGGAGACAACCTGCTCCCCGGGTGGCTCTGGCTGATCCCCCTGCGGGACATGCTGGCCTTTTTCAGCTGGCTCTTCTCCTTCCTGGGCAACCGGGTGGAGTGGCGCGGCAGCCGCTTCATTCTCAAACCGGGCGGGAAGCTGGAAGAGCTCGGGTAGTATTTTTTCCGTGTTTAAAAAAGCCACCACCCTGTCCCCGCGCCAGGCCGCGGAGAGTCAAAGCAAATCAAAATCCTGACAGCTGGTTTTTCAAGGATTTCTCCGCGTGGGAAAAAGACTTTTGCTCTCACAGTATGCTGTGCGCCTCACGCCAGCCGACCACCCTTATCCCGCCCTGACGGTAACCGTCACTCCCGCCATGGATCAATACCGGCTCCGCGGAGGCGTCGCCGGCAAGCGCCCGCCATTTTTCCAGGCCGGCAAACGCCTCGCGGGTTACGGTCTTGCCGGATTTGATTTCCACCGGCAACAGCTTTGTCCCCTGTTCGATGATAAGGTCAACCTCATTACCATTACTGTCCCGCCAGAAATGGCAGTTGGAACGCTCACCACGGTTGAGACGGGTTTTCATCAGCTCGGCAATCACGCAGGTCTCGAAGATGTTGCCCCGCAACGGATGGGTCTCGATCTGTTCCGGCGTCTGAATACCCAAAAGCCAGGAGACGAGCCCCACGTCGAAGAAATAGAGTTTGGGGGATTTGATCAGCCTCTTGTTGAAATTAGCATGGTGGGGCCGGAGCAGAAAGACGATATAACTTGCCTCCAGCTCCTGAATTTTCAGCATCTGCCGGACGTCCCGCTCAATATAGGCGATTACGTAATTCCACTTAGTCGTATTATGCAAATTGTCAATTCAATTTACAATTTACATAATACGGATTCAGGATGAGGCGGACCGGGATAAATTCAGAGATTCATGGCGGGATATGGGAAGCAGAATACGATTTCGCCTTTAATTTGAGCCTGTATGCGTTGCAATGGTTTGGCTGTAAAATCTTCAATCAGGAGAATATCGAATTCCGCTGCTCGACACGTGCTTAATCCTGTAAACAGTTTCCATATTCGTCCACATATTGGCAGGAAGGCTGCTCGTCTGAACCGCCGCCGAAGAGAATGTTTATGGCGTTAATAATATCGGCGGCCTTGTCAAGGGCGTCGGGTTTGCGTTCAGCCTGGCTCTGCATCTGAATTTCTGCTTGCCGCCGTGCTTCCATCTTTTGACGGAGAGCTTCCTGGCGTCGGGCCTCTTGAATGATGCGTCTTACTTCTCGGTTTTGTCGCTCAACATCGGGATTTCCCGCAAAAGCAGGAATGGCAATGGCAGTCATCACAGCCGCCGCAACCAAACAAATAATCAGCCTTTTCACTATACCCCCTTCAACGATATCAGGATGTCTGGCATTACAT
>CAZRPI010000026.1:0-7076 GCA_964601865.1 uncultured Pelobacter sp. | reverse complement strand
ATAGCGATCCGGCGGAGCACTGGGTTTGCTGGGCTTACCGTTACACTCCTTCGACCCTGGAGACAAAAAAAACGATACGTATTTTGTCGCAGTAATTCCGTTGAAAGCCGTTATTTTCAAGGTGTGTCTGCCCGGAGCCAAGCCGGAGTTACAGAGAGTGTAGCCGCCGATTCTTAACACTCCGTTGTCCCAATTGTCACTCCGATCAACCAGCTTTCCATCAATATAGGCTCCAAGCGAATGAGTATTCGTCGCCGATGCCGTAATCAGCATTTGACTATCGGTGCTGAATGATGTTCCGTTGGACGGACTGGAGATTGTAATCACCGGGGGCTGTTGGGCGAAGGTGAGGGTTGGCGGAAACAGAAGCAAACCCATAATCAAGACATTAATACACAAGACAATCTTTGCAGAAATTACATTTTTTCGCATTATTCCCTCCGTACTTCACAATATTTTATTGCCGTTTACCGGCAATGCGACTCTTCAGCAAATCGCGGTATATGTTTCGGGGCAAGAGGCTGCCTCCCTTGTTCTCCAGGTAAGTGAGATGGAGATGGGTAGGAGACCTCTTCTTGTAGGCATTCAAGCCGGTTCTTCCCACAGCAGCGATCCTGTCACCCGGTCTGACCATATCTCCAACGGAGACAAACAGTTCGCGATTGTGAGCATAGTAGACCAGAGCATCAGAGTACGGATCGTAAATCCAGATATACTTACCTCCGCGCAACGCACTCCTCTCATTCCAGGCCGGTTCATCAGAGACCACGATTCCGCCGGTCATGGAAAGAACATTGACCGGCTTCAAAGTAGCATCATCAAGTGAATCCTGGTTCCTGTCCCTGATGAAAATATCAAAGGATGGATGGCCAGTGTGTTTGTTGCCATCATAGTAATTGTAACCGCCTGCCACATAGCAGCTTCCATTGGTTCCGCCAATGGCGCGTGGAGTATAATTTTCCACCGGGAACACCCACCCGCCATTGTTCGGATGTTTGCAATTCGTCATGTACCAGGATTTAACCTCAGCCAGCAACTCTTTTACCTTTGCTCGTGCTACTTTCTTGTCAATTTTTCCATCGCGAATCTCGGTATTTAGCTGGTTAAATTTGACGCAAGGTAAACATGCGCTTTTTGTATGATTGACTGATTCAGTTCTGCTTTCCGCTGCTTGCGCAACACAAACGCAGACGAGCAGAAGCTGTATAAATGCGGCAAACTGAAATATGCGACGGGCGTTTCGAGGAAATAGTGTCATCGTGGGAACATCCTTTCGTATTTCTTGATGAATTCGACATTCGCCTTCTCGACCTGCGTCAACATACCTGTCACATCAGCGAAGCGAGGAGCATACCACGGCTGACTACTGAAATAGCGTTGCATGTCAGGCGTTCTGAAAATATATCCGTGTCGAGCGAAGATTTCATTTCTCATTATTTTTAAGTCAAATTTCGACTTGCCAGATAAATCGGGTGCACCGAGAAGTCTTAATGATGCATCCGGATACATTCCGGCATTCATCTGTGTGGCCGGTTGCAAAGGTTGCGGAGCCGCTGATCGTTCTTGATGCGGCGCGCTCACGGGAGGAGGTTCTGGAGCAGGCTCTTGCTTTTCTGAAGGCAAATTCTGAACTGGAGGTGCCGAGTTCTCCGCTATTTTTTCTCGCTCTTTGCTCTGAATATTATGCAAATAATAACCGCCTGCACCACCGCCTCCCAGCAGTGCCAATGCAAGCAGTGCCCAAATCAATATCTTACGTCTGCCTTTATCCGGCTCTTGACTTATATCGGCTGCATGTTGCCGTTGCGGAGAAGAAGAGGCTTGCGTATGTTTGTTCTCTGTGCCCATCCCAGTTTCTCCCCGCATTCCAGAGGAAGATTCAGGCGTTGCTGCTTGTAACGCGGTCCCATCAACTCGGCAGAACTTTGCGGTCAACGGATTTGAAGTACCGCATACTGGGCATATCAGTCCAATTGCGACAGTTTCTTGCCTGGTTCCCGCAACTAACGGCACATCAGGTTCTCGTAATGCCTGGCCGTCGTGCCTGCAAAATTTGGTAGATGGGGGATATTCAGTTCCGCAAAGGGGGCATTTTTTCGCGCTTGCCTTCTCTGTCTCCGCTTGCATTACTGGAGTCCCACATTTTGAACAAAACGCTGAATTATCAGCTAATTTATTGCAACACTTGGGGCAAATCACTTTTACATCCTCCCCACAAAGCCTCTATTATCTTTTTTTTGAAATAATATTCTCTTTTTGGTCAACTATTTTAAGTTGCCCATCTTGTAATTCAACAATCCAGGCTGTTTGCGAAATTCCGGAAACAGATTTGCGAGCATTTTCCAGTTGATAGCTGAAGCGAAACTCAACCTTCTTTTGATTGTTGAAACCAAATATATCCGTAATAACGAAGTCATCTATACTCGTAAACCTGACATTATTCCATCTATTGAAGTAGTCCTCTGCATCCTTTTTGAGTATTGTCTTTGTTACTGTCTTGCCGCTAAAGGTATTAACTCTGTCAGCATACAGGTCAAGTATTTGATAACTTTTAGTATTTGAACAATTCAAGAAGGTGTCAATCAGGTTTTTAACACGATCACGTGAAATCTCAGATGGTAAGCTCCGGTGTTCTGCTGGTACCGGCGCTGCCGGTTCTGCCCCCGCACTATTCATGTTCATAGGCTTGTCGTTGCCAGCCTGGCTTTGCATCGGTTCAGGCTCAACGCGCACGGAAGCCGCTGTATCATCAGAAGTTTTGTGAAAATAGTATCCGCCCGCTCCACCGCCAACCAGGAGTAGCATGGCGAGAAATCCCCATATCAATGTCTTGCGTCCGCCTTTATCCGTTTCTTGACTAATATCGGCTGCGTGTTGCCGTTGCGGAGAAGAAGCTGCTTGCGTGTATTTTTCCTCAGCGCCAGTTGTTTCTTCCAGATTTCCAAAGGAAGATTCAGGCTTTGCTGCTTGTAACGCAGTACCGTCAACTCTGCAGAACTTTGCGGTCAACGGATTTGAAGTACCACATACCGGGCATATCCGGCCAATTGCGACAGTTTTTTGCCCAGCCACCGGAGCTGTCGGCGGGCTGACCTCCCGCAAAGCCTGGCCGTCAAGCTTACAAAACTCCGCAGTAGATGGATACTCTGTCTTGCAAAGCGGGCACTTTTTTGCAGCCATCTTCACGGTCTCCCTGTTAGCCGCAGGAGTTCCGCATTTCGAGCAAAATCTGGAACTGTCCGCAATTTCGATATTACATTTATGGCAAATCATTCAAGGGCTCCGCGTTCAGTGGTAGATGACATCTAATAACGTTTTTGTACGCTCTAACACGATATTTCACTCCCACATTTCTCGCAGAACTTTGCATCTGCGTCATAAGGAGATGAGCATTTTGCGCATACTTTATTCACGTGCGGAGGTGGGGCAAAACCAGAGGAATTGACGCCGGCGGGTTGGTCAACACTATTGCCACATCCGGCACAAAACTTTGCTCCTGGAGGTAAGCTGGCAGAGCATGTAGGGCACAAAATACTCTTTGGAACAATTATCTCAGCGCCGCAAACGCGGCAAAACTTAGCTTTTTCGGGATTATCCGCAGAGCATTTTTCACATTTAATACCTTTACCTGTTTTTTTCACTGATACAGCATCTATTCCATGGTCTTTTATTTTGAAAAAGAAATAGCCAAGCCCGATATAGATCAAGCTTTCAATGAATGTTGAAGTATTGAAATGTCCTGATGAAATAGAAACGCCAGCATCTAAATTAATAACATAAACGTTAAAAATTAAATCGTAAATACCAAAACAAACCAATCCACTTGATAATAATGAGTATCTAGCCATTCCTATCAGGACTATAATTCCAAATAAAAATGAATAGAAGCCTACTCCATAAGCGACATTGGTGTGAATCACGAAACGGTTAAGAATAACCAGAATAATGCCGCCTAAGAACATTAGATGACCATAGCTCTTAACTCTTCCAAACCATTGTTGGCTGTTAAGCATTTTTTGAAGTTCTTTGATTACTTTTAGCAAATCTTCCATTGTGGTTTGTTCCCCCTATTGTATAGCAATACGCTACTAATTAGACGCTCTATTGCGTTGCAAATGTCGTTAAGAGCAATATCAATTCTAATTTGCAAGACGGACTCCGCAATGAGTACAAAATATTGATTCGTCAGTTATAGGAGAACCACATTGAACGCAATGCATTGGCGAGGAGCTGACCTTTAATGTTTCCGTAGATGTAGATGCTGAGTTACTGTTGGCTCTTTGATTAGGATGAATGCTTATAGTATTTGGGATGTCTGATCGACATTGAGGGCACACAACCGCAGAAGCAGGAACTCTTGTCCTGCAAAAAGGACATTTTTTCGTAGTAGCCAGCCTGAACGTACCACCAACTACGGTACCCGTAAGACTCAGTGCACCTCTAATTATCAATATCAGTCCGACAACACCAAATAAGATCGAAATAGGTATGAGCCCTGTGAACAAAACAAAAAAACCAATAAAAATCAAAAGTACGCCTACAATAAGGTTCGCCATTAAGGTTCGCTCCCTTCAACGTATTGTCCTAGAAAACAACATAATAATATTTCATTTACATCCTTATGCTGCTTACAGCATCACAACAACGCTATAAAAACTTCAACCCGAACGACAAGTTATTAGAGTTCCACTCCACGAATCCCACAGGAACACCTTGATCATCAAGAATTCTAAGCATATTATCGTTGGAATTCATGGGGTCCGTTTTATATCCCAACTTTTCGAATTTCGCTCTTAGCGTTTTGTAAATCTCCGCGACCCTGTTCTGGGCTTTCGGGTTAGTGAATTGGACACGGTAAACGACAGTGGTCAATTTGGCATTGTTATTATATTTGCCAATAGGCTCCGATACCGGGCTGTCGAATACGAAATTACAGAAAACAGCGGCATACTTCTCAGCCTTCCTGATGCTCACATTCTCAATAGCATTGCCCATAATGGGAGGAGCGTAGTTTTCCATCCCGCAATTTTTCAGGACGTCAGTCAGCGGCATGCCCTTGTAATATTCATTGACTTCCTGGCGCGTAAGCTTTTGAACGAGCACGTTCGCCACGGAGTTAACGTTAAGATAATCGCTTTCGACAAATCTCTTGACTATGGAGGAGTAATAATCGCAAACAACTTCACCATTAAAGGCCTGGAATTCTGTCTTGCCAATCCGTATACCTTTCTTATTTATCACGGTGAAGGAACCGCCATTCTTCACGACAGTGTTCTTTGCATAGAAAGGCAATCCATCGTCATATTCAGGTTTGATAACTTCGTCACCACTGCAATTAAGGTAACCTACTTTGCCCCTGTCTCTCACCTGGACGAGGCCATTCATGGGAAAGGCAACATCATATTTCGCCCTAACTATGATATCGCCCTTCTTATTTATCAGACCCCACTTCTCCCCATCAGAGAAAGCCGCGACTCCTCTATTAAAAGTTCCAATGGTCTTGAAGCCCTTGGAGGGTTTTATCAAGTTATCACCCTTGACACTGAAAACACCTGCAGCGTTACTGCCGTCTTCGGAATAGGGGATCAACCCTTCTGATAATGAGCCCGTCGGCACGGCGCCGCTTGGTAGCTTAATTACCTCATGTCCAGACTTGTCAATGACGCTGAATCGGCGTTTTTTAACCGAAGCCTGAGGCGCGGCAGGAGATCCGTCGCCTGTTGCCTGGACAACTGGTTCTTCGATCCCCACAATAGCAAGGCCTTCACGAAAATCCACAGCCGCATCATACTTAGCCTTTATCACTACCTTTCCTTTTTTGTCGACATACCCCCACTTGTCATCGGCATCTTGAAAGGCGGCGAGACCCTGCGAAAAGCCCCTTGCCTTTTCAACCGGCTTTCCATTGGCCTCCTTGAGCTTCAAGAGTTCATTGCCCTTTGAATCAATAAACGATATGGATTCGTTTTCCCTGGTAACAACGGCAATACCCTCATTGAAGTCGCCGGCATTTTTGTATTCGCTACCGATACGGACAGGCTTTTTCCCGACTTTATAGAACTCGAAGAGCCCGGCGTTGTTTTTAACCAGGAAGATCCCCTCCTTAGAAACGGGACCTGGCATTTCTTTCCATTCGTCGGCGATCACCGCCTCGCCATTTGACAGGTCCAAAATGCCCCAACGATCCGCTCTGTCCTTCTTGAAAGCGATGTATCTTAAACCTGGGCTAGCTCCAAATGGCAGCGCCCCCATGATACTATCCCTGCAAGCAAATCCCGCAATTACTGTCGCTACGATAACTACCACAACAGCAAGCAATGTTTTCTTTTTGAATATTCTACTTAATCGACTTGCTAAGTCCGCGCCTTTTGAAGTAAATGTCTGCCCATAGCTTGCTTTACTAGAATTAGTAGCCGAGTCTTTATCTTGCAGTTCTTTTCCACAGGATGAACAATATTGCGATCCTGAATTTTCTACTTCACACCCACAATTTGTACAAAACATGGCGCACATCCCCTCCTGCAATTATTGCATACAATAATATTAAATCTATATAATGCTAATGGTTTAGTTTTGATTGTTATCTTTATCATGATCAATATGGGCTTGAACAAATCCATAGAGTACGATTCTTATTTGAAGTGTCAGTAATTAGTTCAGGTGCTTCTCCTACTTCTGATCTTTTACCTGGTTTAAAATCCGATCCAAATTGAATCGATAAAATATTGCGCACCTTATAAATTGGGGCATCAAAAGTGACTGCATACGCACACCATGTCGATGCCGGAATTGCCACATCAACCACAGGTATGCCATACATCGTGTCTTTGACATGAAAGTAAGCAACTCCATCCTTTTTCTTGTATGGTCTTCTGTTACGCAAGTAATCAGCCTTTATCTTGCCTGTCTCATCCATGTAAACATCTTTGATATTGCAAGTTTCAAACCCACTGAACATCTTCTCAAGCCCTGTCTCAGCAGTAGCCTCTGTTGCAATCAGCAAAAGTATAAGAACCAACCGTATCATCATGCCTCCAACGTCTAGTGTCTGATAATTCAAATTACAGACTGCTCTT
>CAZRPI010000025.1:27064-33831 GCA_964601865.1 uncultured Pelobacter sp. | reverse complement strand
GGCCCGCTCACGGGCCTCCGGCGAGATGTCCACGCTGTCGTTTCCGACTCCATCAGCGTGGCGTTTCGGCTTTTCCCCTTTGAGAGTCCGCTCCCCTCCCGCTCTCCGGTCCGTTTCCCGTGCGGCCCTGACCCTGTCAACCGGATCTGTCATTACCATCTCCTCCACAACGTCCGGAAAGTTGAAAATTGATTTTTAATACCCGAAACTATATACTGACTTCCCACCAACCGAAATAAGGAATTATATGATTCACACCATTCTCACATATCCGAATCCCGAACTGAAGAAGAGATCCGCTCCGGTGACCATCATCACCGACGCCGTTCGGGAGCTGGCCCGGGATATGGCGGAGACCATGTATGACGCCCCGGGAGTGGGGCTGGCCGCGCCGCAGATCGGTATTCACCAGCGTATTATCGTAATCGATGTTTCGGGACACGATGAACCCAGGGATCTGATTATAGCAATCAATCCGGTTATCGTCCATTCCGAGGGCGAATCCTACGAGGAAGAGGGCTGCCTCTCCGTGCCCAACTATGCCGCCAACGTTCACCGACACGCCAGAGTAATCGTCAGGGGGCTCGATCTGGACGGCAATGAGAAAACCTGGCAGGCCGAAGGGCTCCTGGCCGTTGCCTTTCAACATGAAATCGACCATCTGGACGGCGTTCTATTCGTCGATCACCTCTCGCCCCTGAAACGCGATCTGTTCCAGCGCAAGGCGCGTAAGGCCGCCGAAGCCCAGGCAGCGGGGGCCAGATGACCGTTCACCGTATCGTCTTCATGGGGACTCCGGAATTTGCCTGCCCCACCCTCCAGATTCTGATCGACCGGGGCGAAAACATCCTGGCCGTAGTCACGCAACCGGACCGCCCCAAGGGACGCGGCCAGAAAATGACGCCGCCGCCGGTCAAGTCGCTTGCCCTCGAACACGGCATTCCGGTTTTGCAGCCAGCCAGGGTGCGGGATGCCGCATTCGTGGAAACCATACGCAGCCTGGCCCCCGATCTGATCGTGGTGGTCGCCTTCGGCCAGATACTACCCAAGGCGCTGCTGGACATCCCCCCCATGGGATGCGTCAACGTCCACTCCTCGCTGCTCCCGCGCTATCGCGGCGCGGCCCCGCTCAACTGGTGCCTCATCAACGGCGAGCCCGAAACCGGCGTCACGACGATGCTGATGGACCAGGGGCTGGACACCGGCCCCATCCTGCTGAAACGCTCCACCGCCATAGACGAGAACGAGGACATCGTCTCCCTCCATGACCGCATGGCGGCCATGGGCGCCCAGTTGCTGGCGGAAACGGTGGAAGGACTCGCGGCCGGCCTGATCGAGCCCCAGGAGCAGGATGACAGCCAATCCTGCTATGCACCGCTTCTCCGCAAGGAAGACGGCATCATCGACTGGCGGCGCTCCGCCCGCCAGATCCACAACCAGGTGCGCGGCCTGGCGGTCTGGCCCGGAGCCTGCACAACCCTCGACGGCCAGACTCTCAAGCTGTACCGCACCTTCATCGGGGAGGGATGCGGCATTCCGGGAACGGTGCTGCGCTCGTCGCGGGGGGAACTGGAAGTGGCCTGCGGTTCCGGCAGTCTGCTCGTCAGGGAGCTGCAACTGGCAGGGAAGAAGCGCCTGGATGTCTCAAGCTTTCTCGCCGGATGTCCAGTTGCGGCGGGCAAGATCCTCGGCGAATTAACCGCGGAGCAACCGACACCGTGAAACGAACCGACGACATGAGCGCATCACCGCACAAGCGGCTGTTCATCCTGCTGATGGGACTCACCTGCCTGATCCTCGTGGCGTTGATCTTTCTCGCCTGGTGGATTCCCACCCGCGGCCTGGCCACCCTTCACCCGGCCCTGCCCGGGATCGTGGGGACCGGGATGACGGTTCTCTCCGGGCTGGCAATCCTGGGAACCTGTCTCCTGGTGCTCACCACGGCCCTGAACAGGGATCTTCCCTTCACTCGCTTCATGCGGCTGGTCGTGATCAAGTTCCTCCTGCCGATGATCGAACTGGTGGGGCAGGCCCTGGGAATAGACAAGGACCGGATCCGTCAGTCGTTTATCGCCATGAACAACAGCCTGGTGCTGTCCCGGCGCCGTTCCATCAACGCTGAACGCATTCTGGTGCTGTTGCCGCACTGCATCCAGCTTTTCGATTGCGAGATCAAGGTCACCGGCGACATCCACAAATGCGTCCAATGCGGTCGCTGCGATATCAAGGGGCTGGTGAACATCGGCCGCAAGTACAACGTCGACATCTCGGTGGCCACCGGCGGCACCCTTGCCAGAAAGGTAATCATGGAAAAACGGCCCAAGCTGGTGCTGGCCGTAGCCTGCGAACGCGATCTGACTTCCGGCATCAAGGACTGTTACCCTCTCCCGGTGATCGGCGTCCTCAACGAACGTCCCTTCGGCCCCTGTTTCAACACTGCCGTGGATGTTGCCAGGATTGATGAGATCCTCGGCCGGATAGTGCTTGACAACAAACCATAATCCATCCGGATCTGGATACCAGATCACAAGGCGGGCGTCCCTCAGGCTTTCGAGTCAGCGCCCCTTTCTCTTCCTCCCAATATCCTTTCGTAACAGTCCCTGATCTTGCCGGTAACCTCCTCGTACTCGCTCATCAGGGCCTGCCCCGGATTTTTCAGGGCCGGGTCATACCCCATCCTTCGCGCCAGCCTGTTCAGATAATTCCTGGTTCCGCTCAGGTCGTTCACGGAATAGTCGTGGACGATGCGCAACCGGTTCTCTAGTTTGCGCAGAAACCGGTAGCCCGCAACCAGCGTTTCGGCGTCCCCCTCCGGCGCGAGCCCCAACGCGCCCACCCGGTTCAGGACCTCGATGGTACTGGTGCTGCGCAACTCGGGATAGCGGAAACCATGGCGCAGCTGCAGGAACTGGGCGATAAACTCCACATCAACCATCCCTCCCCTGCCGGTCTTGATGTTATAGCTGCCGACCGTCTCCCGCGCCAGCTCACGCTCCATACGCATGCGCAGACGGTGGATCTCACTGCGTCCATCCTCGCCAATGGTGGAACCATAAACGGTGCGCTCGATGACGCTCCGCAACTGATCCGCAAGAGACGCATCCCCGAACACGACGCGAGCCTTTGTCATGGCCTGGCGCTCCCATATCTGGGCTTCCTCCCGGTGATACTCCAGAAACGATTCGAGGGAGGTAACCAGGGGCCCGGCGTTGCCGGACGGCCGCAGCCGGGTATCGATCTTGTAAACATACCCCTCACGGGTCTGCAGCGAGAGGATGGAGATGATCTTCTGGGCCAGCTTGGCAAAATACTCATGGTTGGAAATCTGTCTGGCGCCGTTCGTAATCCCCTGACGGTCGTAGACGAATATAATGTCCAGGTCGGAATGGTAGTTGAGCTCCTCCCCGCCAAGCTTCCCCATGCCGATGATCACCAGGTTGGCCTCCAGCTCCCTCCCCTCCAGCGTATGGATGGGGCGGCCGAAACGCTGCAGTTCCCTTACCGCCATGCGGTGCGCCGCAGCCAGGCAGGCCTCCCCGAGAAGCGAGAGCTGTCTCGTCGTAACGGTCTGCTTCACCCTCCCCTGAATATCGTTCAGACCGATACGCAGCACCTCACGGTTATGGTAGCGACGCAAGAGTTCAAGTTCCTCCTCGAAATCGTCGCCCCGCTCCAGGACCCTGGCCAGTTCCCGTTCCATGTCGGCCCTCGACTTCTCGGTGTTGTCACGGAAACCGGACGTCATGCTCTCCAGCAGTTCGGGATGACCGATCAGAATTTTCGAGAGGAATTCCGACATGCCGAACAGGGCAACCAGCAGCTTCAGGGTATCGAGATTTTCCGCCAACAGGGCATAGTAGTAGACGGAACGGCAGGCAATGACCGTCAGAAAGCGTTCCAGATTGATCAGAGCCATATCCGGATCGGGAGAATCCAGCAGTTCCTGCAGCAGAAAAGGGAGGATTCTCTCCAGGATGCGCCTGCTCCGCTCGGTCAGCCCCCCCATGGCTGCCCTGTCACGCATCGAGAGCAGGTTGTCGTAGGCCCGGTCCACATTCTCGAATCCCCGCTCGGCCAGCATGTCCTTCACCAGATCGGAATCCGCGCCGGGAGCCAGCAGAAACTTAACTTCCGGTTTGATCTCCCTCAGCAGCCTGTCGTCACGGGAGTAGAACAGGTTGCCGTAGATGGCCGAAACGTTGCACCGGTGTTCCTCCAGGGTTTCACTGAACCGCCTGAGTCCGTCTTCACGCAGGAAACCGCAGCGACGCGCCAGGGCCAGCAGTTCATCCTCCTTGGCCGGCAGGTTGTGGGTCTGGCGTTCCCTCACCACTTGTATGCGGTGCTCCGTCGTGCGGAGGAAACAGTAGGCCTGGGAGAGCCTGCGGCAATCATCCTCGGTAATCAACCCCTCCTCGAAAAGCCTGGTCAGCGCCCTGAGGGAATTGCGCTCCCTCAGACGGGGATTCTTGCCGGCGTAGATCAGTTGCAGCGTCTGGATGAAAAACTCGATCTCGCGAATGCCCCCCCACCCGAGTTTGAGGTTGATCTCGCCTTCCCTGGAACGCGCCAGGGAGGCGTCGATCTTCTGCTTCATGATTTTCATGTCCTCGATCATGTTGTAGTCGAGGTACTTGCGATAGATGAAAGGCTGCAATGTCCGGAGCAGCTGTTCTCCCAATTCGAGCGAACCTGCCACCGGCCGCGCCTTGAGCATGGCGGTGCGCTCCCAGGATTGCCCCCACGATTCATAGTAGATTTCCGCGGAACGGAGTGACGTCGCCATGTCGCCCGACCTCCCCTCCGGCCGCAGCCCCATGTCAACCCGGAAGACGAAGCCATCCTCGGTCACCAGTGACAGCGCCTTGCAGATCATCTCCCCCAGCTTGACAAAGAAGGTGTGCAGCGACACCGGCGCCCCGCCATGGCCGGAAGAACCGTCCGCCCCACCGGTCATCCCCTTGTCCGATTCGTAGAAGTAGATGATGTCAATATCGGACGAGAAGTTCAGTTCGCCTCCGCCCAGCTTGCCCATGCCGATCACGGTCATCTCCGCCTCGCGCGGACCATGCTCGGTCTCCATGAGCGGCACGCCGTACTCGGCGACGAGCAGGCGGCGGCAGACTTCATACGCCACCTGCAGCGAGGCGGAAGCCAGGCCGGAGAGTTCACCGGTCACCTCCTCCAGGGTGGCCAGGCCGCACAGATCACGCATGGCGATCCTCAGGATCTCCTCCTGCTTGAAATGGCGCAGGAGCTTCAGCAACCCCTGAAAATCGGTCCCCTCCCCCATCCGGTAGCGGAGGGCGGCAAGCATCCTCCCGGGAGTGCGGGAAACGGCCAGGCCGTCTTCCAGAAACATGAGGCGAAACAGGGCCGGGTTCCGATAAATCGAGTTGACCAGGAAGGGAGAGGCGCCGCACAACAGGACAAACCGGGAAAGAGCCCTGCGACGGGAGGCGATGGCCTGGAGTTCGTCTAGCGAGATAACGCCGGTCAGGCGCTCAAAGGCATTCAGGGCCATATCCGGCATCGGAGTCCGAAGCGATTCCAGCGTGATGCGATGCACCGTTCCGATCGGAAAGATGGCCCGGATGAGAAAAATGTTTTCGGCCGACCGCGCGCCGTAGCTGAAACCGCGCCGTTCCAGGAAAGCCGAGAGCTGCCGTCCCCGCTCAGCCGCGTCGGCTATGGCCATGATCCTGCTGAAATCGTGCTGAAAGCGCTGGACCCGCATGTCACATTTCCGCGATCTTTCTGAGACCCGAGCGGTAATCGCCGCGGACGATGCCGTTTTCGGTGATGATGGCGCTTATGTAGCGGGCCGGAGTGACATCGAAAGCGGGGTTGCGCACCCTGATCCCCCGCGGCGCAATCTCGATCCCCCTGATGTGCGTTACCTCCTCGGGCGGACGCTCTTCGATAGGAATCTTTCCTCCATCGCTCAACGTAAGATCCAGGGTGGAGATGGGAGCCGCCACATAAAAGGGGATGTTGTTCTCCCTAGCCAGCACCGCTACCGAATAGGTGCCGATCTTGTTGGCCGTGTCACCGTTGGCCGCGATCCGGTCGGCGCCCACCACGCAGCAGGTGATTTCACCCCGGCTCATGAAAAAGCCCGCCATGTTGTCCGAGATCAGGGTGGCGGGGATCCCCTCCTTGAGCAGTTCCCAGGCGGTGAGACGGGCGCCCTGCAGCCAGGGTCTGGTCTCGTCGGCAAACACCTTGATATCCTTGCCGGCCTCGTGGGCGGCGCGGATGACCCCCAGGGCGGTGCCGTATCCGGCCGTTGCCAGGCCGCCGGCGTTGCAGTGGGTAAGGATCGTGGCGGGATCAGGGATCAGGGTCGCCCCCCATTTGCCGATGTTGCGGCAGATGGTGAGATCCTCCTCCTCCACCCGGATCGCCTCCTTTTTGAGCAGTTCTCGGATCTCCACCAGGGACCTGTCACGCCCCTCCTCGGCCACCCGTTTCATGCGTTCGATGGCCCAGAACAGGTTTACGGCCGTGGGGCGGGTGCGGGCCATGATATCGCAGACGTTCTCCAGCTGGCGGAAGAAGGATTCGCGGGTATCGGCGATGATGTCCCGCGCGCCCAGGGCAATTCCCATTGCGGCCGCCACGCCGATGGCCGGAGCCCCCCTGATGACCATGCCCCGGATGGCTTCGGCCACCGCCCTGAAATCGGTATAGGTATTGTAGACCTCTTCACCCGGCAGGCGGGTCTGGTCGATCATGATGACGCTGTCGTCGCGCCACTCTATGGT
>CAZRPI010000025.1:8001-26964 GCA_964601865.1 uncultured Pelobacter sp. | reverse complement strand
CACCTCCCTAATCATTTCCTCATCGTCCATAACCAGTATTTTTCCGGAACCGGTATGGAGGTCTTCCTTTCTCTCCGCAACATCCAGCAACCCCTTTTCAGACGCCGGGATATATACCTGGAACGTCGTGCCGACACCGGCTTGTGATTCAGCCCCGATAAAACCGCCATGATTTTTGATTATGGAATAGGCGCTTGCCAGACCGAGACCGGTTCCCTTCTGCTTGGTGGTAAAATAAGGATCGAAAATCTTATGGATATATTTTTTCGGGATGCCAACCCCTTGATCCTTTATTGATATTTTCACATAGCGTCCCGCTGCCAGCGACATCTCATTCCGGGGAGCAACCGACCGGTTTTCGATACGGACCTCTATGATCCCGCCTTCGGGCATGGACTGATCGGCATTGATGATGAGATTGTTTATGACCTGGTTCATCTGGCCCTCATCCACTTCAACCGCCCAGATATCTTCCGGAACTTCAAACTTGCACCTGACATTGGAGCCGCTCAGAACAAACAGCGCCGAATCCCTTACAATCTGCTCTATGGACGCGGTCTTTTTGACCGGAGAGCCCCCCTTGGAAAATGTCATCAACTGCATCGTCAGATCACGGGCGCGATATACGGCGTTTTCGGCCTCGTCCAGTCTCTTGAAGATCTTAGAATCAGCCTCGGTCTTGATCTTCGCAAGAGAGATATTTCCCAGAATACCGGCCAACAGATTGTTGAAGTCGTGCGCTATCCCTCCGGCCAGAACTCCCAAGGATTCCAGTTTTTAGGCCTTTCTCAACTCCTCTTCCATCCGTTTCCGTTCCGTGATGTCCTGCATGATGCCATCAAGGTAGAGCAGTTCCCCTTCCTCATTGAAGGTGGGGTGGAGGCTCACCAGCGCCCACATGATGCTCCCGTCTTTTCGGTAAAATTCCGTCTCGTAATTCTTCACGTCCTGGCCGCTCATCAGCAAAGCCATCAGTTCCCTGCGGCAGTGGGGATGCACATAGTGCTGTTCAGCTATGTCATAGCAGCGCTCTATTACCTCTTCCGGGCTGTTATAACCCAGAATATCGGCGGTGGCGGGGTTGCAACTTAAGAATCGCCCTTCAGGAGTTGACTGGTAGATCCCGTCAAGGGAGTTTTCGAAGATACTGCAGTACTTTGCCTTGGCAAGACTTTCCTGCTCCAGCGCATTTTTCATCTTTGCGTAATAAATTTTGTTTTCAAGAGATGAGGAGATCATTTCGGCGAAATTGCCGATACCTAGCAACGTGTTCTCGCTTTCTTCCACGCGTCGGTAGAATCTTAAATCCTGTCCGGAATTTCCCACCAGCAGCAGAGCCATTGGCTCGGAACGTGGACCGAGGTGGTAGATCAGGTATTCGTCCATCAGAAACCTGGATCGGTACTCAGCAAGCAAACTCAATTCACACCCTTCGGAGCAGACAAGATACCCGGCGCCCTCACACAACAACGACAACAGCGGGTCTTTCCGGGGAATGGAGAGAGTCATGACGGCATCCCACTCTCCCTGTTCGTAATATCCGTCAACGGCATGGACGGTATAACCGCCAGTGCTATCGTCTTGCCGTAACAGTATGACTCTCTGATAGCCGAGGTTGTTGATTGCGTATTTAATAGCGTACGCAAAGACATCCCTGAGATCAAAGACCTTATTCAGCGTTTTGTTCAACTCGTAAAGCCCGGCGTATTCATTGAGTTGGGCGTCAAGAATTTCCTGATATTCGTAGAGTTTCGCCTCGGCCCTGATCAGCCGTTTCACCTGTTGGGAAAGAGCCTCATTTTCTTTTTTCAGAGCCGCGAGTTGATCCGGCTGTTGAATAACATTTTCCATCTCGGTCTCACTCATAGTGGATATGGCGTTAAGGCGTTCAATATATGGCAACAACGACCGATGTAAAGTTGTGGAAACAGTTGATGTTACCGATCGGTCCGATTTCTCCATAGGAATAAAATCCGATCCACGGTATGTCTTCACCCAGTTCTTGCTGCAACGACCTGATCAGCTCAATTTTCTCACGCTCGCGAAAGACAACCTTGCCTCGTCCGGCACAATCGAAATGGAGCACGAATTTCGGCTTCCTGCCATCCAATAGTTCATTAATATGACAGGATATGCTTCGCATGCCGTTCGCAATCAGATCCTTGTCCCGGCGAGCCAGCCAGACTTCTTCGCCTTCCCTGATCTCGGACTGGATGGTTATGTACCCCTCTTGGTCATTCTTACCCATTATGAATCGGATGATGTGCTCCTCATATCCGGATTTGATATTCTCCGGGGTCTTGAACCCGAGACAGAGGTTCACAGCGGTCTTGCTCCAATGCTCCTTCCATCCCTCCGGAAAATAGTCCTTCATGGCTTCCAGCGCCGGCACCCCATCAATCTCATAGATGATGTTGTCCCTGGAGCGCGTTATCGTATGCCGGGACCCCACCGGGACGCAGCCATGACTGATGCCGCACCCAAGCCCCCCGCTTCCCGATATGACAACGCAGCTGATCCCATCGGAAAAGACCTCGTCGTTGTGGTACTGGAAGGTCTTCCGGGCAGTCCAGTCGTCAGCAGCCAGCCCGCCATACAGGGGAAGAGGTTTTTCACGGTTAAGAGCCTTCTCGAAACCCGCCAGGAGAGGGTCAAAATCGAAAACAAGGCTGTCGGCCATAATAATGCAGGCAAAGCTGTCGGCGGCAAGCAAGGGAGTAACCTCCTTAGCCAGACGCTCGCCGTCTGCGCAGGGGCGCTCGCCGATCTCTTTGATACGGGCGTTACCGAACCTCAGCTCGCCTGAGCGGATCACCATGACGCAGACGCCAAAGCTGGATTCGGTGACCGTATCCTGCGTTATTATCCCTTCGCCCGAACAGCCGCTCAGAGGCGCTCCTGAAGTTGCTTTTCGTATCGACCGTAACAGCTCCTGCTGGTTGTATCCGACCGTAGCAAAAACGAAGACAAAATCGGGTTTCGAGATCCCCGCACGGTCCAATGCCTTCAGGGCCGCCTCTTTACCCGCCTCGGCCGGATTCCTGTTTACACTGCTTCCGACTCCAACTAACGTTCCCAAAATAATCTCCTTCCCGGATCCAGCGTCGACAGGCGTCCGTTTGGGAAATAACCGGTTTCCGCCCCGAAACGGCAATGCCGCTGATTCGGATGACATTAATTAAGACAATAATGACATGCTGGCCATGTCCTGTCAAAGATGATTATAGACCTGTGACGCAGTCAGTCAGGAGAGGACGCCAGAAGATCCGAACCGCTTCGCCGGACAAAGACGTCCGATTTCCCTGGTCCCTTTTTTCGCTTACCTGTGGTATGGTGCTGGCCTGATCCTATGGAAAAGCTCTTCACACCGGACAGCCGCGCCCTGATGCGCTTCGAGATTGCCCAGGCCGGGGGCAACGAGGTATTCTTCATCGGCCACACCGACCTGGACGGCATCGTCTGCGAGGTTGAGGTCATCGCCAGGGGCTCGAAACAGGCGGTGCCCGCTATCCTCTCCCGCGCCGCGGGCAGCGACATGGTGATCCACAACCACCCGAGCGGCAATCTGACCCCTTCGGCGGCCGACATGGAGATAGCCTCGGTGGCGGGCAACCAGGGGATCGGCTTTGCCATCGTCGACAACGGCTGCAGCCGCTGTTACGTGGTGGTCACCCCGTTCCACGGGCGGAAAGGGGAACTACTCTCCCTGGAAGAGGTGAGCCGCGTCTTCGGGGCCAGCGGCCTGCTGGCCGGCAGCCTGAAGGGATACGAACAGCGGGACGAGCAGTTGCGGATGGCGCTGACGGTCTCCGAGGCGTTCAACCGCGACCGGGTGGCGCTGGTGGAAGCGGGAACCGGAACCGGCAAATCCCTGGCCTACCTGGTTCCCTCCATCCTCTGGGCGGCGCGCAACAACGAACGGGTGGTCATCTCCACCAACACCATCAATCTCCAGGAACAGCTCATCCGCAAGGACATCCCCTTCCTGGCCCGCCACTGCGGCGTGGATTTCAGGGCGGCCCTGATCAAGGGGCGCGCCAACTACGCCTGTCTGAGAAAACTGGAGCACGCCGAGGCCGAGCCGACCCTCTTTCCGGACGACTTTTCCACGGAGCTGACCGCAATCATCGACTGGAGCAAGAGCTGCCGTGACGGCTGCCGCAGCGATCTCTCCTTCGTGCCCCGGCCGGGCGCCTGGGAGGAGGTCTGCTGCGAGGCCGACCAGTGCGGCCGTTCGCGCTGCAAACACTTCAACCAATGTTTCTTCTACCGGGCGCGCCGGGAGGCGGCAGCCGCCGGAATCCTGGTGGTGAACCACGCCCTTCTGCTGTCCGACATCGTCCTCAAGGGGGAGAACGGCTACGACGCCACCGCCATCCTCCCCCCCTTCACCCGCCTGATCTTCGACGAAGGGCACCACCTGGAGGATGTGGCAACCAGCCATCTCTCCCTCATCGTCTCACGCAGCGTCATCCTGAAACAGCTGCACCGCCTGGTTCCCCAGAAGGCCAACCGCTCTGGCCTGCTGAACATCATCTCCAACCGTCTGGCCAGGGATCTGCCCGATGCCATGGACGCCCTGTACGAAGAGATTTCCGGCCTGCTCGAAACGAGCCTTCTCCCCAAAACCCCGGATGTGGCGAACCTGACCGAACAGACCATGGACTGGCTCGCCCTCTGCGTAAGCCGGGAGTCTGACGGGAACGGCCGGGAACGGAAGCTGCGCATCACCCCCGAGGTTGAGCGGAAAACCTTCTGGAACGAAATACGGCAGCGGATACAGGCGCTGGCCGACGCCCTGTCCGACTACTGCTCGGGCCTCAGGACCCTGGTGCGCCGCTGCGAAGAGCTGCCGGAACAGCTCCGGGAAAAGCTGGCGAACCTGCTGCTGGACACCGCCGGCATCGAGGGGCGTCTGCAGGGGATGGCGGACGGTCTGCTGTTCATGATCACGGACCCGGAGGATTACTGCCGCTGGATTGAGACCTCATCCGGCCATCGCGGCGTTCAGGCCCGCCTCTGCGCCGCCCCCCTGGACATCTCCGGCCGGATCAGGGAGAGTATCCTGGACCGCAACAAAACCGTCATCGTCACGTCGGCCACCCTCACCGTCGGGGGGGAATTCGGCTATCTCAAGAAGCGGACCGGGTTCAGCCTGCTGGAAAAGGCGCGCCTCGATGAGCTGCGCCTGGCATCCCCCTTCGATTACGCCTCCCAGGTCTTCATGGCAGCCCCGGACGACATGCCGGACCCGACAGCGGCCGGTTTCGGCGAGGCACTGCAGTCGCGCATCCTGGAAGCCGTGACCATCTCGGGGGGAGGGGCATTCATCCTGTTCACATCCTACGATCTGCTCAACAGGATCCATGCCGCCCTGGCTCCGGAACTGGCCGGACAGGGGCTGACCATCCTGAAGCAGGGCGAGGGCGGACGGCACTCGCTGCTGTCCCGCTTCCGCAGGGAACGGAACGCCGTGCTTTTCGGCACCGATTCATTCTGGGAAGGGGTTGATGTGAAAGGGGAGGCCTTGCGGCTGGTGATCATCACCCGGCTCCCGTTCCAGGTGCCGACCGAACCGGTGCAGCAGGCGCGCTGCGAACGGATCGAGGCGAACGGCGGCAATCCGTTCAGGGAGTTCTCCATTCCCCAGGCGGTAATCAAGTTCCGCCAGGGTTTCGGCCGCCTGATCCGCAGCCGGGACGACAGGGGCGCGGTCCTGATCCTGGACCGGCGCATAACCACCAAGGGGTATGGCAAGATATTCCTGCGCTCGCTGCCCGAGGCGCCGCTGGTAAGGGGCGATTCGGTTCATATAATGGAGGGGATGAGAGCTTTTTTCTGCGGCAGCATGGCTTCATCTCAGAAGGATGGGTCGCGGTGAAACTGCTCAGGAGAATATTCAGCCCGGTCAAGACGCTGATCGCCATCCAGCTGGTCTGGATCACCCTCGTGATCTTCTGGATCTACTGGTTCATGGGGAGGAATCGCGAATTCCGCGAACTGGCCGAGAAGTACCGTCCCGAGCTGCTCGGCAGGGGATTCAACTGGGTGGTCATGGCCGAGGGCCTGGTCATGCTGGCCGTCATCATGGCCGGCGTGTACGTCATCTTCCACTACTGGAACCGCCAGTCCCGCCTCTACGCCAAACAGCGCCATTTCATCTCCCAGGTTACCCACGAACTGAAATCCCCCCTGGCCTCCATCCAGCTCCACCTGGAGACGATCCGGCTGCGCCGCCTGCCCCAGGAAAAGCTCAACACCTTCGTTAACACCATGCTGTCGGACACCGAGCGCCTGCACTACCTGATCAACAACCTGCTCATGGCGGCCAGACTGGAGCAGCGCCGCAAGCCCGCCGAACGGAGGCTGACGGATATCTCCGCGATGCTTCGGGAGTACGTGGAGCGGGAAAAGGCCAAACTGCCAGAGGGTGGCTGCATCACCCTGGAGGCCGAAGAGGGGATCAGGCTGCTGGTGGATCCGGAAGAGATGGAAATAGTGCTGCGCAACCTGTTCGAGAACGCGGTGCTATATTCGCCCGGCAGCCCCGAAATCACCCTTCGCCTGGCCAGCGCGGGCAACTCCGTCAGGATATCCATCCGGGACAGAGGACGGGGCCTGGACAGATCGGAGTTGAAAAAGGTCTTCGACATGTTCTATCGTGTCCAGCAGGCGGGGGAAAACGTACGCGGAACCGGCCTGGGACTGTACATCGTGGAAACGATCATAAGGGGGTATGGCGGCGCGATCGTTGTGGAGAGTGACGGGATCGGCCACGGGTGTACTTTTTCCATCACCATGCCGAAGCCGCAGACAAAAGGCGGTTGAAGAATCGATGGCCACGGAAAAACCGAACATAATGCTGGTGGAGGACGAGATTCACCTGGCGCGCGGGATCTGTTTCAACCTTGAGGAAGAGGGATGCCGGGTCAGCCATTTCGAAACGGGCGAGAAGGCGCTGAAAGCGCTGGAGTTCGAGCATTTCGACCTGATCATACTTGACGTGATGCTGCCGGGCATGAACGGATTCGAGGTTTGCCGGGCCGTGCGCGGAATGGATGCGCGCGTCCCGATCCTGATGCTGACCGCGCGTTCGGAAGACGCCGACCGGGTCAACGGGCTTGAAAACGGCGCCGACGACTACCTGACAAAACCGTTCAACCTTGAGGAGTTCCTCCTGAGGATCAAGGGAATGCTGCGCCGCTCATCCTGGTACCGCCCCGATCCCGTGGAGGAGGCGTACCGTTTCGGCCACAACGAGGTCTTCCTCCTCTCCTACCGGGCGCGCACCGCCCAGGGAGAGATCGACCTCACCGAGATGGAGGTGCGGGTACTCTCGCTCTTCTTCCAGAAAGAGGGGCAGGCGATCCCGCGCGGAGAACTGCTCCAGAGCGTCTGGGGATACAGGACGGACACCGAAACCAGGACCCTGGACAATTTCATTGTCCGCCTTCGCCGCTATTTCGAACCTGACCCCGGAAAGCCGGTCCACTTCCAGACCGTGCGCGGGGTGGGATACAGATTCAGCAGGAAAGGCTGACCCCGATCCCCCACCACATCCACCCTCGACTGGAAGGGGGCTCTTGGAGGCGCATCACAACGCCGGCATTGCCGCTTTTTTCCATGGGCCGGGATCTCCGGCTTCCCCCCGGTGTTTTACTTGACATCCAACCACTGTTTTGTCTACACTATCATTAAAATTGCATACACCGGATAGACGATACTACTAAACCATCCGCGAGGATGGGGCGGAAAGCCTCAGGATCTCCAGTAGACAGCCGGGTTGCCGAAATATCTCCCGATAATCGGCAATCCGGCTTTTTCATTTTTTGATGCCGGGTCCGGCATCCGAAGGGAAAGGCATGGACCATCGGAAACGCTGTACTACCAGCGCCTCACGAACTCCATGAATACGAGGTAATGGCCATGAAAGAAGCGCACTACCACAAAGTCGATATGGGCAAATATTTCAACCTCAAGCAGAGGGCGTATCTGATCAACGTCTCGGAGCACCGCGACCGGGAGCAGTACGAATCGCTGAGCGGTGTCATCGTGGGGCGCGGAGAAAATTCCATTGCGCTCAAGATCCCGTATCACACGGGCTATGGCGTACCCGGGAACCAGGGGGGAAAGTACTCCTTCAAGGTCAACACCGAGGTAATGGGAAATGGGATCCAGGTTGTCACCGACCTCCTCAGGGTCGAGACCGGCAACATCTTCCACCTGGGACTCCGCAGCAATCTCGAGATGTACCAGCGCCGCCAGGCTCCACGGATCGACGCCCCCGTACAGCTGTATCAAATCCAGCGCAACACCTCGCTCGACGTATACCGAAGGGAATGCGCCAAGATTTCGGACCAGATCCGGCGTCAGGGCATTCCCGAAAATCTGGCGATGCGGGAGGCAACGGTCAATGTCGGCATGGGAGGCATTCGCCTTCTGTTTGAAGTCAAGGAAAATCCCTCGCAGTTGTCGCTGTTCATCCTCAGGTTCCAGGAGGACGATATGCCGATCTGCGCCCTGGCGGAACTCGTCTGGGAGCGGCTTGAAAAGGATTCCAGGGTATGCGGTTACCGTTTCATCCAGATCAGCAAAACCGACCAGGAAAGGATCAGCGGACACATCCAGACTCTGCGGCAAGAGCGCAAGATCACCGCTTCCCTTCCCAGGGCCAACTGGGAACTGCTGGACCGGATGGTGTATGACGGTCAGAGACAGGGAGCCTGAGCCTCCACCCCTCTGGACGGGACTGCGCGAACAATGAAAAATATGCAATTGAACGACGCGCGAAAAAGGAATAGACTTTCCCAACTGAATCCGAAACGCATGCGGGAGTAGGAGCTACCGGGAGGGAGAGAGCTCCCGCATGGCCCGTTCGAGCCAGAAACCACTCTCCGGGAATCGAATCCTATAAACGATCTGATCCGAATCATCCCCTATATCGGCGCGCTCCGCCGGCGTTACGCCGGAGGGGCGCTGCTGCTTCTTGCGACAAATGCCTTTGCCCTTCTCATCCCCTGGTTCATGAAACTGGCGGTGGAGGCTCTCCAGAAACCGGGCGCCGCCGGCTTTTCCGTCGCCACCTGCGCCCTGTTCATCATTCTGCTGGCGACAGCCAACTGCATCACCCGCATCAACTCCAGAACCCTGATCCTGAACGCCGCCCGCATCATCGAGTACCGGCTCCGGGAAGACCTCTTCCGGCGGCTTCTGCTGCTGGACGCGCCATTCTACTCCGGCAGCAGGACAGGAGACATCCTCTCACGCTTCTCCAACGATCTCACCAATGTGCGCATGCTGACCGGCTTTGGCGCCATGAACGTCATGAACACCATGATTCTCTATCTGGCCGCCATAACACTGATGATGCGCATCCACCCCTGGCTGACCCTGTGCGCAGTCATTCCCTTTCCCCTGACGGCGCTGGTGGTGAAAAAGGTGAGTCACAGCATGTACCAGCGTTCGCTTGCCGCGCAGGAAGAACTGGCCGGGCTGAGCGCCCTGGCGGAGGAATCGGTTTCCGCCGTACGGCTCATCAGGTCCTACTGCCGGGAGGAGCTTTTCCGGAAACGATTTGAAACTGGCGCCAGGCAATATCTGGGACACAACCTCATCATGGCCCGTCTGCGCGGTCTGGTCATGCCGGTAATGGCGGGAGCCACCGGAGCGGGAACCCTGATCGTGCTCTTTATCGGGGGACGCCTGGTAATCGCCGGCGCCATCACCCTCGGAGATTTTGTCGCCTTCGGCGGCTACCTCGCCATGCTGGTCTGGCCCACTGCCGTCATGGGGTGGATCCTGACCATGCTGCAGCGGGGGGCCTCTTCCATGTCGCGCCTCAACTCCATCCTCTCCGCCGATCCGGCGGTGACTGACGCCCCGGACGCCACACCTCTGGAGGATGTGCGGCAGGGGATCGAACTGCGTAACCTCTCATTCAGCCACGGCAACGACAAAATTCTGGATTCCGTATCCTGCCAAATCCGGGCCGGCGAACGGATCGGTATCGCCGGGGAGGTCGGCAGCGGCAAGACGACCCTGCTCAGGCTGATCATGCGTCTGCTGCCGGTGGACGACGGCAGTATCCTGATTGACGGAAGGGATATCAATCGGGTCACCCTGGCGAGCCTCCGCTCGCTGATCGGCTATGTCCCCCAGGAGGCCTTTCTGTTTTCCCGCAGTATCAGGGAAAATATAGCCTACGGCGTGGGCGATGAGGGCGATGAGGGCGCGGATGTGGCGGAAGCGGCCCGCCAGGCCGGTTTCATGGAGGATGTGAACTCTTTCCGTGACGGCCTGGAGACGCCTGTGGGCGAAAAAGGCGTAGCCCTTTCCGGAGGCCAGAAACAGCGGCTCTCAATTGCCCGGGCGCTGTTGCCCGCCCCGCGCATCCTGCTGCTGGATGATCCCCTTTCCGCGGTCGATGCGGGACGTGAGGTGGAGGTACTCAACGAGCTGAGCAGGTTTTACGCCGACCGCACCGTTCTGATCGTCTCCCACCGCTTCTCGGCCTTCAGGGACTGCAACCGCATCCTGGTGCTGAGGAACGGGCGGATCGCCGAAGCCGGAACCCCCGCCGACCTGCTGGCGCGGAACGGGATCTATGCCGGGATGTATCGCAAACAGCTCATGCGGGATGAGTTGCTCCAGGATGCATGAAGCCATCCCGCACTTCCGCCCCTAATGTCCCGGTCCGGGTAGCATGGCTTAGCGCGTAGTGCGGCGGTTCAGTCCGCAAGAGGCGCAAGAACAAAAAATTTCACCGGATTACAACACGTTGAATTGCGTGTGATACCGGGAGCATAGGGCGCATACCGCCACCAACGGGTTCACGAACGCCTTGACCGTGCCCTTGACAAACCGAAGGGGCAGTCATTATTCTAAGAAACGGAAACACAACGAAGCAGGAGGTTTTTTTACCATGCCAATGTATGAATACCGTTGTTCAGCCTGTGATCACCAGTTTGAGCGGCGCCAGAAGTTTTCTGACCCACTTGTAAGAGAATGTCCCCAGTGTGGCGGAAAGGTGGAAAAACTGATTTCATCGACCGCCTTCAGCCTGAAGGGTGACGGCTGGTTCAATCAGGGGTACTGCTCCAAAACAAATGGTCCCAAACCTGCCGGATGTCCGGCCGGAGGGTGTTGCGCGGCCTGATCCCACAATGGGGGCGCATTGCCGTCCGTTTCCTGAGACCTGCCGGATTATCTGACTCCGGCAGGTCTTTTTTTTGCCATCGATCCTTTACAAAACGACAGCCGACCCATTATATTACCGACTTTCAATAAAGATACCGCTGTCGCGTCACAATCCATTCCGAGGTATGCACTGATGAGCATCAAGAAAGCCGTCTTTCCGGTTGCGGGGCTTGGTACCCGTTTTCTCCCGGCCACAAAGGCATCGCCCAAGGAGATGCTGCCGCTGATCGACAAACCGCTGGTGCAGTACGTGGTGGAGGAGGCCGTCGCCTCGGGCATCGAGCAGATCCTCTTCATCACCGGCCGCGGCAAGCGCGCCATTGAGGATCATTTCGATATTTCCGTTGAACTTGAGGCCCACCTTCACGGCAAGGGAAAGGAGCGGGAACTCTCTCGGGTACGCGGGATTTCCGAGATGGTGGAGATCTTCTACGTACGGCAGAGGCAGGCTCTGGGACTGGGCCACGCCATCCTGTGCGCCAAGGATTTCATCGGAAAAGATCCGTTTGCCGTGCTGCTGGGAGACGACATCATAGACAGCGCGCGCCCCTGCCTGCGTCAACTGCTGAACGTTTTCGATGAATATGGAGGGTCGGTGCTGGCCTTGGAAAAAGTACCGATGGAGAACATCTCCTCTTACGGCTGCGTGCGCGCCTCACAGATTGCGGACCGGGTTTTTGACGTGGTGGATATGGTGGAAAAACCGAGCCGGGAGGAAGCTCCTTCAGACATGGCCATCATCGGCCGGTATGTTCTCACGCCGCGCATCTTCAGCATCCTGGAACAGCAGGAACCGGGCAAGGGAGGCGAAATCCAGCTGACGGACGCCATCCTCAAGCTGGCCAGGGAAGAGAAGGTTTACGGTTGTCTGTTTGAAGGGTTGCACCACGACTGCGGCGACAAGCTGGGTTTCCTGAAAGCCACGGTGGACATGGCCCTGAAACGGGATGAGTTTTCCTCCGACTTCGAGGCGTATCTCCGCCAGAGACTGGCGTGACATTGCGGACCATGGCGACTGTCAGCAGAAAGGCGAACCTGTCGGGGTTCGCCTTTCCAATAACAACGCATTGATTTGCCGCTATTTTTTCTCTTCCAGGTCCACGGCGACCGAAGTATCCCGCCTCGGCTCCCACCCCTCCCAGACATACGGAGGGTCAATCGTGGGATCGTAGTATCCGGGCTGGGGAACCATGAAAAAAACCGTCTCGGTCATGCCGATGAAACTGCGATAGAGGGTCATGCCGAGCCCCTTGACCGGTCCTACGACGTATCCCGGCCCCCCCATATCACGAACGGTCAGGATGCTCTGTTTGGGGAGCTCGACGATGCCGGTCAGGGTGTTGGTCAGGCCGCGTACGAATTTGACGGACATTTTCCCGACCACCGTCTCGGCTTGCTGGTCGGCTGATACCGCGAGGGGAACGGCAAGCAGAAAGGCGGTCAGCAGTGCGCAAAGCATCTGGCGCTTCTTCATGGTAATCTCCTTGGTAACGGCGTACCGGATTCTATTACACCAGCATCTCATACCACAAACGAAGGCTCCGTGCAAGCAATGGAAAACGTTCGGTTTCGATTCCATCCGTACCCGGCAGCCCGCCATCCGTCCCGTTCAACCATCGAACAGTGTCGGTTCACCCGGCAGGAACGGTTCGAATCGTTTTTTCAGACGCCGCAATTTGTCCAGATAGTAGGGGATATTCACATCCGGCCGGTCTGGGTTGAAATCGCTCAGAGGACGGCAGTTCTCGTAGGCGACCGCCTCCTTTCCGGAACCGCCTATGTAGTAGCTTACCTGATCTCCCGCTCGATAGACACGTTGTGACTTCAGGGCGATTTCGAAGGCCGCCGTGGGATTGCGCTTTCCCGCCAGCACCTTCGCCCGGTAACCGGCGGGAGTATCGTTCAGCGTTTCGGTCCGCGCCACCCAGTCGATGGGAAATTTCCGTGTCCGCAGCCTGTCGGCATACCGGCCGAACAGCCGCTCGAAGCCGCTGCCGTCGGTTGTCAGCAGAAGTTCAAGCGCCTCGCGCATGAATTCCCTGAGATACCGTTCCATGCCACGGGAGCGGAGGCTGCTCCCCCGGATGGTTACGGCGCCGTCATACCCCAGCAGAGCGTAGTTTTTCGACTTGTAGGCGAACATGGAGCGGTAGCGGCCATCCATTTCCACGTCGATTCCCTCGGGAAGTCTCTCCGAAATACGCCTGACCAGCGCCTGCTGCCGCTCCTCGCTTTCGCAGCCGGCGGGCGGACGGAAGTAGATCCCGTCCGTATCCACCTCCACCGGCTCCGCTCCCTCCCTCCGCAACAGTTCCATCATGTTCCTTATGGTTGCCCGCCCCAGTCGCGTCACCTCGGCGGCCGCGGCCGGATCGGAAAAATTGTGCAGCGGCGCCCCCAGATAGCCGAAAAATGAGTTGATCAGGGTCTTGAAGACCTGCTGCAGTATTTCAAGATACTGCAGCGCCGCCCCGTCTTCGCTTGCGCGGGCGGCCCTTTTTGCCTCAAGTCTGAAGCCGCGCAGCTTGTCCAGTACGGGCAGAAAGAGGCCGAGCGGTTCATTGGCCGGCTTGATCCGGTAAGCCAGCATCAGCGAGGGGTAAAGGGAGGCCACGTCGCAATGCACGACCGGACCCACCACCCCCTGGCGCAGCAACTCCGTGTACCCCCCCTCGAAGGGCTCCGTTTCCGCGACACGGGCGGGAACCGCATGCCCCCGCCCCAGATATTCACGCAGGAAAAGCGTGTTAATGCGGGTAGCGTTGCCCCGCAGGGGGCAGTTCTGGAAGGAGTAGGGAAAAATCTGGGTCTGCAGGAACCACGGATAGCCCAGGATGCGGAAGACGGCCTCCGTCTCACGGACATCATCCAGGTTGTAACGGTACAGCAGTTCCGGGTCGCGGCCGAACTGGCCGGCAATGTCGTTCCCCTCCAGATAGACGCGCCCTTCCCCTGATACGCCCAGCTGACGGGCCACCTGCTTCAGACCGTGGCCTTCCAGGCTGCGCTGGACCAGATCGTAGTGCTGAACCAGGAAATAGGTGTCGATGACCTGCCTGCCGTAGATATCCCACCGCGGATAATCGAAGGAACGGTCGGCCAGCACCCAGCGGGACGAGGGGGTAACGCGCGGTTCGGAGCCGTTGCGTCCCCAGTCCAGCCTGACGCCGTGGAGACGCGCCCGTTTGCCAATATAGTCCAGATCGAAGCGGAAGATGTTGTGCCCGACAATCACGTCCGGATCGCTCCGCCTGAAAAGGTCGTTCAGGGCCAGCAGCATCTCCCCTTCCGCCAGCCGGTCGCCGGCCAGAACGGTTTCCGGACCGTGGGAATCACGGCAGGCAATGGAGATGATGCGGTCTTCCGGCCGGTCCGGGTTGGAAAACCTGTACCCCGGGGCGCAGAAGGTTTCTATGTCCAGGGTCAGCAGACGCAGATCCCGGAAATCCATCCCCTTGAACAGGGTGGCGCCGGTGGTCAGCAGATACTGATGCGACAGATCGGAAATGAACAGATAGGGAGCGTCGGCGGCGCCGGGGCCGACCCCGGTCCGCGAAACCAGGACATCCCGGGCCTTCAGACAGTCGCTCCATGAATCGAACAACAGCTGGAAACGGAAGGCCCCTTCCCCCTCCAGGCTGCGCACCGAACACGGGACGCCGCAGCCGGAGATCAAACCGGGATCGCGGGCCAGGATAAAGGGATGAAAGGGGTCGTCGTGGAACTGAACGCCCTGTTCGGTTCTGAAAAAAATGCGCATGAAACGTCCGGCCGGTTCCACCGCCACGATCCCGGTCCGCCGGTCACGGCCGAACAGTACCGGACTGTTTTCAATTTCGTGAATGCGCGCCATTGCGGCTCCAGTCGGCAGGGAAATTCAGGAACATTTTTGTGTCATGGTAAACAGATATCAATCGATTCGATGGGTGTCAATGAGACGAGATAGGTCTCGCAATACATTTCGTGCATGGAATGCTCATATCTTAACCCCAAAAATGCACAAATTTAAGGCAATAAACCACCAGAACCTTCCTGACGCAATGCCCCTACCCAGGAAAAATGCCATAAACTACTGTAATCAACGTAATACGCAACCGTGGCACGCTCCGTGCTATATACCGGACATCTGAATCCGTTTGCTAGCTAAATCGCGTTCACCCCCCAGAGACTCTACAGAACGTGCAGCGATGAGACCAAGGGCGCTTTCATCCAAATCACCGTTCATAATCAACGTTGAAAAGGAGAGGAAAGATGAAACTTGGACAAATCCTGGCTACGGCATGCACAGCGGTTACCCTGACAGGCAGCGTTGCCATGGCAACACCTTCGACGCAGGTATGGATACCTTCACCCGACGTAAAGGGATTCAAGGATATTCACATTGACGTGGACTACTACGGACGCTTTTCCGCCAAGACAAGCGCCGGCGCGAACATTTACGACATCGGCGTCAGCGCGGGAATCTCACCCTTCGAGAACGTGAAGCTTGAGATCGGCGCCGACTTCCTGAAACAGGGTCTGGACGGCTGGGACAGCCACCCCTTCTACTTCAACGCCAAACTGGGCACTCCCGAGGATGCATTCGGCATCAAGGGGCTGCCTGCCTTCGCCGTGGGTATCTACAACATCGGCACATACAAAGATCCCTCCATAAACACCTGTCAGAACATAGCTTACGGCCTTGTCGGCAAAACCTTCCCCATCGTCGGCCGTTTTTCCGTAGGTGGTTACTACGGTTCCGAAAAAGCGTTCGCGCCGAAGACGGCTAACAGCGGCGTCATGGCCTCCTGGGACCGGACCATGAGCGAGATATCGGACAAGCTCTGGCTGGCGGTCGACTACATGAGCGGAAATAATCTCAACGGAGAAATCAGCGTCGGCGCTTCATGGGCTTTCACCAAGAATGTTTCATTGCTGGTGGGCGGCGTATTCTTCAATCCGTTCCAGAAAGAGCCCCATGCCGGCGGCAAACCAGTTTTTACCACCCAGCTGGATCTGTCTTTCTAGGCGGCGCCTCCTTCGATTCAGGGGTATCGAAACATGAACAATCCCCACATTTTTCAACAGGCGGTCAAAAAACCACAAATGGAAAGGAGGCAAACCGCATGAAACTTATTGAGGCAATAATAAAACCGTTCAAACTCGACGAAGTCAAGGATGCCCTGAATGAAATAGGTGTCGAGGGGATCACCGTAAGCGAGGTCAAGGGGTTCGGACGCCAGAAGGGGCACACGGAGCTGTATCGCGGAGCGGAATACGTGGTTGATTTCATCCCAAAAATCAAACTCGAAATCGCGGTCAATGACGCCCTGGTCGGCAAGGTAATCGAGACGATCCAGAATACCGCCAGAACGGGAAGGATCGGAGACGGGAAGATCTTCGTTCTTCCGCTTGAGGATGCGCTCCGGGTAAGAACAGGCGAACACGGAAACGAGGCTCTTTAGGTTTCCTGAGAATTTTAAACAATATATCGTGACGGAGGTTTCCCAATGAAACTCAGATTATATTTCAGCGCAATCATATTGGTGATGCTGGCGGGGTTGATACCCATGCTGGCAATGGCAGAGGACAAACCGGCCAGTCCGCCGGTGCAGGCAGCGGCATCATCCGCAAAAAAGGCGGAGGCTGCCCCGGCCACAACTCCTGCAGCCACGCCTGCTCCAGCTCCGGCAATCGATCCTACCGGGGCAAATACGGGGGTGGCAAGCGATATCATCGGAGGCTCGGCAAACGCTCCCACCCAGGAGGACCTGGACAAACTCGGCAAGAGCGAGCCGCTGGCGGCAAAGGTCGCCGATGTGGTCGGCCACAACAAGATATCCATCAACATGGTCTGGACCCTCATCTGCGGCTTCCTGGTCATGTTCATGCAGGCGGGCTTCGCCATGGCTGAAACCGGCTTCACCCGCGCCAAGAACGCCGGCCACACCATGGCCATGAACTTCATGATCTATGCCCTGGGGCTGCTGGGTTACTGGGTGTGCGGTTTCGCCCTCCAGATGGGCGGGGTCGGCGGCATCGCCACCCTGGGCGGCGCCAAGGCGCTGTGCAACGAGTTTACCATTCACCTCTTCGGCAAGGATTTCGGACTGTTCGGCACAACCGGATTCTTCCTGGGAGAGAAGGTCTATGACGCATCGATTTTTGCGCTGTTCCTCTTCCAGATGGTCTTCATGGACACCACCGCCACCATCCCCACCGGTTCCATGGCCGAACGCTGGAACATGAAATCCTTCCTCGTCTACGGTTTCTTCGTTTCCGGCATCATCTATCCTCTCTACGCCAACTGGGTGTGGGGCGGCGGCTGGCTGTCACAGCTCGGTAACATGTTCGGCCTCGGTCACGGCCACGTCGACTTCGCCGGTTCTTCGGTCGTCCATATGACCGGCGGCGTCTGCGCCCTTGCCGGAGCCATGGTCCTCGGTCCCCGCATCGGCAAGTTCAACAAGGACGGTTCCCCCAACCCCATTCCCGGCCACCACATCCCGATGGCAGTCATAGGCTGCTTCATCCTGGCCTTCGGCTGGTTCGGTTTCAACGCCGGCTCAACCCTGGCCGGCACCGATCTGCGCATCGCAGTCGTTGCCACCAATACCATGCTCGCCGGCGCGGCAGCCGCATTTTCTTCCTGGCTTTACATGTGGGCCCGCTACGGCAAACCGGACATCTCCATGAGCGCCAACGGCCTGCTGGCCGGTCTGGTCGCCATCACCGCTCCCTGCGCCTTCGTAACCTCACTGTCCGCGGTCATCATCGGCCTCATCGCCGGCGTCCTGGTCTGCTTAAGCGTCTTCTTCGTGGAACGCGTACTCAAGGTTGACGATCCGGTCGGCGCGGTCTCGGTCCATGGCGTTAACGGCGCCTGGGGTGTCCTGGCACTCGGTCTCTTTGCCGACGGCAAGTACGGCGACGGTTTCAACGGCGTCAAGGGCGCCGTAACCGGCCTGTTCTACGGTGATTCGGGTCAGTTCGTCGCCCAGTGCATCGGCACGGTAACCAACATTGTCTACGTGTTCATCATTTCCTGGGTTTTCTTCAAGGTGCTTGACATGGTAGTTGGCCTGCGGGTTCCGAAGGATCAGGAACTGGAGGGCCTGGATCAGCACGAGGTTGCCGTATCCGCCTATCCGGACTTCAACCTCCGTCACCTCCCCTTGGGCGGAACTTACAAATCGCAGGATTAACAGTATAATCTAGATACTCCAGGCACGGACTGCCGCCCCCTATCCGGGCGGCAGTCCGAACGATCATTTTTTGGGACCACTGCAAAGACAAATAACTTCACGGAATGGAGACAAGCAATGAAGCTTATCGAGGCCATAATCAAACCGTTCAAACTGGATGAAGTCAAAGATGCGCTCAATGAAATCGGCGTAGAAGGGATTACGGTCAGCGAGGTCAAGGGTTTCGGCCGTCAGAAGGGGCATACGGAGCTGTACCGCGGAGCGGAATACGTGGTCGATTTCATCCCCAAGATCAAACTCGAAATCGCAATTTCCGATGAAATGGCGGCCAAGGTTATCGACGCCATCGTGAATACCGCCAGAACCGGAAGGATCGGAGACGGCAAGATATTTGTCCTTCCCCTGGAGGAAGCCGTCAGGGTCAGAACCGGGGAAAAGGGTAACGAGGCGATATGACGTCACCTCTCTTCGAGGGAGAAATACACCGCGCCTGTATCACCCCCGATACCGTTTTTCATCTAAGCCGTTCGTGCCGAGTCTATCGAAGCATGAACGGCTTAATCATTGCCCCTTCGACAGGCTC
>CAZRPI010000025.1:0-7901 GCA_964601865.1 uncultured Pelobacter sp. | reverse complement strand
CGTGCCGAGTCTATCGAAGCATGAACGGCTTAATCATTGCCCCTTCGACAGGCTCGGGGCAAACGGACTTCGACTTGATAACGGACTGTTATTCCGTTCGTGGTAAGCCCTTGGAAATTGCTCAGACCAAGTCTGTCGAACCATGAAACGGAATCTTTTTAATAAGTGGCTCAGCAGAGCAGACATAATTGATCAGGCCTCAGACATCCCGCTCTACCAATCCGACGACTCATCTTCAAACCACCTCTGACCCAAATCCGTGCCCTCCATTGCAAACGTGATCTTGCCGAGTGCCTAAAAAAACACCGCCACACGTCATCAGAACCTGGACCTATCTGCCGCTTTTTTCAGCTTACTGCCGTAAATACGGGCAATTTTCCGTTGTTACGCCCCCTACACACATCCATAACTACTTTATTTTACGGCATAAAATTATGGCACACCATATGCTAAGGAATATGTACATCTTGATTTACAAATCACACCCGGGGAAAGGAAAAACGGAGGCGCGCAATGAAGCTCATCGAAGCAATTATCAAACCATTCAAACTGGACGAGGTCAAGGATGCCCTCAACGAGATCGGAATTGAAGGAATTACCGTCAGCGAAGTTAAGGGATTCGGCCGCCAGAAGGGACACTCAGAGCTATATCGCGGCGCCGAATACGTGGTCGATTTCATCCCCAAGGTCAAGCTCGAAATCGCGATTTCCGATGAAATGGTTTCCAAGGTTATCGACACCATCGTGAATACGGCTAAAACCGGGAGGATCGGAGACGGCAAGATATTTGTCCTTCCCCTGGAGGAAGCCGTCAGGGTCAGAACCGGGGAAAAAGGAAACGAGGCAATTTAGGAACGAAATTCAAAATTTATCACTCGACGCGAAACATCGGAGGTTTGTCATGATACACAGATGTATCCCACTTTGTAAGGGTAATGGAGCCTTTTACAAGATTCCAGCCATTCTCGACCCCAGGAGGTATGTGGTCGCAACACTGCTCCTGGCCGCGCTCACACTCCTGACGCCACTTGCCGTCATGGCTGACAGCATCACCAACGCTCCCGCCACCGCCGGCGCCACAACCGCAGCGGCGGCAACCGCTCCCGCGACTCAATCCGCAACCCAGGCCGCTGCGGCAACCACCGCCACCCCCCCGGACGTCAAGCCGGTGCTGAACACCGGCGACACCGCCTGGATGCTGGTCTCCTCTGCCCTGGTACTCCTGATGATACCGGGCCTGGCGTTCTTCTACGGCGGCATGGTCCGCCAGAAAAACGTGCTCTCCACCATGATGCATTCCTTCGTGGCCATGGGCATCGTCGGCGTCCAGTGGGTGATCATCGGCTACTCTCTCTCCTTTGGGCCGGACGTGGCCAAGATGGGACTGATCGGAGACTTCAGCAAGGTCCTGATGGACGGACTGGTAATAATGAAGGACGCGGCCAGCGGTGCGGTTGACTGGGCCCTGTTCCAGAACTACACCAAGGAGCCGGGCGCTATTCCGGAATTGGTCTTCGCCATGTACCAGTGCATGTTCGCCATGATCACCGTGGCGCTGATATCGGGCGCCATGGCTGAGCGCGTCAAGTTCTCCGCCTACTGCCTGTTCGTACTGCTCTGGACCACCTTGGTCTACGATCCGCTGGCCCACTGGGTCTGGATGACCGACGGCTGGCTCTTCAAAAAAGGCGCCCTTGACTTCGCCGGCGGCACGGTGGTTCATCTCTCTTCCGGTATTTCCGCCCTGGCCTTCCTCAGTTTCCTGGGCAAGAGGCGCGGCTTTCCCCAAGAGCGCATGGCGCCCCACAGCCTGCCCCTGACCCTGCTCGGCGTGGGCTTGCTCTGGTTCGGCTGGTTCGGTTTCAACGCCGGTTCGGCGATCGTCGGCGTCAACACCTCCGACGCAGCAGGTGGCCTGGCCGGTCTGGCTTTCGCCACCACCACCATCGCTCCCGCGGCCGCAGGTCTCTCCTGGATGTTCGCCGAGTGGATCCACTCCGGTAAACCGAGCGCCCTCGGTTTCGGTTCGGGTGTCGTGGCCGGCCTCGTTGTCATCACCCCCGCCGCAGGCTTCGTACAACCCGGCGCCGCCCTGCTGATGGGCCTTGCCGCCGGTGTAGTCTGCTACGGTGGCGTAATGATGAAAGCAAAACTCAAGTATGACGATTCTCTGGACGCATTCGGCGTTCACGGCATCGGCGGAACCTTCGGCGCCATCCTGACCGGCGTGTTCGCGACCGTGGGCGCCACCGGCCTGCTGGCCGGCAACGCCAAACAGCTCATGATCCAGTTGATCGCGGTCCTGGCGGCCGGAACCTACGCCGTAGTGGTTACCCTGATCATCTCCTTCGTCCTCGATAAGACCATCGGCCTGAGAGTCGAAAAAGATGACGAAATCATGGGTCTCGACCAGACTCAGCATTCCGAGTCGGCGTACAACATGTAAGATCTTTCCGCAGACATCGATCGCCATAATCCAGCGGAAACCGTTCTTCCGGGCGGTTTCCGCTCTTGCATGCCTGGATTCCGGAGTGTATATGAAAGACCCGGCCGATACGCACAGCCAGGAGGAACTCAGCGAAGAGATCCTGAACCAGCTGGTATACAATGAAAAAATGGCGGAGCTGGGGAGGATTTCCGCCGGGGTCGCCCATGAGCTGAACGCGCCGCTGTCCGTAATTGCTTCCGCGGCCCAGATGATCCTGCGTGAAACGGAAATTCCCGAATTTGTGCGCGAGATGGTTGCCAGAATCGGCGACGAGGCGCAACGGCTCTCGCACCTGGCCAAAGGGATGCTCAGTCTCAGCAGCCATGATTCAACGCCGGTGGAAGTTGACGTGAACCTCACCACAAGGTTTATCCTGGATTTCATCAGGTACGAGGCGGCCCGGCGTGCGGTCGTCGTACTGCCCAAGCTGGATTACCGTCTGCCGGTTATCATGATGGACGGCAACCAGCTCAAGCAGATCCTGCTCAACATCGTCATGAACGCCCTGCAGGCCATGGAGGCCGGAGGCGGAGTGCTGCAGGTAGAAACCGCCTCCCGCGGGAAGGGTGAAATCAGCATTATCATTACCGATAACGGACCCGGCATTCCCCGGGAAACCCTGGATAAAATATTCCTGCCGAACTTCACCACCAAGAAACCGGGCGATGGAACCGGCCTGGGGCTCTTCGTCACCAAGACTCTGGTGGAAAAACATGGTGGTTCAATTGAGGTGAGCAGCTCCGTTGGCATTGGCACAACCTTTGTGATAACACTGCGGGTAAGTGAAGAAGATTGATCGAATAATTGAATCGGCCGACACCGATACACCGATGTATGAAGGTGGTCGACTGCATCAGAAAGTCAGGTGATATTACCGTGCGGCGACACATCAACATGTTAAGGGAGTTCTCGGTACCGCTGATAGGCGGCATTTTAGCGGCGCTTCTCTGGTCAAACATCTCACCGGAAAGCTACGCCAGCTTCAATCACTCCCCCCTGATCGGGCCTCTCAATTTTCACTTTCTGACCAACGACATCTTCATGGCGCTTTTCTTCGGTATCGCAACCGCGGAAATCACCAAAAGCTGCATGCCCGGCGGCAATCTGCACCCCCTGCGCAGGGCTATCCCCCCCCTCATGGCAACCTTCGGCGGGGTCCTGGGGCCGGTCATCGTATATCTCACGCTCAATGCCGTAATCGGCGCGCCGTCCCTGCATCGTGGCTGGGGGGTCCCTACCGCCACGGATATCGCTCTGGCCTGGCTTGCCGCCCGGATCGTCTTCGGCGACCGCCACCCGGCCATCTCCTTCCTGCTGCTGCTGGCCATTGTTGACGACGGCATCGGCCTGGCGATCATCGCCATCTTCTATCCCGATCCGGTCCATCCAACCCAGCCACTCTGGCTCGTTCTCACGGCCTGCGGCATGGCAACCGCATACCTGCTGCGCCGTTTCAACGTGCTGAATTACTGGCCCTACCTCCTGGCGGGCGGTTCACTCAGCTGGACCGGTTTGTACTTGGCCCACCTGCATCCGGCCCTTTCGCTCGTATTCATCGTCCCTTTCTTCCCGCATCTGAAGAAGGAAACCAGGCGTCCGTTCGAAGAAAACCCGGCGGACCATTCCACCATCACCAGTTTCGAGAACGACTGGAAGGTGATCGTGGATTTCGGGCTTTTCATGTTCGGTCTCGCCAATGCGGGGGTGCGCTTCAGCTCCGTCGGTGGCGCAACCTGGCTGGTGCTGACATCCCTGGCCATCGGGAAAACATGCGGCATATTCGGTATGGCATGGTGTTGCAGAAGGATGGGATATCCGCTGCCCGGCAACATGAAGAACAGGGAACTGGGACTGGTTGGACTGATCGGAGGCATCGGGATGACGGTTGCTTTGTTTGTCGCAGGAGAAGCCTTCGTCGATCCGACAACCCAGGGCGCCGCCAAAATGGGTGCCCTGTTCAGCATCGGATGCGCCATGATCGCCATCATGCTGGGCAGGCTGCTGAACATCAAACGAATGTCCTATGCGGTGAAATGATTCTTAGACGGGCTCTTCCAGGAGGGGGATGATGACGACCTTGATGGTCCCCTTGCGCCAGAGCCCAATTTTTTTGGCGGCGGCCAGGGAAAGGTCGATGAAATGGAACGATTTCCGCGCGCAGCGGTCGTTGACGGTAACGTGCACTTCCTGTTTCGTGGCGGGGTTGACAACCCGCACCACCGTTCCCAGAGGCAGGCTATGGTGAGCGGCGGTCATTTTTTCGGGGTTGTAGCGATGTCCTGACGAGGTCCTGCGCCCCTCGAAGCGTTTGGCGTAGTGGGTGGCGTACCCCAGGACCGGACCGCGGGGGCTCGCCCGGAGCACGAGGTTCTCGAGCGTCGTCGCGGCAGGCGGGGAAAGTTCCGTCAGGGGAACTCCGGAAGTATCTTTCCCGCCCTGACCGGCCAATCCCGGCCCGACTGAAGCCAGAAGCAGCGCAACGCCCAGAAAAAATAACACGGTTATATTATTGGGGCGTGTCATGGAACAGCTTTATACAGCAGTTTTTGGCCGGGGTCAAGCAGGATGAGTCAATTTTAGTGGGGATGCGGGAAAACAGGGCGTTAGCGGCTCCCGCCGTAGATGGTAAGACGGTTCTTGCCGGCGCGCTTGCTGGTGTACATGGCGGTATCGGCATTAGCCATGACGGATTTCAGGTCTCCCCCGTCACCCGGATACTCGGCCAGTCCCGCGGAAATGGTGGTGGTCAGGTATTCACTCTCCCACGGGAAAGGGGTCGCGGCCACCCGGGCTATGATCCTCTCGACAGTACCGGCCACCTCGTGTTTGCAGGCTTCATTGAACATGATGACAAATTCGTCGCCGCCATAACGGGCGCAGATATCGGAGCAGCGGATACTGGCGCTTATCACCGCGGCCATCTGACGGATAAGTTCCGTACCGGCCAGATGGCCGTACTGATCGTTGATCGCCTTGAGGCCGTCGGCGTCAAGCATGCATATGGAGAAGTTCCGGCCATGCCGTTTGGCCAGTTTTTCCTGTATTTCGGAGAGCATGAAGAAGTTGCGCATGTTGTGCAACCCCGTGACCTCGTCGGTCAGGGAGAGGCGCTCCACCTCACGCCGTGCGCTTTCCGTTTCTCCGGCGAGCATGGCGCCCAGGTGCGCGATCAGCATGTAGGGGAAGAGTTCGAGTATGCGGGTGAAGTTGTTGAACCCCCTGAGTTCGCTGGAGGCCAGCATGATATAGGATGTAATCGCCAGGCCGGTCATCAGGTAGGTGATTCTCCGTCCCTGAGTAAGGGCCGCGGCCATCAGCACCAGATAGATGAGCGATATGAAGGGGCTGGTTACACGGCCGGTGTGCCAGCAGACGGCGACGATGAAAACCAGAAAAACCATCAGATCGATGAACGTTTTGAACTGGCTGTAACGTCCGGAAAACGGCCCGTACCTGGCATTCATGTTGTACAGGAACAGAAGGGTGCAGAGAACCGCCAGAAAGAGGAGGCTGGAATGGCTCGCCGGCATGAGTTTGATGTCCAGCGCAACCAGCGCGATCAGCAGCCAGGAGATATTGCCCATGATGCGGTCGTATCCCTGGTAACGCCGCCGCGGCCCCGACTCTATGGTGTTGAATTCCCTGTTCTGCATGCAAGTCTCCATGCCCTGGCGGATTCCGCTGCCATTGCGGTAGGAGGGGTCATGGGTGGAGCCGGTACGTCGCCCGGCAGAAAAACGCCGACCGCTGCGCACTGTGATGCCACATGGGGTTCCGCGCCAGAAAGGGATTGTAATTAACGCGTGAATGTTTACACTGCTCTGGCCGGTTCCGCGACGATCTCCCGTGAAAACCGGCTACCATTGTAATCAGTTTTTCGTTTTCGGCAAGGTGTGAATATGCGGCGGGGCAGGCCGCCAAAAAAATATTACCAATTACCAGGCGGGCATTGCTCCAGCAGCGCGGCGCCAGACTCTTCATACACGCAGAAAGGCCCCCGACAGGGGAAGGTACCGGGATCAAATCAATGACGGAAACAGCGCAACAGGAAGGCGTCTCGTCGGGAGACATTTCCGGCAGGGGGGATGAGCCGGCACTCCCCTCTGGCCGCAGTATCAGAGCGATCGTGTTCGATCTGGACGGGACCCTGTACGTTTCGGACGAGTTTGCCGCTGAAATCAAAGCAGCCGCGGCCTCCTATCTTACCGGCGTGCTGGGAACGGGTCTCAACGAGGCTCGCCGGGCCATGGCGGAAACCCGCGAACGCCTGAAAGATAGACAGGAAGGCGCGGCAACCCTTTCCAGGGTTTGCACTCTGCTCGGCGGAAGCGTAAAGGAGATGCACGCCTTTTTCTGCGAAGGGCTGGAGCCGGAGTCGTTCCTGACCAGGGACCAGCGGGTAATCGACCTGCTGGAGCGGCTCCAGGAGCGCTTTGCTTTGTACCTGTATACCAACAACAGCCGCGGGCTCTCCGGGAGGATCACGCGCATCCTGGGCATTGAGGGCTGTTTCGCCGGGATGTTTACCATCGATGACGACTGGAGGGCAAAACCGGACGGTGAAAAACTGGAACGGATCCTGAGAGAGATCGGGATGCGGCCGAGCGAGACGCTGTTCGTTGGAGACCGTTACGATGTGGATCTGCAGGTTCCGGAAGAGATGGGGTGTCCCGTATATCTTTCCCGAAGCGTCGATCAGCTTCTGATGCTGGAGCAGTTACTTAACGATGATGGAGAATAAGTTTTTTCATCTTTCCAGAATAAAGGTAACCGGCCCGTCATTGACCAGCGAGACCCGCATGTCGGCCTGAAAGATGCCGGTGGCGGTCGTCACTCCCCTGTTTCTTACAGCCTCGACGAAGTAGTCGTACAGCCGCTTTCCCTCATCCGGCGGCGCCGCGCCGTCGAACGACGGCCGCCTCCCTTTCGCGCAGTTGCCCGCCAGGGTGAACTGGGACACGGCCAGCAGGCTTCCACCAACATCTATCAGGGAAAGATTCATCTTCCCGGCCTCGTCGTTGAAGATCCGCAGCGAAACGATCTTCTCCGCCAGCCAGTCGGCCCGCGTCTCATCGTCACCCTTCTCCACCCCCAGCAGCACCAGGATGCCCCGCCCGATCTCCCCCACGACATCTCCATCCACCACCACGTTCGCCGAACCGACCCGCTGGATAACCGCCTTCATGCAACACCTTTTCACACAAAATTGAATATAACTGGCGCAGACGAAACAGGAGCCGCACCTGTCTGAAAGAGTAAACCCCATACATGGCTTTGAGGTCAACAGTTCATCGAGGAATCGGCTCAAAACATCACTGGCACCTTTCTGTAGCAGAACATTGCCGGCGCGATCTTTCTCTATTCATGGCTGCCTTATCGAGACGGACTGCCCCTCTCTTACCCGTGAATCCGT
>CAZRPI010000024.1:0-34283 GCA_964601865.1 uncultured Pelobacter sp. | reverse complement strand
GTTTTTCGCACGGTTTCGGCAAGCCGCTGGTGGAGACCGATCTCAGGGTGAGGTCACTGGTCGGCCGGGCGGTATAGATACAAGTTGAAACAATTCAATTCATTCTTCAGCCACATAGTGAGAAATGAAAGTCCCCCTTTGGAAAAGGGGGATTCAGGGGGATTTGCTTTTGATATCAGCGCCGCTAAATCCCCCCCAGCCCCCCTTTTTCAAAGGGGGGAGCAAAAAGTCACAGAAAACCAGTGTTGATCAGCTGGAGAAATGTATATTTTTTTCTGGAGAAAATACACGTGCTTGAAATGTTTGCCCTCTGCGTCGCCATCACATTGCTGGCGCTCTATCTCGGCTGGGGGTTCGTTTCCCTGCCCGCCGAGAAATGGCAGATCCTGGCCACTCTCCCTTCCGAAAAAACCGGACAGGGTCAGTGGCGGGGCCTCAATCTGACCTGGTATGGCCTGTTGACCGCCAACGCCTATCTGGTGGCCGTGGCGGTCTTTCTGGTCCTGATGGGAACCCTGGGGGTTGACGTCCGCGGTACCCTGCTGCTGGTGGTGATGCTTCTCGGCTGCTGCGTTCCCGCTTCACGCCTGGTGGCGCGCATCGTGGAGAAGAAGGCCCACACCTTTACGGTGGGTGGCGCGGTGTTCGTCGGCATCCTTGTCGCGCCGCCGCTGATTTGGCTGATGAACAGGACGGCGGGCGCTGCGTGGTCTTTGCGCGTACCGGCCATGGCGGCCTGTGCTGCCATGGCCATCGCGTACAGCTTCGGCGAAGGGCTGGGGCGCCTTGCCTGCATCAGTTTCGGCTGCTGCTACGGCAAGCCGCTCTCGGACTGTTCCGGGTTGATGCGACGGATCTTCAGGGGACACTGCTTCGTATTCTCCGGCAGTTCGAAGAAGATCGCCTATGCCGACGGACTGGAGGCGGTGGAGGTGATCCCGGTTCAGGCAATGACCGCCGTTCTGTACAGCCTCTGCGGCCTGCTCTGCTCCGGACTGTTCCTGGCTGGTTATTTCAGGACGGCGTTTCTGGTCGCCATCATCACCACCCAGTTCTGGCGCTCCCTGTCGGAAACCCTGCGGGCCGATTACCGCGGAGAGGGGAGCATTTCCGCCTACCAGGTCATGGGGGTCGTTGGCGTTCTCTACTCCCTGTTCACGGCTCTCCTGTTTCCCCTGGAGACTGTTTCTCCGCCGAATCTGGAGCTGGGGTTGGCAGCCATCTGGAGCCCGCCGCTGATCCTGTTTCTGCAGGGGATCTGGTTGGCGATTTTTCTCCACACCGGACGCAGCACGGTCACCGGCGCAACGCTCAGTTTCCATGTGCATCAGGACCGGATTTAAGAGGAAAAGCCATGGCCGGTCCCTCTCATACTTGATCCGTCCCACCTGTCTGAACCTATATCCAGCGGCGCAGCGCATCCAACTTCCAGCATCGGTATCGGCAAAGATTATTTCCGCTTGGAAATATTTGCAGTTGGACTATACTTCTACATAATTAATGAACAATCTGGCTACCAGGCATAAACCGGTGGACGCCAACAGCCATGGCATTCCGATGAATAGATGTCGAGATGGGCAGCGAATCTTTGCCGCCCCCGTCACACAGGTGATGATATGAAGATACGATTCTGCGAAAAGAACAAGGGAAAGGGGAATGTCGTGAAGAAGTTGCAGCAAGAGTTCCCCGACCTGGAGATCAAGGTCAAGGGATGCGTCAACGAATGCGACGCCTGCGACAAGAAACCGATGGCCATCGTTGGCAAGGAGAGGATTTCTGCCTCTGACGGTGAAAAACTCTACCGGAAAATCGTGAAAGCCATCGAAAAACTCTGATCCTGCCCGGCATGATATACACTCGCAACGGCTCAAATAGGAGAAGGCGCCCTCTGTAGGCGGGGCGCCTTCCGTGTTTTGCGCTGATGTTTCAATGTGTTAAAAGAAGCTGTGGCTTGCTTTCAAGAGAGGGTGAATCGTGAACAAAACACAGTTGCCCGGGATGAATCCGCAAGATACGGATAGGTTCTCAGATCAACCGGAACCGGCTGTCTTTCCGGATGAAAAGCCCAACGCCGCTTCCAGGCCCGCACCGGAAACCATGCCGGACGTCAAGCCCCCCAAACTGAAAAAACCGCATCCGCCGGCCGGTGTGGATGCCTCCCAGCCTGAATTCGACCTTTCCTCCAGCGAATGGTATCTCAATCGCGAACTTACCTGGCTTTCGTTTAACCGCCGGGTGCTCCATGAGGCGGAAGACACCAGGACGCCGCTGCTGGAACGGATCAAATTCATTGCCATCGTCAGCGCCAATCTGGACGAATTCATGATGAAGCGGATCGGCGGCCTCAAGCAGCAGTTGGGGGCCGGGATGCGGGAAACCTCCCTCGACGGGCGGACCCCGCGCCAGCAGATCGATGAGTGCTACAGGATCATTCGTGAAATGGAGGGGAGGAAGGAAGAGGTCTTCCGACAGGTACTCGGCCTGCTGGAGCAGAAGAATATTGTCATCGAACGATATGACCAGCTGACGCCGAAAGAAGCGAAGCAGATCGGTGAATACTACCACCGGAACATATTTCCCCTTTTGACTCCCCAGTCAATCGACCCTGCTCACCCGTTTCCGTTCATTTCCAACCTTTCGATCAATCTGCTGGTGTCCCTGCGTTCTCCCAAATCAAAGGATATCTCGCTCGCCCGGGTCAAGGTTCCGGTCGGCCTTGGTATTCCCCGTCTGCTGAAGGTTGGAAAAGGGGATCATTACGTGCTGCTTGAGGATGTCATGATGAACAACCTCGAGACGCTCTTCCCCAAGATGAAAATTGTGTGCTGCGAAATTTTCCGGGTAACGCGTAATTCCAATACCGAAAAGGATGAGGATAAGGCCGATGACCTGATGGCCATGATCGAGTCCGAACTGCAGGAACGGAAATTCGCACCGATTGTCCGTTTGGAGATCGGCAGCGGCATGGACCCTGCCCATCGGGGCCGATTGGCGGCGGAGCTTGAACTGGTGGACAAGGAAAACGATGTTTTCGAGGTGCCGGGCATGTTTGCCATGCGTGACCTGTTCGAACTGGCGTCACTTGATTATCCGCGCATGCATGACCCGCCCCATCATCCGACGGACCATTCCCAGTTGCTGAGCAGGCAGAACATCTTCCACATTATCCGCGATGCGGGGGCGGTCCTGCTGCAGCACCCCTACGAGTCATTTTCAACCTCGGTGGAGCGTTTCCTGCGCGAGGCAGCCACCGACCCCAAGGTGCGCGGGATCAAGATGACGCTCTACCGGACCGCCAGCAAGGGGAGGATCATTGAGGCCCTGGTCCAGGCAGCCCGCAACGGCAAACAGGTCGCGGTCGTGGTGGAGCTGAAGGCCCGTTTCGACGAGGCGGCCAACATACGTCTGGCGGAATACATGGAAGAGGCGGGTATCCACGTCACGTACGGTGTGGTGGGGCTCAAGACCCACTGCAAGGTCATTCTTGCGGTTCGTCAGGATTACAACGGTCTCAAGCGCTATGTGCATATCGGCACCGGCAACTATCATACGGAAACGGCCCGTATCTACAGTGATGTCGGTCTTTTGACCAGCGATGATTCCATTGGACAGGACGCCACGGAACTGTTCAACTATCTGACCACCGGCTTCACTCCGAAGCGTCGTTATCTGAAGCTGCTGGTTGCGCCCAAGTTCCTGAAAAAGGCGCTGTTAGCCAAAATTGAACGGGAAATTGCACTACACAGGGAAAAAGGGGGCGGGCTGATTCAGTTCAAAATGAATGCCCTGGAGGATGGAGACATCGTAAAAGCGCTCTATGGCGCCTCCATGGCGGGGGTCAGGGTCGATCTGCTCGTGCGCGACACCTGCCGGCTGCGTCCCGGCGTACCCGGCCTTTCGGAAAACGTACGGGTCATCAGCATCGTGGGACGCTTTCTGGAGCATGCCAGAATCTACTATTTCGCCAACGGGGGGGCGGAGGAGTTCTTCATCGGCTCGGCGGACGCCATGAAGCGCAACCTGGAGGCCAGGGTCGAGCTGCTCTGTCCTATCGAAGAGCCCCTGCTGATGAAAGAGCTGAGAGTGATTTTCGACGCTCAGTTGGGGGACAGGCGTTCCGCCTGGGATATGCAGCCTGATGGCAGCTACATCCAGAGAGGCTCCGGTGACGAGGAGAGCAGCGGCAGCCAGGATCTGATGATCGCACGGACCGGCAAGCGTTTGAAGGATTCGCTCAAAAAGAGCAGCAAAAAACACAAATCCCTGGATTGATTATTTCGCAAGAAGTCGTCAAATGATTCAGGTTTATTCCAAATTGCAATCAGGGTGATACGTATTTTTGCCGTCGAGACGCATTGCAATGCGTCTCGACAGCCCCATCATGAATGCAATAGCGAATTATTTCTTCAGCGCCTCTTCGATCCGGTCGCAGATGGTCCTGAGCACCTTGATGCGGGCATAGTACTTGTTGTTGGCCTCGACCAGGGTCCAGGGGGCGATCTCGGTGCTGGTGCGGTCGATCATGTCGCAGACGGCGATCTCGTATTCGCCCCATTTTTCCCGGTTGCGCCAGTCTTCGTCGGTGATCTTGAACCGTTTGAAACCGATGCTCTCCCTTTCCCTGAAGCGTTTCAGCTGCTCGTCGGGAGAGATTGCCAGCCAGAATTTCATCACCACGGTCCTGTTGCGGACCAGTTGTTCCTCGAAATCGTTGATCTCGCCATAGGCGCGCATCCAGTCGGCCCGGTCGCAGAACCCCTCCACTCGTTCCACCAGCACCCGGCCGTACCAGGAACGATCGAAAATGGCAAAGCGCCTCTTGCTGGGGATGTTGCGCCAGAAGCGCCAGAGGTACGGCTGGGCTCGCTCTTCCTCGCTGGGCGCAGCCACAGGTATGATGCGGTACTGGCGGGCATCCAGCGCCTGCGTGATTCTTCTGATGCTCCCCCCCTTGCCGGCTGCGTCGTTTCCCTCGAAGACCACCACCACCGAAAGCTTTTTAAAGTCCTCGTGACGTGTCAACAAATTAAGCCTACCCTGCAATTGTTCCAGCTTTTCCTCGTATTCGGACTTTTCGAGGGATTGGGAGAGGTCGAGCGTTCGGATGATCAACAGGTCGTCGATGGCCGGCAGGGCGGGCGGGATCGGCTGTTCGTGACGGGGAGGCGCGCCGGCGTCCAGACGTTGACGCAGGGCGTTAAGCAGAGCCTTGCCGATGGTCAGGTAGCGATACCTGGGATCCGTCCCCTCGACGATGGTCCAGGGAGACTCCGGCGTGCTGGTTGCGCGCAGCATCCGCTCGGATATGATCCTGAACCTGTCGTACTGCTTGTAGTTCCGCCAGTCGTTCTCGGTTACCCGCCACCGGGTCTTGGGATCCTTTTCCAGGGACTTGAGGCGCTTTTTCTGCGCCTCCTTCGAGAGGTGCAGCCAGAACTTGAGCACCAGTGCACCCTCGTTGCAGAGCATCCTTTCGAAATGGACGATCCGCTCCAGGCGCTGGTCCAGTTCCGCGTTCTTGATCCTGTCATAGACATTATCCACCAGCGGGCCGGAATACCAGGTGCCGATGAAGATGCCGATCTTTCCCTTTGGCGGCAGAACGCGCCAGTAACGCCACATGTCGGGACGTTCGCGTTCCTCGTCGGTCAGATCGCGCACCGCATGGGTCTCCACATGGCGCGGGTCCAGCCATTCGTTCAGGAGGTTGACCGTCTCCCCCTTGCCGGCGCAGTCAACACCCGCGATCAGGATGATCACGGGAAACTGTTTCGACTGGAGCAGGTCGAGCTGGGCGTCCAGCAACCCTTCGCGCAGCTCCGGCACTTCCCTGCCCCAGACTTCCTTGCTGACCTTGTGTCCCAGTTCCGCGGATTCAAACATCCTGATCTCCCTTGAAGAGCATAATCGTTTCTACATTATGTAACAGGACGTCCGTTTCGCAACCGGCAGTGAACTGTCATCCGTGAACGAGGCGTCTTCCGTATTTCTGTGCGGTGGTATAATTCGGGTATATCGTAAAGTTGACCTGTCTGCCCCCTTGTACCGATGACGTCAGGTTGCGGGAATCCCGGGGCAGGAACCTTTGCTTTCAATCTGGGGAAAACGGCATGAGGACAACAGTGATACAGCCGGTATTCTGGTAATGGTCCCAGATGTTACAATAGTGCAACAATTCAATTATGCTATGGTTTTTGGTTCATTTTGTTGTTGTCGGAAATATGCCTCGGGGTTTAAATAAAGCACATGCTTCATCCAATAATGGAAGGAGGCGCTGCCATGAAACTGATATTTGTCAGACACGCGGCCGCCATGGAACGAAGTGAGGATATTCCCGAAGAGCAGCGTTATCTCACTGCCGAAGGGCGGGCTTTCTTGCGCAAGACGGCGCGGACCATGCTCAGAAATGGCGTTGAGCCCAGTCTGATACTCACCAGTCCCCTGACGCGGGCCGTACAGACCGCGGACATCCTGGCGGAAACCCTCTCGTTCATCGGCCCCGTCATACTGAGAAACGAACTGGCGCTCGGTTTCGACCTTGCCTCCCTGCGGAAACTTCTCGCCGACTATCCCCAGGTGGATGAACTGGTTGTCGTGGGTCATGAACCGGACCTCGGAGCCATCGTCTCGGAGTTGCTTTCCCGGCGGAACGGATGTTCCCTGAAAAAAGGGGTTGCCGTGAAACTCAAGCTGGGCACGGATTTACAGCCTCCTGTTTCATTCAAATGGCTGGCTTCGGGGAAAAAACTGATCCAATCCAAGGGCGAGGCGTTCTCTTCGTCATGGAAGGGATCAATCTGTCTGGAAAGGGTTTTCCATGAAGAATGCGGTGCAGGAACTCCAGAAAATCAGGGGGATCGGGGATGTGCTGTCGCGCCGTTTCGTAGAGGCTGGTCTCGACAGTTATGAAAGGATTACTGCCGCGGGTGAGGAGGGGATTCGCAGGATCAAGGGGGTAAATCCCCACATGGCGGGCCCCATCGTCGCGCAGGCGTCCGAACTGCTGGAAGAGGGGCGCAGGGAGAAAACGCTCAGGGTTGCAGAACTGAGGCTGCAGACGGCCGGCATCAGGGATCAGGTGCAGGCCCTTGCCCTGGGCGTCAAGGAGCGCTTCGCGGAAAAGACCAACGGACCGGCGGGAAAGAAGGTTGAGCAGGAGCTGGTCAAGATCGTGTCATCGTTGGAACGCGTGGAGGAAAGGCTGGAAACCAGGGGCAAGCGCGCGGGAAAATGCCTGACAATAGCCGAACGCCGTCTGGCAACGCTTTCCGATGCGGGGCTCAAAGGGCTCGGCAAGGGTCTTAAGAAAGCCCGCAAGGCTCTCAAGAAGGTGTATGAGTAAATTTCTCCGGTCGGCTATTAACGCCAGGGAACGGAAGTTGGGGGAGGAGAAAGAATGACACCGGCGGGTATGCGATGTTCAGGTGCGACCTCGATCTGGATTGCCGCAATAATCATCCTTCGTGAACGTGTAGGCGAGCTGTTCCGATGCTGGAGCAACGTTCTCGCTACCGAAGACGCCGAGGATATCCATGACCTGAGGGTTGCCTCCCGCCGTCTGCGGGAGGGACTGGCCCTGTTTGTTCCCTGTTATCCGAAGGGCAGGATGGGGACGATTGGCAAGAGACTCAAAAAACTGACCCGTCTTCTGGGCGATATCCGTAACCTCGATGAAGCGAACGTCTTTTTCCGCGGCCTGGCCGACGAGGTGGACAACCCGGGCTGTCGCCGGGAACTGCTGGAATTCATCGATTCGATGGCGGCAAGACGGAGCGCGGAAATGCGGCGCCTCCTGTCCGAACTGCAATCGGCGGACCGGAAGGGGCTGCGCAACCGTTATCTCCGCGTCATAAACGGGCTGCCCCTCTTCTCTCCCCCCGCCTCCGGAGTGGACCTGCTGGCTCCGCTCTCCGGTTTCGCGGCGATGGCTTTTGATGACCGTTTCAAGGCTGTTGGGGAACTTCTGGCGCCTGCTGCGGAGGATGGCGCCATCGAGGCCCAGCACCGCCTGAGGATTGCCATCAAGCATCTCCGTTATCGCATGGAGCAGCTGGCTTTCCTGTTCGGAAGCTCCTATCCGCAACTCCATGACCTGGTCAAGCGTTATCAGGATGTACTGGGTGTCATGAACGATCTGGACGTATTCGGCTCCCTTGTCCGTGAATGGGGCTTTTCCGCCGATACCGAACGGGAACTTCAGGAACTGGTCGCCGCCAAACGGGTGGAACGGTTTGGCGTTTTTCGCGACCTTCTCGCAGGCGTTCCTCTGGAGCAACTTGGAGAACGACTGGAGGAACTGCGTGATGTCTGAGCGTCTGGCTGCCATCGATATCGGCACGAACTCGATCCGCTGCATCGTGGTGGAAACGGACGGGACCAGCCCGTTCAGGATTCTGACTGATGAAAAGGCAACGGTGCGGCTCGGTGAGGGCATCACCCGCGACAACCGGATTACACCCGATGCCTGGCAGCGGGCCATGGCTGCGCTGGTGCGGATGAAGAAGGTGGCTGACGGCTACGGAGTCAGGTGGGTGGAGACGGTTGCCACCAGCGCCGTGAGGAGGGCGACCAACGGAGAACTCTTCGTCAGGGCAGTGGCCGATGCCGTCGGGCTGGACATCTCGATAATCAGCGGTGAAGACGAGGCTGAACTTGTCATTCTCAGCGCGCTCAACAATTTCGACATGACGGGCAAGCGGTACGCCATGGTCGACATCGGCGGAGGCAGCGCGGAGGTTGTAACCGCCCAGGGGAGCCATATCGAGGAAGTCAACTCCCTTGACCTGGGGGCGGTGGTGCTGACCGAAATGTTCTCAACCTCGGATCTGGTCACGAAGGATAATTTTCGAAAACTGCGCAGGCATATCCGCAGGGAACTCAGGGCCGCCGGCATCGGCGAGGCGCCGCCGGCCCGGATTCTGATCGGCTCCGGCGGCGCCATGACCTCCATCGCCGCCATGGTGATGGCCATGCGGAACGAGGAGTATGTTTCCATCCACGGCTATGAGATCCTCCGCTCCGAGGTGGCCCATCTGCTGCCGATGCTGCTCAGGAATGATCTGAAGGGGAGAAGGACCATTCCGGGGCTCAATCCGGAACGGGCCGATATCATCGTCGCCGGCGTAGCCGTGCTTGATGAGTTGATGGACCTTCTGGGGGCCAATATCCTGCAGATCAACGAACGGGGACTGCGGGAGGGGATCATTCTCAAGGCGCTCAAGCGGCACAACCTGGGGCCTGACCCGGAGTTGCGCCGCGGCTGGAGGGAGTCGCTGCTTGAGTTTGCCCGCTCCTGCCACTTTGACGCGGAACATTCACACCAGGTGGCGCGTCTGTCGCTGGAGCTGTTTGACGCCGTTGCCGGGGGCTTCGGGCTGGCCGGGACGGAACGCCGGATGCTGGAGGCCGCGGCCCTGCTCCATGATGTCGGCTACCTGATCGGCTATTCCGGCCATCACAAACACAGCTACCATCTTATCCGCCATGCCGACCTCTTCGGCTTCACCCCGCGCGAACGGGAAATCATCGCCAACGTGGCCCGCTATCACCGCAAATCCCTTCCCAAGAAAAAGCATGACAACTTTACCCGGCTTTCATCGGAGGACGGAGCAATCGTCCGCAAGCTGGGAGGCATTCTCCGTCTGGCCGACGGACTGGACCGCCGCAGGACCAGTACCGTAACGTCGCTGGAATGCGAGCTTTCTGCCACGGCATTCAGGGTCAGGCTGATCGGGAACGGAGACGTATCCGTCGAGGTTTTCGGCGGCAGGCAGAAAAGCGACCTTTTCGAGGCGGCGTTTGGCCGGAAATTGATGCTGGTTGCGGGGATGGACAACCCATTGCCCCCGTGCGCGCCGGAAAACTGACACGGCCAGGGGAACTTACTGGAACGTACCGGGGAAAGCGGTGTTTTCAAGGGAATCCTGAAGATGAATTTGGTTTTGCGGGAGAATGGTTTCGAGGGGAGCAATTCTGTTCGGTGCCTTTTGGCCGAGAATGGCACCGAAGGTACTGTTTGAATCCGGGGCCCTGGTAACGATATGCTCGCGGGCCGCCGTGCTGAAGCGCATCCTCTTGCCATGATCGGCGCTGAGTTCGCTGATCGCCCCGATAAGGGAGTGGACGTTGCCGGCGGAACAAACGATCCCCGTCTCGCCGTCGGTCATCAATTCTATCGGCCCTCACTGGTCGGAGACTATTACCGGAAGACCCGATGCCTGGGCTTCCAGAACCACGTTGCCGAAGGTGTCGCTGGCGCCGGGAAACACGAACAGGTCCGAGGATGCGTAGGCCCGCTGCAGCTCCTCTCCTGAAAGGTAACCGGTGAACAGGGCCGGATACCCCTTCAGGCACTCCTCCATTTTATTCCGGTACGGGCCGTCACCCACCACGACCAGGGAGAGGTCCACACCCCGTGCCCGGGCGGTTTTGATGAGCCTTTTGATGGTTATGGCAACGCCGTTTATCTCGTCCAGGGTGTCGGTAAAAAGAGCGATTTTATCCGGCGTTTCACGGCGGACGGATGCGGGGCCGGCTTCCGCCAGCGCCCGGATCAGTTCCTTGCCGCGGTGCTGGTGGTGGTATGCCAGGTAATAGGGTGAGATGAGAAGATGAACCAGTCCGAAGGCGCCGATGGAGTTGAGATAGTCAAAGAAGCCTAATACCCGCCGGTGATCTCCCGGCCCGTTGAATGTGACAAATACAAACAAGGCGAACAGGTTTGGCCCCTGAAGATTTTCCCGAACCGATTAGAGCATTCCTCTCAGTTGCGATAATGTTTGCACACTCTTTTCCAAGCCCACACCCTTCCGCCATATTCTTCTGCTACCTTGAAAATACTACGTCAACGATGACGGACCAATTCATCCAGGAGGATCATTTCTATGACCGGCGAAACCCGGAACATGCACAGCCTCGCCCATTCGACCATCAACGATCTGCAGGATGCCTTTCAGCGCTGCGGCAGGGATTCCGAAGGGCTGATTCTGGCGGCAATGGTGAAAGTCCGGACGATCCACGATCTGCTTCTGAACGCCGGATACCCCTCTTGCAACGGTAACGCCGACGGTTACCGGCAGGCGGCTTGATCATCGGCCGCGCTCCGGACGGGGCGCCGCACCGCCGACTACCTGTGGTAATTAATCCCCATTCCTCTCGGGAGATATGGTATGTGCCCAAAATGCAAGTCAAAAATCGGGCTGGTTCAGGAACGGATATTTTGCGATATTGGACTGAATCGCGGCAGAATCTGCTACCTGTGCGGATTCTGGATTCAGGATCATCAGAGTCCTTCGCAGAAGTAGTAGCAGCCGATACTGATCGCCTTCCCAAATGCAACCACCAGCCTCTTTGTTAGCTCCGTAAACGCTTTTCCGATCCGTTTGCAGGAAGGATTCAGAACAGAAAATGTTCCGATTTAACCGCTTTGGGCGTCATCCCGCACTCTCCGGTTGATGAAAATGGAGGAACCACTCTGCTTTTTCGCCATCCGCTTTACCTCGGTGGCGAGCGAGGCCAGCTGCCCGAAGGAATCCACCGGCGTCTGCAGGGTATTGACAATCCCGATGGAGAGCGACAGCAGGGGAAAGGTCTCCGTTTCGCCCTTGCGGTTGGTGGCGGTGTAGCATCCGGCGGCAAAATCATCGGCGCCATGAAGCGTCGGGCGCAGTCTCTCGAATGCCAGGATGATACGGGAGGCCGCGGCCTGACCCAGGTGCGGGTCGGTGATCATGATGAAATCGTCACCGCCGATGTGGCCGCAGAATATGGCCTTCAGCGAAGGCGCCGTCAGGGACATGTTCTTGATGATGTCGCCCAGGGCCCGGATGACTTCGTCCCCCCTCTGGAATCCGTAGTAATCGTTGTAGGGTTTGAAGTTGTCGATGTCGATGTAGGCGATATCGAAGGTCCGGCCCGACCTGAGGCGCTCGTTGATCTCGCGCTGGATGCTTTCGTTTCCCGGCAGGCCGGTGAGCGGGTTGGCGCCCTTGGCCAGGCTCAGGTTGGCCTCGGTCATGGCGTTGATGAAACGGTTGACGTCTATGATCCCTTCGTAGAGGGAGTCGCGGGTCACGCAGACGTTGTCGATCCTGCTCTCTCCTCCAAGCCCCTGGATAGCCTGCGCCGCGTCCCTGATGGGGGTCTGCGCGTCGATAACCAGCGCGACAGGACTCATCAGATCCCGTATTTTTTTGGAATGATTGATCTGGAAGGCATAGCCGTGCATGCCGATAACGTGTTCTTCCAGAAACGTGGAGCGGTTGAGGATACCGGCGATCCGCCCATCCTCGACAACCGGGAGCACCAGGAGATTCTTTTCGGTCTGGAAGCGTTTCAGCGCGCTGGAGAGATTGTCGCTCGGGTGGGCCGGAGAGATGGCGAGGCAGATCTCTCCGATGCATTCGGGAAATGTCTGTGTCTCGGGGGGTGGTACTAGATTGTGGGCAGGTATGAGTATCGGTACCGGTTTGGTTGCGCCGTTTCGTGGAAGATGCCTGGGGATTGCCTTCGGCTGGTCCCCGGAGCCTGTGCTGCGCAGATACTCTTCGAATTGTCCCGGTGTGAGCGGTTTCGAGAAATAATACCCCTGGGCTTCGTTGCAGCCGTGCTCCCGCAGAATTTCCAGCTGGTCGATGGATTCGACGCCTTCAGCTATGACGACGAGTCCCATGGCATGCCCCATGGCGATAACGGCCTTCACAATCGCCTTGTCATCCGGGTCGCAGACGATGTCCCGCACGAATGAGCGATCGACCTTGATGGCGTCGATGGGAAGATGCTTGAGGTAGGAGAGGGAAGAATAGCCGGTTCCGAAATCGTCAACCGAGATACTGACTCCCAGTTGCTTCAGTTTCCCCAGCCTCTGCACGATCTCGTCGGAGTCGGCCATGACAGCGCTTTCGGTTAGTTCGAGGTCAAGGTGACATGGCGCGAGTCCGGTGGCTTCCAGGACCTGGCCCACCTGTTCCACAAACGAGTTTTCGCGCAGCTGGCGCGCCGAAATGTTGACCGAGACCGTCATGGGAGGCAGGCCGGCGTCCTGCCACGCCTTGTTCTGTCGGCACCCCTCCCGCAGGATCCAGGCGCCGAGTCGGACGATCATGCCGTTTTCCTCGGCAACGGGTATGAAACGGTCGGGAGGAACGATCCCTTCCCCCGGCTGTTTCCAGCGCACCAGGGCTTCCATGCCGGTGAGATCCTTGCCGTTGACGGCGAGCTTCGGCTGATAGCAGAGGAAAAATTCACCGTCATCGATGGCGCGCAGCATGCGGGTTTCAATGGCGAAGCGCTGGACGGCTTTCCGGTTCATCGACTCGGAGTAGAACTGGATGGCCACGCCTGCCTGGCGGGCCTGATTCATGGCGATGTGGGCATTCTGCACGAGTATTTCCGCGGTCAGCCCGTCTCCCGGAAAACAGGCGATCCCCATGCACGCCGGTATGGCCCACTCGCCGCCCTGAACCGGCAGCGGCATGGCGAAGATCCGCTGCAGCCGGTCCAGCACCATGTTTATATCCCCTTCGGTCACCACGCCGCCCAGCATTACGGCAAATTCGTCGTGCTGGATGCGGGCGACGGTGTCACTGCGGCGTACGGCAGCCACGATCTGCTCCGAGATTGCCTGCGTCATCTCGTGCCCGCCGCCATGTCCGAAGACGTCCACAACCGCCTTGAAACCGGTGAGGGAGATGTAGATGATGACCGTTTTGCAGCGTTCGCGCGCACCTGACCCGATTACCTGCTCCAGTCGGTCCATGAACAGGCTGTGGTTCGGCAGGCCGGTCTCGGTATCGTAATTGGCCATTTTTTCGATCTCTTCCATGGCCTCCAGCTCTGCGGTGCGGTCGCGGACGATGGTCACCAGGCATTCCTCCCCCTCCAGACTGACCTTGCGCGCGGTAAGGGTTCCCCTGAAGAAGGAACCGTTTTTTGCCCGGAGCAGGGCGTAAAAGTCATTGACGTCACTGCCGCGTTCCAGGCAGTTTTCCAGCCGCTTGCGATCCTCGGCGCTGCTCCATAGCTCCAGATCATCGGAACTTCTCCCGATGGTCTCCTCCTCGGTATAGCCGTAAATCATCGTGAAACCGCTGTTTATCTTCAGGAATTTCCCGTCCCTGATACGCTTGATGTTGATGGCGTCCGGTGAAGCCTGGAATGCTGCCTGCAGGATATTCCCCGTGGTCCGGAGTTCCCTGATGAAGAAACGGATCAGCAGGTAGAGGATGGCGCTTGTTATGACAATGAACAGCATCCCTTTGACAAGGGATAAATGTCGGTATGCTTCGACCTTGTTGACCAGAGATGCGGACAGGGTGTCGGAAAGCAGTGTCCACAGGATGCCGAACAGAGCATAAACCAGCACGATGCTGAACGGTGAAAGTTTTGAACTGAACGGAACCTTGAATGTCGTATGGCGCATGGAAGTCATCTTCGGACTCTCGAATGGGAAGAGGTTGTTTTTTCGCGATTGGTTCCGGCTTGGGTTAATGAAAAGACGATAGCGCAACAGGGATTGGTTTTGTGTGACATGTGCGCAAATGTTTCGTGGCAATTGCCCGAAAAAAGTTCACAGGAAGTTATTCCGATCTTGATGGGGCTGTAACGTTCATTGGCTATGCTTCAGAGGAAGGACGCCGGGATGGTGGGTGGAACAATGCCGTGGCCCGGGTCTTGGAACCAGCCCCAAGGAGGGAGAGATGAAGAGGATGGACAGCCGTTGCATCGATTGCGGCAGTGATGCGGTGAATGTGATTGTGGATGAGGTTAGGCCGATGTTCCGGATGACCCGGGTGGATTTTGCCTGCGGCGCTGTACTGAAGAGTATCTTCTCCGCCAACGGCAATACCGGCAGGGTTTCGCATTCGGGATGCGGAAAATAAGAGCAGCGATGTCGGAAGGTTCCAACATGGTTGCGGAGGGATACGGGATGGGAGGGAATGGCTTTTCGTGGAAGTGATTACGGTCAGTTCGTGGGATGATCTTCAGAGTGAGCTTTTTGCCCATTCATGGAATGCCGAGATCAGGCGCTTCAGGTCGCGCTTTGCCTTCCGCGGGCTTTCCGATGCGTCATACCGGCTTGAAACGAGCCTGATCCGTCTTGGCGGGGACTATGTCAAACTGGAACGGCATCTGTTGCGGAATTTCAGGAAGTACGCCCATCGCAGCGTCGTGGAAAAGGATTCGCTCTGGCACTGGTTGTCAGTGGCGCAGCACTTCGGCCTGCCGACAAGGATACTGGACTGGACCTATTCCCCCTTCATCGCCATGCACTTCGCCACCGCATCCATCGACAGATTTGATGTGGACGGCGTCATCTGGGCGGTGAACTACGTCAAGGCCCATGAGCTGCTGCCTGAATTTCTGAGGGAAAGGCTGCACGTTGAAGGGGCAAATGTCATGACACTCAGGCTGCTGAACGAAACAATCAATTCACTGGAGGAACTGGATGCGCTGGCAGGCGAAAACGTAGTGATTTTTTTCGAGCCGCCGTCAATTGACGACAGGATCGTCAATCAGTACGCCTTCTGCTCGGTCATGTCCGACCCGACCCTGGCGCTTGACGCCTGGCTGGGCGACCATCCCTGGCTGGCCAGAAAGATCATCATCCCAGCTGCTCTGAAATGGGAAATCAGGGACAAGCTGGATCAGGCCAACGTGAACGAACGGGTACTTTTTCCGGGCCTGGATGGTTTGAGCTGCTGGCTCAAGCGCCACTACAGTCCGAGCTGGTGAATATGGCTCCGTTTCCGCTCGAAACGGGGATAATCCGGCCCCGGCGACGGAGTGTGTGAGGCAAGCATGCATCGGAAGACTCCGTTGCTGCAGGGTACGCGGTAGACCGCGGAGAAAAGACAGAGGCTGGAAATGATGCAGGGCTTGCGGGGAGAAACCGCAAGCCCATTTTTGCGCGTCAAATCCTGTCTTAATGACCGAGCTTTGCCACCGCAAAGTCGCCGCTGTGATTGATCACGGCCCAGGCTGTTTTGGTCGCGGGATCCACGCCGTAGGTTCCTAAGGGATATTCGGCCTTCCAGGGCCCCTTGACGTATTTCTTCTTGCCACCCACGTTTCCGTTCACTGCGTTTACCCAGTGGCCGTGCTTATCCATGGTGACCAGGCCGAGATTCCCGGGCTTTGTCCTCGTGGACGGGTCGTAGCTCATGGAGAGCGTATAGGTGTCGCCGCCGGCTTTTGCGCTGAGGTCGGCCATTCCCCATAGGGTGAAGACGGCGCTGAAGACGGTTTTTGTAGCCGGTCTGTCGCTCCAGCCGGTGTTCACGTCTCTGGTCAGCCTGCGACCGGCGCTGTCGGTGGCGGTGCTGCCGTTGGCACCGCCGAGTATCCTGGCGGTGGTCGTGTTATAGGTTTCGTTGACCGCGGTGTATGACTCTCCCTGGGGAACCAGGTATTCATGGCCGTTGAGGTTGTAGCCGAAGGTCTCGCGTTTCTCGAACTTCATTTTTGGTGTTGATGAAATCAGGTATTCGCCGTCGGTCAGAGTCGCATTGATGGTGGCCGAGTAATAATCAGCGGTTACTCTGGGGCCGTCAACGGTGTAGATGTAATAGCCGATGGTGTTGAGTTCCTGGGCGACCGGCGTTTCCCGGGTGGTGTTGCCGGCGACCAGAACGTTGTAGATGTAATCGTTGGTCTGGGCCGGATCGGCGGAGGCGAGGGTACCGCTGCCGGTGACGGCCTTGGTGTCGGGGTTTACCGTCCTGGCCGTATATCCGGCCGTGCCGTAGGGGATGTAGAACTTGGAGCTGTCGGACGCCATGACTATGTTCTGGACGTTCGCGGTGTGGTCGGGGCTGGCGACGATGGCCCGGTTGTGCATGTGGTCGTGGCCGCCCATGTAGATGCGCACGCCATTGTTGGCCAGGCTCTTGACGAACGTGTTCGTGCGGCCGGTCTGGTCGCTGGGAAGTCCGAAGAGGCCGTCGGTGTGGTTCTGGGAGATGATCGCCTTGTGGCCGTACACGAAGGCGTGTGAATTGGCCGGCCGGCCGGAGAGTTGACCGTCTACCCAGGCAACCTGGTTGTCGTCAAGAGTCTTGTGGGATGTACCGGTGGTTGGGGTGAACTGGTCGAGCAGGATGAAACGGGCGTTTTCGTAGTCAAAGGCGTAATCCAGGCCCGTGAATCCCGTGGGCGCCGCGGGTGTCGCTGAAATGAAGCCGACGCAGAACGCCGAACCCTTCTGTATCGGATTGGGCTGTCTGGTGTCGGGGTTCGGGGTTGAGAATGCGCTATTCGGGGTGAGATTCATCCTGCAGCTGTCGGTAGTCTGGGGAAACACGGAAACGAACTGGTTGGCGGCCTCCTGGCTGGACTCGTGATTGCCGCGCAGCGGCCAGAAACCGATGCCGGCGTTGTAGAGGTCCTGTCGGAATATGGCTGTGGTGTTCATGGCGTTGGTATTGTAGGTGTCTTCCAGGTCGCCGGTCTGGATGACGAACTTCACTTTGTGGTTGATGAACTGTCTGTTGAGTTGCTTGATGACGCCGACCGACACGCTGTTGGGGTTGAGGCCGTCATCGGCGCCGATCCACTGAGTGTCGGCCATGACCCCGAACTTCCATGGAGATGCCATGGCCGCTGAAGCGATGAACAGGGAAAGCGCGCATGCCGTCGCGCTTCTTTGAATGATCTGTCGTTTCATGTACTTCTTCCTCCTGGTCGTTTGCTGGTAATCAGGGAAAAACGTGATTCCGCTGTTTTAGTTCCTCTGCTGAAACGCACTCTCTTCTTGCCGGCCACCTCCCTTTCAGTGTGGATGCCGCGCCATTGCGGCAATATTCAAGAAAAAACGGTTTATAAATCCATGCGTCACAATCAATTGGCGCAAACGTACCACGGGATTGTTGCAACCCCGTTTCACTGAACATACGATCATGAAAATTTGTGAAACAGCGGCGCCTGCATGGCTCGGGGCAGGCCTGAGGGGAAATCCACCCATATGTCAGGAGGGGAACGCCGTAGCGTCAAGCATCCGGCCAGAAGACAGGGCGGGATTTGTGAAAACTTTCCAGGCTGGTGGTCAGGAAGCTGTCGGGCGTCGGGTCGATGTGCGGGATTTTAGCCTGTCCTCCCAGTCTGTTTCTCACCGACCTGGACCAGTCGTAGATCCGGTCCGGCGGCAGCACGACCACTCGGGGCGCCGCGATTCTCCCCTGTCCCCTGAATGCGCCGTAATCCGCGTTGAATTCCCTCAGCATCCGGTCGATCGCAGCGCCGAGGCTGTCTCCATTGCCGGTGACCGTGCCGGCAAGAAACCAGAGGTGACGGCGTCCCGGCACATCGGTTCCGACCATGAATTCGCGAATGGCGCTTTTTCCCATGCGGTTCAGCGCGCTCACCACCCGCTCCACCTCTTCCTGGGTCACCTTCTCCTCCAGTTTGTCCAGAAAGCGGTCCCTGCCGGTGAACTCGATGAAATGCGGGTTCAGTGATGTGAACCGGATCGTATCCCCGATGTGATATCGCCAGAGGCCCGCGCAGGTACTGAGTATGATGGCGTAGCGTTGACCGGTTTCCACCAGATCCAGGGGGACTGCGTCGGCATGGGGCTCTGGTCGCCCCTGCCCGTCCAGGTCCTCGAACCGCACAAACTCGAAGAAAGCCCCATAGAACGGGGTGAGTCTCATGCCGACGTCACCGGCGCACTGAAAACCCATGAATGCCTCGGATGAGGGGAATACTTCAAGCATGTGGGGGAGTCTGCCTTCAAACAGTTCATGAAACTCGGCCAGGTACGGCTTGAGGCCGGCGCCGCCATGGATGATCAGCTCAAGCCGGGGCAGGGCCTGACGCACCGGCAGGCCGGCCATCTCGCGGCAGGTTCGCAGCAGCAGCAGAATCCAGGGGGGTACTCCCGACAGCGCCCGGATATTGCGGTCGGACAGCAGCAATCCGGCCATGCCGGAAAGTCGTTCCTGCCATGGCAGGGCAGACAGGTTCGGGGACGGCTCCACGAAGGACGACAGGTACCAGGGCCGGAAGCGCAGGGTAATGGCGCTCATGTCGCCGGAAAACACGCCACCGCCCATCTCGTTGAGGGCCGTTGAGCCGGACATGTACAGGATCTTGCCGCCGGGAATCTCCGAACGGGGGTTTCTGGCCAGATAACAGGAGATAAGGTCAATGGCGGCCTTACGGTTTGCCGCGAACATCGGGCGGGAGAAAGGGATGTATTTGCTGGGTGCGGTTGTCCCTGATGTCTCGCAGAAGAGTCTTATCCTGCCGGGCCAGGTCGTGTTGTTCAGATCGAGCCCCTGTTTTCCCGATGGCAACGAAAAGCGGTGTTCGGCAAAGTAATCGTCCCGGAAATCCTGATAGGTGCGGATCGGAACGGTTGCCCGGTAGGAGGCATAGGCAGGTTCAAAGGGAAGTGCGGAGAGACGGGAGAAGCCGTAATCCCTTCCGAACCGGGTTGACGCCGCTTTTTCGATCAGTTCGGCGAACAGCCCGCGTTGCGCCCCCACCGGATCCAGGGCATAAAAGCGGCCCGCGCGGTTCCTGGCTGCGCCCCGAAGCGCTGCCAGGGCCGGAGATGTTTGCATGAGATAGCCGAGCACGATCTCAGACCGCCATCTGCAGAAACGGTTTGAGGCGACGGTCGTACCAGCTCTGGATCAGGCTGTTGTAAGCCTCGTGATGAAAGATCAGGGATGCGTGCGGAACGCCGTCATCGGGATTTCCGGAGTTCACCGTCCTGACGTGGCATTCGGGAAAGAGGGAGGTATAAAGACCGGTACGGCGGAAGATTCTCAATGTGGGGGACGAAGCGACCAGCATGTCGTCTTCCTGTTCGGCCAGCAGCGTCAATACCGGTCCGCCGAACAATAGGGCGCCTGTGGCGGGAAATTCAAAATCACGCAGGGCCATGACCCTCTGCAGTCCGCCGACGGTAGTTGTGCCGGCAATTACGTCGAAAATCTTCTTCTTTATTGACAGATGGCGGACACCCAGCCTATAATTCCCGGCCCCTCCCGTAAACAGGGCCTGGAAGCAGCGTCTGGAACGCTCGATCAGCCTGTCGAGCCCCTCGGCGTCCGTTTGATCGGCCGCCATGATTTTTTTGAGGTTGTGTTCCAGCAAGCGGACACCGCCGCTCTTTTCGCCGGTCGGCCGGATAAGGTCATCGGTGCAAATGACGGGACTGACGAGAATCAGGCCGCGGATCTTTTCTTCCAATCCCTCCCTCCAGTTCCGGAGACAATCCATCAGAAGGCCGCTGCCGAAGCTGACGCTGAAGATAAACGGCCTTTGGCGTTTTTGCGCGAGATGGTCGATCAGATCGTCGAGTTGTGCCGCAAACATCTCACTGCTGAAGCCGTTGCGGGGGAAATTCATGTAGTATATGGAACCGTATCGCCGCAGAATGCGGCGCTGGAACTCAACGGTTTCGGTTGCATCCGGGACGAACCCCCCGACGATAATGGTGGGCGCGTCGCCAAGCCCTTTTTCCCTGAACAGGCTGCATCTGGCCAAGTAGGTTTCCGGGCGGCGTTGCAGAAGCTCAAGTTCCCGCCTGCGTGCCCTGGGGGTGTAATGCTTGATTGACATATTCCGGATAAGGCCGGCAGCCAGGAGCGCCGCCGATGCGACCATGGGCTGAACTTCCCGCGTTGCATTCAGAACCGTGGATAGCTCTTTCATCAGTACCTCCAGTGTTTTGGCTTACCCTACCATCCTGGAGTTACCGGGAGATTGCGGTCCGGCAAATTAATGTCAACGGTGTGTGGAAAGACGGAAACATTCCGCCGAAGCGATGCTGAAGGAAAAATCCGAGGGAGAGGCGCTGCGTCGGATGGATGCTTGACACCGGAGATGACGGGCACAACAGGCGTTTCCCACGGGCACAATCGGAGGGGGGCAGGTAAGGGACCTGGGAATTTATTGGTATACAATTGTCACCGTAGGGGCGAGCCGCGTTCGCCCCCTTTTCCGTATTTCGCAGTCGGCGATGGCAATGGCTCACAGGGCGTATGGCATACGCCCCTAAGCCGGACAAGCCGGAACCAATCAGGAAAAATCAAAGGCAATGGCACGCGGCAAAGGCCGGATTTGAACGGATTGACGCTGATAAGACAGATGAATATAATCCGTGTCAATCCGCTGCATCCGCGAGAATCGGCGTTCTATTGCCGTTCAGGTCTGCTCATTTATTGTAAAGACTCAAGTCGTAAGAGACAAAAGGTATCTTTGAAATTTCCGAATCCCTGACGGAACAGAATTATTGGTTGACTTTCGTAGCGGCCGCATTTAAAAGAGTAATAAGCTAAATTTTGTCCTGAATGCCGACCAACACAAGGCCAGTCCATGGGACAATACAATCGACAGGAGAAAACGATGAAAGAATTTGTGTGCGGTATCTGCGGTTTTGTGATTGCGGGTGATGTTCCTCCCGCCGAATGTCCCCAGTGCAAGGCTTTGGCCGACAAGTTCTCACTCAGGGAAGGGGGCGTGCTCTGCTGGGCCGATGAACACAGGATCGGTGTTGCTCAGGGTATAGATCCGGAAGTTGTTGAGGGACTTAAGGCTAACTTCATGGGTGAATGTACCGAAGTGGGTATGTATCTGGCCATGAGCCGTCAGGCTGATCGTGAAGGGCTTCCCGAAGTGGCCGAAGCCTACAGGCGCATCGCTTTCGAGGAAGCGGAGCATGCCGCCAAGTTTGCGGAATTGCTGGGTGAAGTTGTCTCGGCTGATACCAGGGCCAACCTGGCCGTGCGTGTCGAAGCCGAAAACGGCGCCTGCAAGGGTAAGAAAGAGCTGGCTACCAGGGCAAAGCAGCTCAACTATGATGCCATTCACGATACCGTTCATGAAATGTGCAAGGACGAAGCCCGTCACGGCCAGGTTTTTGCCGGCCTCCTGAAACGATACTTCTAGCGTTTCTCCCCATATTCCAGGCCCCCCGCACGAGGTGGGGGGCCTCTCCCCTTATCGTTGTCCCATCATACCCAATAACCTGTTTCTCAAAAGGTTGTACCCGGCGCCGAGCCAGCTGGTATGCATTCAGCAGGCATGCAAATACGGCGCTCCGGGATCGGGGGCGGCGCCGGATTACGGGAAAACTATTTCCCGCAGCATTTCTTGTATTTCAGCCCGCTGCCGCATTTGCAGGGATCGTTCCGGCCGATTTTTTCCACCGTAATCGGTCTGGGGCGGACCCTGACACCATCGGTAAACAGCCAGATCCCGTCCTTGCGTTTGAACATCGCCCGTTCATGGTGGTCGTGGTTACCGCTCTTGTCGTGGTAGCGGGCGATGAATTCCACCTCGCCAGTTTCGTCATCCTCACCCCCAGCCTGGATGGAGATGATTTCCAGACCAAGCCACTCACTCTTTTCGGCCCACTCCCTGGCCCCCTGATGGTCGTACCCCTTGCGATGGGCGGGATGGGTGCTTTCGAAAACAAAATCCATCTGGGCGACGACATGGGCGCTGTAACGCGCCCGCATGAGTTGCTCCGCAGTCCGGGCGGGGCGCGAGCCGGTTATGATCGGTTCGCAGCAATCTCCATAGGGCTTTCCGCTACCGCAGGGACAGATGTTCATTGTTGTTTCTCCTTCTTCCGGTCGAATGTTGCAGAGGGCCAATGCCATTACATATTTATATCCACCTTGTCAATTGTTTTCTGGATCGTTTCATGCCGCCGGGGATTCCGGCCGTCACGTCCCCTGTTCGGAACGGGAAAATCCGGATCTTCGAAGCCGGTTCTTCTAGAACTTCCATTGCATCGGCTGGAAGGAACGGCTAAACTCAGGAGGCGTCACGCGTTCAGGAAAAAACATCCAGGGACTTTTCGGCCATGAGATCTTTTCTTTTCGTCAATTCACTTTCAGGACGCTACAACCCGACCCGTATCGCCTCGATTGTCGAACAATTGCGCGCTGCCGGCCTGCAGCCAGTACTCCGTGAGGTCAATTCTCCCGCGGATGTTCGCATCCGTAGCCGTGAAATTCACGCCATTGACGATACGCCGTTCGTCATAATCGCGGCGGGAGACGGAACCGTAAATGCCGTCATGAACAACCTGGAACCCGGTAGATCAGTAATCGCAGTGCTTCCCATGGGGACCTCCAATGTTCTGGCTGCCGAGATCGGCATCCGTTCCGTTGAAGACGGGGTCCGGCGGATCATTGCCGGCAGGACGCGTCCTCTGCCGGTGGGGGTTCTGGATCTGGAGCACTCCTGCCACCGTTTTCTGCTCATGGCGGGCGTCGGTGTGGATGGCGCGATTGTGAGAGATGTGCGCCCCCTCGAAAAACGGCGTCTGAAACAGGGGGCATACGTCCTGTCGGCAATTCGTTACGCCCTGAACTGGGACCGTGGTTTCCTTGATCTGGTTACGCCGGATGTAACCCTTTCCTGTCACAGCGCCGTGATCTGCTTGGCTTCGCGCTATGGCGGGAACTTTGTCATGGCCCGTGAAAGCAGCCTTTTTTCCTCGGAATACACGGTTATCTGCATGGCGAAACACCGGCGTCGGGACTACGTGCGTCTCGCTTTCGATCTTTTCTCGGGGCGGGCGGATACCAATCCCGACCTGATTCGTATCAGGGCCGACAGGGTTGAAATTCTGGGGAGGAAGCCGATCCAGATGGACGGAGACTTTGTCGGTTACAGCCCGGCAACGGTCACGATGCTCCCGGAGTTTACACGGATCATTATCTGACCTGCCTCGCCGCAAGCGGATAGAAGGGGACCCCCTGGATTGCTCAACAACAAAAGGCCCGTCGCTGTCGCCATGGACAGTAACGGGCCTTTTGTTGTTGAGCAAAGCCTGCAACGGAACGTTGTTTCAGGGGCAATGGCGTGGGGAGATCCGCGGGAAACGTTAGTTCATGTTTGCAAGACTGCGCGTAATCTGGGCCATTACCCTGTGTTTTGCCTGGCTTGTCAATGCTTCAGGCGCGACGAGACCGATGATGTAGAGCCCGGCATCTTCGGAATCAGCGATAAAGCCGACCAGACGTTGCTTGTGGAAGTCAAGATCCACGCAGGAGAGTCTTCCGGCATCCGAAGCTATTCGTTCCAGCTGTTCGAGAGAGCAGATAAACTCGGCCCCCGTCCCTTCGTAACCCTGGCTGGGGACCTTTCCCCGGCAGGCAATGACGAACCCCTGGGAGTCAACCACGAAGGCGGCCTCGGATCTTGTCGTGCTCATGCACCACGCAATGCAGCTTTCCCAGCTTTCAAAGGGTTGAGCAGGGATATTGTCCTCACTTTTCGGTTCGGGAGGACTGGGGTCGGCCACATTCGCTGTTGTGTCCGACCTTGCCTGTCTGGATTGAATCAGCCCGGACAGCTTCGAATACGGAGAAGGCAATGCGGCGGCGCTTTCCTCATTTTGAGTGACAGTCCGTTTTCTTTTCAGGGCTGATAAAATCTGTTGCGCCTGGAGTAAATCATATGAGTTCGCGTTGCTGTCGCTCATTGGCCTCTCCTGTTGTTCCACCCAGCTCTTGAATGATGTTTTCAATTTCAGAAGCGAGCAATTCAAATCTCAGGGCTTCCGGAGGATACTTCCCGCCAAGAAAGGTAACCGGTAACCCTTTTTCGCTGGCAGCGTAGAAAACGTCCGCTCTTGGAATGTATGTTTCCAGAACGCTCGTCAGAGACTCCCAGACCACCTTCATGACCTGAAATGAAGTTTCCTGCTGCAGCTGCACCATCGTGGCCAGAATTCCGAGCAATTGCAGGGAGGCGTTTTCCTGCTCCTTGATATGGTTGATGACCCTGAGGGTCTGGGAGATGCTCCTGAGCGCAAGAGGTTCCGCCTGAAGCGGCAGCAGAACGAAATTGCTTGCGTTTAATGCCGAACGGGTAATCATGCCCAGACCGGACGGGGTGTCAATGATGATATACCGGAATTCATTCTCAAGGGGCGCAAGGATCTCCGAGAGTATTTTGGTGGAATAACACACCTCTTCATAAAGAGCAATATCCAGCGGATCCAGGCGTCCTCTTGGCAAAATGGAAAGGCAGGGCAGTTTGGTCCTGATCAGTGCGTTCTCAATCGGGAATTTATCCGCGATATATTCGGCAATGCCCGTCCATTGCGTGTCGCTTTGCGAGAGGGACAGGCCGATTGCTCCAAGCGGATCAACATCAACCAGCAAGGTATTGCTCCCCTTTTCAGCTAAGGCGACTGCAAGGTTCAGGGCAACGGTGGTTTTGCCGCTTCCACCTTTTGAACTTACAAGTGAAATTATGTTTGCCAATCCGTTTCTCCTGTATGCAATTTCAAGTTTGCCTGTAAACTGCAGATTGTCGTGTTAAGGCATGGAATGGCTATTTCTTTGTAACAACAAATTCACCGTGCGGGTCTCCGACTTCGATTCCCTTGACCTGCTGGCAAATGTAGGTGTCCATGCCATCGGGATAGGGGTCGGCATATGTCAGGTCAAAGAAAGCCTGGCACAGTCCCCGGAGCATGTAGGCCCGCAATCCCTCTCCTCCACTGTCGGCCTCATAATAGTCATTGGCGCGGATAACCATTTTTTCACCCGGCTTGAGCTGCACTATTCCCGATTTGGCCCATCCCCAGGCGGTAAATGCGGCGAATGCGCCCCGCAGAATATCCTTTTCACCTTCCGTCACCATCGGAAGCACTACATCGTTGAATGCGTCGGAGGTAATAATGCCGCAGCCGGTATGGTATCCGCATTCATAGGCTGCCCGCTCGAGCCCGGCGGCAACCATCGGCTTTTTCTCCGGAGGCGCTGCGGACATGAATTTTTCGGATATTGCATTCAAGAGGGAGGTGGGGAGCAGGTTAACCAGAACATCATACTCCGGTATCAACCCGTTTTCATCTGCTTCAATGGTGATTTTAGCCAGCGATTTTACAACAGTATCGCGCATAACAGTCATGGTTATTGCTCCTTCGATATCATTTTAACGTAACTGTAAATGTACTCTCGGAACCATTCACAGCCATGCCTGCCGTTTCGGTTACGGTGTAACTTTTTGCCGGTTTGCCGAAAGCTGCGGAGAACATGGCGGCAATGTAGCCACAAGTGAAGTGATTGATCGGTTTTGCGCTGTGCCCCCATTTTCTGATCCAGCCCTCATCGACATGAGACCCCACCAGACATGCCTCGCCCCCCTCCTCGGTTCCACCAACTTTTATTTTGCCCAGTCCGTAAACCGAATAATATTCCTTGCCGACGTTGATTTTTTGCAGAGGGGTAGTCAGACCGTTTTGGGCAATGTAGTCATTGAAAATCGGCAGCATGCTTTCCTCGACAACTTCCTTGAGCAGCTGAGGGCCTCCGATATCGCCAAGGTCTTCCGCGAGCTTCGTGATCAGCGCCAGATAGTGGTGGGAGTGCATAACCACGGCGTGACCATTCAAAAAATGACGAAAATTTTCGTTATCTAAACTGAAATTCAGATTGAGCGACATTAATCAACCTCCTAGAATAATAAGGCAAGCTCTTCGAAGTACTTTTTGGATTTATGCCTGATGATCCCGAGTTTTGATGCGTCAGGAGCAATAACCGCCGCGATGGCGTCGCCGATAGGCTTGCACATGATAACCGCTTTGCCGTATTCGATAAACAGGTCCTGAAATACATTAACCTTGAGTTCCGCCCCCATTTCCTCGATGGCGTTGGTGGCGTGAGCCAGGGCTGCTCCCAGTTCATCGGTGTTAACTCTGCTGCTGTGACCGGCCGATTCAATAACGAATCCGTCGCGTCCAACAATGACAACTGCGTCAATGCCCGGAATCATTAATAGTTCGTCCATTACCGCAGTTGAATCGCGTTCTGGTGTTGCCATATCAGTGCTCCTTTCTTCCAAGCTAGTATTGTTAGCCGCGTTTGATTTTGAAGTTGTTCCCCTTTTTGCACTGTTGCTGCGTTGATCATGCAATACAGCGGCTTCCATGATGGAATGCTGCACTGAAAACCCAACGTTCTTTTCTATTGAGGTGACATCCGGACTGAACTGAAATTCTCCCTGATTCCAGCTCAAAATACAGGAAAGGGCCTCAAGTCCGATCAACCTGTCCGCTGAGACGCTGGTGATTATCCCGGATGCAAAAAATATTTTGCCGTCGGTCCCCTCGGGATGCTTGGTCAGGTGAATCATCCCGCTTTTGTAGCTTGAAGCCAGAAATTGGATAAGGTCAGTAACGTTTGTCAGGGAAAGGCTTCCCTTCAAAGAAGGGTTGTTTTCGGCAAAGTTTGCGCGTTCCGTATTCATAGACATGGTGAACCTCCATGGGCCTGATCATACCGTTGAACAAACATGTATTTGGCAAACATTGAAATCACTGCGTCACAACGCATCGGCCGGGCCGGATTATTTGAAAACGAGCATTGTGGCGGTCTGGTTAATGTGGCCGATGTATTGCTCTCCGTAGGTGCTGAAGCCGATCGTTGATTCCGATGCAAACAGGTCTTGATATTGCTGGATCAGATTTTTCTGTTCAAGCTCCAGTTTTCTCATGATGCAGTTGAAGTTCATGATTCCGATTATTCTTCCGGATTCATTTTTCGCCTGGGCGATTGCATTCCGGGTATCTTCTATGATGTTGGTTACTTCAAGGAGGGACAGCTCCATCCCCTCCTTGACGCTGCAATAAAACGCCATGGCGCCGTTGTCTTTGATCTGCTGGGGAGTCCGGACAAAAGGGTCTCCGTCAATCACCAAACCCACCGGGTTGTCCATGAAGTGCTTGGCCGCGTCTTCAACTGCACAGTTAACAGCTTCGGCATAGGCCGTCGCAGCAGGTTTGCCGTTGAATTCGAGGACCGTACGACTTGCCTCATCGGCCTTTGTCACAACGAGATGCTTACCGAGATCACGGCAACTCTGGGTCTTGATGAAAGTAAAATCCGTTCCTGGTTTGAGCAACGCCAGTAATGCCGCGTTCGTGTATGATTTCCCGTTGGCATACAGGTAGGTGGCCTTGAACTTCACATCATCACCGGCGGACCCCCCGATGAACACCACATTGGTTGAGTCGCCGATGGTCTCTATCAGGCCTTCCTCGGCGCCGCTCAAACCGTCAACCAGTATTATGCCCACGTACTCTTTGGATGCCATATCGGCGACGGCTACCCCAAAGTGATCGGCGAAAGAGTCGAAAGCCTTTTTGACGCCTTCCGGATCCCTGACATCTTCAATTATTTCGATTTTGACATCAAGCAGAGATTCGTTGTTGAACCCCATGGCCACAACGGATTCATTCAGCATGTGGCCGGTTACGATTTCACCTGCCGTTGAACATCCGAACACCAACGCGGAGGGGAAAGTCTCCTGCATCTTTTTGCTGATTTCTTCAGGGGCATATTTAGAAGATGCGAAAAAGACCACGAGTTTTGTGTCGAAAAGAACGAACTGTTTGGAAATCTCCCTGCATGCTTCTTCAACGGAATCCTTAGATGAATATGCGGTGACGATATCCAGTCTGTTTACCAGCTTGTTATAGGTTGACGACTCGCCTCCCTCGGCTTCCGAGCCGTCGCTGGAACTGGCCTCAGGGCAGAGGTAGCCCAATTCCATAGACATTCCTTCAAGTTGCTGCAATATTTCCGGATCATCATCTGATTCTGGCGTGAACTTGTGTGGGTTGATGCCCTTCAGAATCATTTTGGTCTTGATGATTTTCTCCAACATTGGATTGCCAGCAGCTCTCTGTTTGAGAACAAAATCAATCATCTCTTTGATTTTTCCCGCCATAGATCCTCCTTGTGCTTGCTACATGAAATAACAGGCTGTAACAAAACTGACTAACAGACGCGGTTAAGGCATGCAGTAAAAGTTGCGGTTTGACAGTGATATTTTGAATTGCTGAATTAAAATGAAAAACCCTTCCGGGGACAGGGGCCAAGAAGGGCGCAATAAATCAAACCATGTTCGCCCTCTTTACGGTAGCCCGGCCATCCGATAAGCTGGATCCGTGGCTTTGCGTCCTCAGGTTTCCCCGAGTTTGCTCTTGTCGTAGAGGTAATTCGTCCAGATACCAATACTCTCGGTAATTTGGTCTGTCAAGAAATTAATGTGCAACAAATTTTTTTTTTGGATTTCTCTACGGCATTTTAGGCGTGGCTGTAGAAAAGGTGTTGTTTTTTAGTCTTTTTTGGCGGTCTCCATGTTTGTTTCTTCGTTCCGTCCGGATCAATATGGTGGAAGTTGTGCAATGAAATTTAATGATCGTTTTCTTGCGCCAGAGTTGGTAATGACATTCAGTTTTCTTGGCCGGGGGGTGGCGTTCGGTGGGTTTTGGGGGGAAACGCCGTTTATTTTTTGGGCGGTTTCCGGATCTGTGGCGAATTTCTTTCGCGCAAGGGCAGTCTTGTTTACCATGCCGGTCGAGTAAGATTAGGGTTAATGAGAATGGTTTGGGGTTGTGGTGGTTGAAGTCCCCGCTCATGGTATCGGGAGAGGCGCTTGTCTTGGATGAGTTTTACTTACAGGCGGTTTTGAAAAAATGGGGTTGTGCGATGAAATCGGTGTGTTGCGGCGGGGCGAGGGTAAGGGTGCGAAGCAGCATTTTCTCAACATCCTGGGCGGAGACCGGTTTGCTGAAAAGAAAACCCTGCATTTCATTGCAGCCCAGTTTGTGCAATGTATCCATCTGGCTGTGCGTTTCAACCCCTTCGGCCAGCAGGTGAAGACCGAAGCCGTTTGCAATGCCGATGATGGCCTGGATGATCGGAGAAATCCGATGCTCTTCGGAAAGGTCATGGACAAACGATTGATCAATTTTTATGGAGCTGATTGGAAACTGGCGCAAATAGTTTAGCGATGAATAGCAGGTTCCGAAATCGTCAACCGAAATGCGCACTCCTTTTTCGCGCAGAATTTTCATCCTGTTGATAACGCTTGGGGTGTCGCGAAGGAGAATTTTCTCGGTGATCTCGATTTCAAGAGAGTCCGCCGGGAGACGGTAACGCTGCATATGAACCGTGATCTGCTGAGTCAGGTCGTCACGTTCAAACTCTCCCGGTGAAACGTTTATCGCAACACGCAGGTTGTTGAGTCCCAGCTGTCTCCAGCGCGCCAGTTGTTTGCAGACTTCGCCCAGCACCCAATCGGTAATGGAATTGACCAGTCCGGTTTCCACCGCGAGATCAATGAAGTCGCCGGGGTTCAGAAGACCGTGCACCGGGTGGCGCCAGCGGATCAGCGCTTCCAGCCCGATTATCCTCACCCCGGAGATGTTGATCTGCGGTTGGTAGTAGAGTTCGAACTGAGAATTGTCAATGGCCGTGCGCAATTCATTCTCCAGGGCGATGCGCTTGAAATAGCTGACGTTCATGTCGGGAGTGAAGAATTCGTACCCGTTTTTGCCGCGGGATTTTACCTTGTACATGGCGATATCGGCGTTTTTCAGGAGGGTGTCCATGTTGTCCCCGTCGCGAGGCGCGATGGCAATCCCGATGCTGGCCGAGACGTAGAATTTCTGTCCGGAAACAACGAAGGGAATGTTGAACTCATTCAGGATTTTGCGGGCAATTATGGAGGCGTCTTCGGGCCGGGTCAGATCCGGCAGCAGAATGGTGAATTCGTCGCCACCCTGGCGCGCCAGGGTGTCAACGGCCCGCATGCAGTGCCGCAGTCGCTGGGCCACCGTTTTCAGGAGGTCGTCGCCGGCCGCGTGGCCATGGGTGTCATTCACTATCTTGAAGCGGTCGAGGTCGATGAACATGACCCCCACCATCCCACCATGACGTCTGGAATGGGTGATGGCCACCTCCAGTCTGTCCCTGAACAGCCTCTGGTTGGGCAGGCGCGTGAGCTGATCGTGGAATGCCTGAAAGGCAATGGTTTCCTCGGCTATCTTGCGTTCGGTGATGTCGCGGGCCACTCCGTACGTCCCCATGAAGCAGTCGGGGTAGAGGTCCCTGCTGGCGCAGTTGTCGTTATAGATTCCTATGGAGCTCAGCATGGTAACGATATGGTGGCTTTTGAAGTTCCGGTAGCTGTCGTTGCGTTTCAGGCGCAGCTCAAGATTGGTTGTGGCCCTGTTGTCACGACGACGTTCGGTAAATGCATAGCGCGCTTTGTCGATATCGTCTTCGTAAACAATGGTAGTGTAGGGGACGCCGATAAGTTCATCGCGCGAGTAACCCAGCAGCGATTCGATCCGTCCGTTGATGAAGGTGAAACAGCCAGAGCGATCCAGGGTAAAGATGAGATCGGGAGAACTCTCCACGAGAAACCGGTGCAGCTGTTCGGAGTGTTCCAGACGTGAAGTCATGAGGGAGTGGCTCTGCTCCAGGTGGCGGCGGTAGAGGATGCTTTCCACCTTGTGCAGGATTTCTTCCGGTTCGTACGGCTTGCGGATATACTCCATGGCTCCGCTGCGAAGGGCAGAGATGGCAGAGTCAATGTTGTCGTCGCCGCTTACGACAATGACGCTGGTTGAAATGTCGTTGGTCGCGATCCATTCCATTATTTCAAGGCCGGAGATGTCCGGCAGGTTTATATCAAGCAGGATCAGATCCACGTGGCTGGATTTCAATATTGCGATCGCTTCCGCGCCGCTCCCGCATTCGAGAATGCTCCAGCCGTTCCCCTCCAGCAGAATCCGCAGGCTCAGGCACATACGCTGTTCGTCGTCAACAATCAGGATCCGTTGCGTGATGTCATCCCGGTTTGCGTACATTTTCTCTGCCATGGCGGATAGGGTGTTCATGCTTTGTCACCCCTGGATTGCGGCAGAAGAATCGAGAAACTCGTTCCCCGGCCGGCCGTGTTCTGGCAGGTGATACGTCCCTCCAGGCGTTCCACCAGTCCCGCGACGATGGACAGTCCGACCCCAGAGTGGCCGGGACGCCTGTTTGGCTCGAGCGGCTTGAAGAGGCGCTGCATGACGTCCGGGGGTATGCCCGGACCGGTATCGCTCAACCTGATTTCGATGAAGCTGCGCCCGTTCTGGTTGAGGTCGGCATGGGTGGAAATGAAGAAACAGTCACCAGCGCCCATTGCGTCGGAGGCGTTGTTCCAGAGGTTGAAGAGGATCTGTTTGACGCTGTCCCTGTTGCAGCTGATGGGCTTGAGTTCCGGGTCCAGGTAAACTTCCGTCGCGATTCCGCGGTTTGTGAAGAGGGTGTCGCCATAGAGCTTGAACATGCTCTCTATCAGGCTGTTGACGTCGAGGATTCCCCTCTTGGGGAGCTCATCGGCGGGGTTGCTCATCTGGCGCAGTATGGCGGTGACGCGATCGATTTCTTCCCTGAGTATGTCCAGCTCCTGTACTTCGACCGAATCCGGCAGCTTCTTCTTAACTATATTCAGGTAGTTTTTGATGATGCTCAGGGGATTCCTGGCTTCGTGAATAACCCTGCGGGCCTGCAGTTCGTAACGTTTGGAAACGGCGGTTTCCACCCTTTGCTCACGGGCCCGCATCTCGCGCCAGGTTTCCACGCTTATTGCCGCCAACTGCCCGAAACTGGTCAGCCAGGTGAGCTGTTCCTGGATGCGCGCGTTCTGTGCGGAACTGACCCCGAGGACCATAACCCCGATGGATTGTTTCGGGCTGCAGAGTGGGATGTACAGGAGCCCCTCGCTGCCGAGCATCCGTGTTATCTGGACATCCGCAAGGGAGGCCACGGCCGGCGGCTCCTGAGAAAAAGTGGAACGGGGCTGATTTTCCTGCAGTGCGGCTGCCGCCCGGCTCATCGGTGAGTTGAGGGGTATTTCGAGCTTCTGCAGCATCCTCGGTTGACCGTCGATACCCGGCCCCGAAAGCACGTCCCGGCCGGTCTGCACCAGGAGGATGGCGACATTTCTGACGTTGAACAGTACGCGTGCCGCCTCGCGCATTTCCAGAAGCAGTTCTTCCTCGCTCCCCAGTGACAGGAGGTCCTGCTGAAGGGAGTGCATCAGCGCCATATCACGTACGACATGCTCCATGCCGGAGTCGGGCCGGTCCACAGCATCCGGTTCCGATTTCATCGCCTCCGGCGGCGGGTTGGTCACCGGAAACGGCCTCAGGTCAAGCGGTGCGGTGATGCCGAGAGCCTCCGCAATCTGGGCCACGCGGCTGTCGCACTGATCTCGGAGGTCCAGGAGGTCCGGCAGGTCTACCCCCAGGATGGCCCGGACCGCATTGAACTCGACCGGCTCTGGCGTTTCCCCGGCTTCGGGAGAGGGTGGCAGTTCGCAGAGGGTATGGGCTGACCATACGATCTTGCTCAGGGAATCGGTGGTTATGATTTCCTCGGCCGGGCTATGGTGAAAGAGAATGGCATCGGCCATGAAAGAGGACAGCCGCCACTGGTCCACCAGCCAGGCCCCAATTACGGCATGATCCGTCTGGAGGTTCTCCCTTTCGGCATCGCGGAGCGCCGGTTCATCGCGGCTTGCCGCCAGTAGTGCGCCGTAACGCGTTCCAACTCCGCACAGCAGCAGGAGTTCGCCCACGTCATGCAGCAGGCCGGCCAGATAAGCCTCCTCCACGTCGGCGTAGTTTGTCCCGGATGCTATGGCCCTGGTTGTTTCCGCCAGCAGCAGGGAGTGCTTCCAGAATCCTGATAAGTTGTACCGGCGCCTGTCGATGGTGGGAGAGAAAAAATTCTGAACGATCAGACAGGCGGCCAGGGTGCGTGACAGACGGGTGCCGAGATTGACGAGGCACTGGGTCAGGTTTTTGGCCTCGACTCCCCGCCATACTGCGGGAGAATTAGCAACGGTGAGAATTCTTGCGCTGAGTGAAGGATCCTGGCCGACAAGGATCGCCAGATCCTCGATCGAAGTGCTGTCATCCTCTACCAGTCGCAGGAACTGTAATAAAATCTGGGGAATGGGGGGGAGTTGGAGCGATTCGATTGAATTGAGAATTACCGATGGCACTCGATACAAACCGTCCTCCCCCAAAAAATCATGAAAAATGCAAAGATGGTGTAACCATCAAAAAAATAAGGCAGGATGGAATATGAGCATATTTGTCTGCAAAAATAAAGCAGATTCATTTTTATTAAATCCATTCAACTAAGTCTAATTAAACAAGAGGGAGGCCTAGCTCACGTTGATGCGTCGCAATCCGGGAAGCGCGACTGCTCTTGATGTTGTGGGTTATGGTTTGCGTAGAGGTGTAAGACATGGCGGATTCGCCGTTCGGCCCGGCCTCACCGCGACTCTCAATGGACGCGCATATTGACTGTTAATTTGCTGTTGACATGCCCCGGTCCTTGTGGTAATTAGTCCATCTACTTTTTCGGAGCCGTACCTTCATCTGCCTGCAGATGAACCACATTCCCCAGTAGCTCAGTCGGTAGAGCAGGTGGCTGTTAACCACCTTGTCCGTG
>CAZRPI010000023.1:0-34591 GCA_964601865.1 uncultured Pelobacter sp. | reverse complement strand
AGCTTTGCGACACAGCTACCCCTGTTGTGCCTCTTCGGTGACCGTCTGCAACAGGTTTTTCAATCAAGGTAAATAACAGCCTGCACCGATCATGTCAAACAATCTAATGTTTAAATGTTGCAAGAAGATGATCATGACGGGTTCCATCCCCTCACCGATGCGGGGATGCCGTGGAATATCATTCCGCGCACTGTCGGCGCCGGACACGAAAGCCCTGTCGGAAGGAGAGGTTCAGCGGAGGAAGTTCTTCACATTGTGAGGCGCGACCTGGTGATGCGGCAGATAATTACAGTCCGCCTAAAAGAAAAGCCCCCGATTTCCCGGGGGCTTCCTTGCCTTGGTGTACTTCCTTTTAGTAATCTGTGGTGCCCGAAGCCGGAATCGAACCGGCACACCCTTGCGGGCGAGGGATTTTAAGTCCCTTGCGTCTACCAGTTCCGCCATTCGGGCGAAGCATCCTGCCCAATGGGAAACGGACAACCCGTCAGTTGCAGTTGACCCGCTCCTTGAGTTCCTTCCCGGTCTTGAAGAACGGCGTCTTCTTGGCCGGGATGTTCACGATCTCGCCGCTCTTGGGGTTGCGCGCCTCGCGTCCGGTGCGCTCCCTGATGGTGAAACTGCCGAAACCGCGAATCTCAACCTTGTCGCCGTTCCGCAGTGCATCCTCGATCGAGTCGAACACAGTATTTACAAGTACTTCGGAAACCTTCATATTCAATTCGCCGTGCGCCTGCACGACTTTTTCAATCAGCTCGCTCTTGGTCATTGCATCTCTCCTGCATTACAGATCTTAATTGTTGTTGTTCCTGTTCTTCAACTCCTGCTGCAGCAATTCACCAAGGTTCGAGGTCGCCTTGCCCTGGGAGCCGAGATACTGCTCGAATTCCGCTTTCTCGGCAGCCGCCTGCATGGCCTTGATGGAGAGGGAGATCCGGCGCTCCTTGGGATCACAACTCAGGACCACCGCTTCCAGATTGTCGCCCACTTCGGCGAAGGTCTTGGCCGTGGGGACCTTCTCGCGGGACAGCTCGGAGACGTGGATCAGACCTTCAACGCCCTCCTCCAGCTCGATGAAGACGCCGAAGTCGGTCAGGGAGGTCACCTTGCCCGTCACCTTGGTGCCGGGGCGGTAGGTAACGGGGGCCACGGTCCAGGGATCGGGTTCGAGCTGCTTGATGCCGAGCGACAGGCGCTCGTTCGGGACGTCAACCTTGAGCACTACGGCCTGAACGATGTCACCCTTGGAGTAGACATCGCCGGGGTGCTTGATCCGCTTGGTCCAGGAGATGTCGGAGACGTGCACCAGACCGTCGATGCCGTCCTCGATGCCGATGAACATGCCGAAGTCGGTCATGTTCTTGATCTGGCCCTCGATCTTGGTGCCCACGGAATACTTCTCGGCGATGTGCATCCACGGATTCTCGGTCGTCTGCTTCAGGCCGAGGGAGATCTTGCGGTTGCCCATGTCGATGCCGAGAACGGCCGACTCCACCTCGTCCCCGACGGACAGGACATCAGCCGCCCTGCGGACGCGCTTGGTCCAGGACATCTCCGAGACGTGGATCAGCCCCTCGACACCCGGCTCCAGCTCGACGAATGCGCCGTAGTCCATCAGGCTGACGACGCGCCCCCTGATCCGGGTTCCTTCCGGATACTTGTTGGGAACTTCGAGCCAGGGATCGGGCAGGGTCTGCTTGATGCCGAGGGAGATCTTCCCCTTGGTCCGGTCGAACTTGAGCACCTTGGCGGTAACCTGCTGCCCCGGCTTGAGGACGTCCGACGGCTTCCCGACCCTGCCCCAGGAGAGGTCGGAAACGTGGAGGAGGCCGTCAACCCCGCCCAGATCCACGAAGGCGCCGTACTCCGTGACGTTCTTGATCACGCCCTCTATGATCTGCCCCTCTTCCAGCTTGGCCAGGGTGACCTCGCGGGCGGCGGCCCGCTCCTCTTCCAGAATGACGCGGCGTGAAAGGACGATGTTGTCACGGCGCTGGTTGAGCTTGATGACCTTGAACCTGCACGTGAGGCCGATGTAGTGGGAAGCGTCCGAAGAAGGACGGATATCCACCTGGGAGGCGGGCAGAAAAGCCTGGACGCCGAAGATGTCCACGCTGTAGCCGCCGTTAACCCTGGCGGTAATGGTCCCCTCGATGATGCCACCCTCTTGGCCGGCGTCGCCGATCTTTTCCCAGGCCGCGAGGTAATCGGCCTTCTTCTTGGAGAGGCAGTACCCCTTCTTGCCGTCTTCCCTGGTCATAAGGACGCGGATGCGGTCGCCGGTCTTCACCGTGACCTCGCCGTTGGCGTCGCGGAACTCGCTGATGGGAACAAAACCCTCGGACTTGAGGCCTATATCGACGAGTACGGTTTCCTGGTCAACCCGAACGACCGTTCCTTCTATGATCTTGTCCCTCTCGGGCTTTTCCTTCAGGCTTTCGCTGTAAAGCTCTGCAAATTCGTTGCTCTGCTGTTCTGCATCCGGATCGTCGAAGTCACCGTTGTCAGCAGTGTTGAGCCGTTTGAAGTCAACCATTAAACCATACCCCCTGAACGTTTTCTTTTACTCATTTTTTCCTGCACCCTGCACATAAGCGCTTAATGTATCAGCATATTCGTACATTTTCAATTGTTTTTATTGATTTCCCTGAGTCTGTTCATGACCTCGTCGATGATCCACTTGGGGGTGGAGGCGCCGGCGGTGACTCCGACCCTGTCAACCCCGTCGAACCAGGTCGGATCGATCTCGGCGGCGGTCTCGATGTGATGGGTCCGCGGCTGGAGCTCGGCGCAGACCTCGGCCAGCCGGCGGGTGTTGGCGCTGTTGTAGCCACCCACCACCAGCATGCTGTCAACCTGGCGCGCCAGTTCCTTGGCCTCCTCCTGGCGCACGGCGGTGGCGTCGCAGATCGTGTTGAAGACCCGGATTTCCCCTCCCCGCAGCAGGCATTCCGACACCACGTTCTTCAGATTCTCGAAGGACTGGGTCGTCTGCGCGACGACGCCGATCTTGTTCATGATCGGCAGCTTCCTGACTTCGTCACCGGATCCGACGACGAAAACCTTGTCGCCGCCGTAGGAGACGATCCCCTGAACCTCGGGATGATCGGCGTCCCCCACCACCACGACACCATAGCCAGTCTCGGAGAGACGCTTGACATGTTCCTGCGCCTTCTTCACGAACGGGCAGGTTGCGTCTACGATCTCAAGCTTCTTGCTGATGGCCTCGGCAATCTCGTACGACGCCACCCCGTGGGAGCGGATGATGATGGTGCCGCTGTCCACGCTGTCCAGATTCTTGAGCGCCTTGACCCCCATCTCCTCCAGCTTGTTGACAACCTGCGGGGAATGGATGATCGGACCGAGGGTATAGGTCTTCTTGTCCATGTTGGCCGCCTCGAAAGCCATCTGGGTGGCACGTTTGACGCCGAAACAGAAACCGGCCCGCTTGGCAAGGATCACCTTCATCGCTTCAACTCCCTCTGTGCAACCTTTTCCCGGACAAGCTCCTCCATCCGGGCCACGACCTCTTCAATACCCATATCCGACGAGTCGACGGGTATGGCGTCGTCCGCCTGCCTCAGCGGGGCCAGTTCCCTCTGCGAGTCCTGTTCGTCGCGCCGGACAACCGCCGCGATGGTCTCAGCGAGCGATATCCGCTCACCCCTGGCGGTGAGTTCGGCATGGCGCCTCTTCCCCCGCACCTCGGGCGAGGCGGAGAGAAAGAACTTGAGGTCCGCGTCGGGAAAGACGACCGTGCCGATGTCCCGCCCCTCCAGCACCACCCCGCCGTTGCGCCCCATCTCGCGTTGCGCCAGCAGAAGCGCATCGCGAACCGGCTTGAGGGCGGAGATGCGCGAGGTCATCAGCGACACCTCCGGTGTCCGGATCTGGCCGGTGACATCCCGGCCGTTGGCGATCACCCTCGGCACCCCGGCCTCGTTCTCCAGCCTGACCTCCAGGCCGGCGCAGAAGCGGGTAACGGCCTCGCCATCGTCAAGGTTCACGCCGGCCCTGCTCATGAGCAGGGCCACCGCCCGGTACATGGCGCCGGTATCGATCTGCAGGTAGCCGAGACGGTCCGCCAGCAGCCTGGCAATGGTGCTCTTGCCGGCGCCGGACGGTCCGTCGATGGCTATCACCAGCCCGCGGCAGGCGGTCACGCCCTCCCCCTCCGGAGCTGCTCCAGCAGCCGGTAAAAAGTGGGAAACGACGTCGCCACGCAGTCGATGTCGTTGACCGTAACTGGGTCGGCCGAAACCAGGCCGGCGATGGAGAGGGACATGGCGATACGGTGGTCGCCGCAACTCTCCGCGACACCACCCCCCAGACGCTCGACACCGGTGATATCCATGCCGTCGTCGCACTCGGCTACATGGACCCCCAGCGCGCGCAGATTGACCGCCATGGCCGCGATCCGGTCCGTCTCCTTGACCCGCAGTTCGCGGGCATCGCGGATGGCAGTGGTCCCCTCGGCACAGGCGGCTGCCACGCAGATGGCCGGAAACTCGTCGATGGCCCTCGGCACCAGGTTTCCGGAAACCTGTACCCCCCTGAGGCTGGATGAACGCGCCAGGATGTCGGCCACCGGTTCGCCCGAGACTTCCCGCTCGTTCAGCAGTTCGATCCTCCCCCCCATGGAGCGCAGGATATCGATGATTCCGGTGCGGGTCGGGTTGACCCCCACGTTACGGATCAGAAGCTCCGAACCGGGGGTGATGAGCGCCGCCACGAGGAAGAACGCCGCGGAGGAGATGTCTCCCGGCACGCAGACTTCCTGCCCCTGGAGTTCCCCTCCCCCCCTGACGGTAACACCGTTGTGGAAGGTTTCCAGCGAAGCGCCGAACAGGCTGAACATCCTTTCCGAATGGTCGCGGGAAAGGCTCGGCTCCCGTACGGATGTCTCACCGTCGGCGTACAGACCGGCCAGCATGATGGCCGACTTGATCTGGGCGCTTGAAACCGGGGACTCGTAACCGATGGCGTTCAGCGAGCCGCCGTTGATGGCAAGGGGCGCCAGACTCCCGCCGGAGCGCCCGAGAATCATGGCCCCCATGCGGGAAAGAGGCTCCACGACGCGTTTCATGGGGCGCCTGCGGAGATACTGGTCGCCGGTCAACACCGAGAAGAAACTCTGGCCTGCCAGCAGGCCGCTCAGCAGGCGGATCGTCGTACCGGAGTTGCCGCAGTCGATGATGTTGGCTGGTTCCTCAAGCCCGTGCAGTCCCCTGCCGTGGATGAGCAGCGTCTCGCCGTCGTCGTCGATCCGGACTCCCATGGCGCGGAAAGCCGCCATGGTGGACAGATTGTCCTCGCCGCGCAGGATGCCGCGTACAACGGTGACTCCGTTGGCGATGGCTCCCAGCATGATGGAACGATGGGAGATCGACTTGTCGCCTGGCACGGCGATTTCGCCCCTGAGCGAGGTAACCGGATTGATGGTGATGGAATTCACTGACACTCCATAATTTGGGATATGTGATCTGCGCTGAACCGGTTCAGATAATGCCGTCGCGGAACCGCTTCGCAATCGTAAAAAAATCGGCCAATCCCCGGGAATCGCCCCGCTCGATCAACCGGCGCAGTTCCGCCAGGCTGGCCGAAAAGCCGTCGATGCCTGCCAGAAGGGGTTCGCGGTTCATCAGGGCGATGTCACGCCACATGGCGGGATCCGAGGAGGCGATCCGGGTGAAATCACGGAAACCGCCCGCCGTGTAAGAAAGGACGTTTTCCCCCTCCACATCCGCGGTGCCGACGGCGTGAACCAGGGCGTAGGCGACCACATGGGGCAGATGCGATATTTCGGCGAAGATCCTGTCGTGGTGCCCCGGTTCCATGGAGCAGACATTGGCCCCGGTGGCCCGCCAGAGCCGCGCCACCGTTTCGAACGCCGCGCCGTCGGTGCGCTCCGTGGGAGTCAGGATGCAGCGCCTCCCCCTGAAAAGGGTGGCAAAGGAGGCGGCAGAACCGGTATTTTCCGTCCCGGCGATCGGGTGCCCCCCCACGAAGAAACAGCCAGGAGGAGTCAGGCGCTCGCACTCCCTGACGATCTCCGCCTTGACGCTCCCCCCGTCGGTGACGATGCAGCCGGGCGCAAGCGATGGAGCGATGGTCCGCACCATGGCCGGGATGGAGCAGACCGGGATGGAGATGAAGACCAGCTGCGCGCCGCGTACCGCTTCTGCCGGGTCGTGGGAAATTTCGTCCACAATCCCCTGGGAGAGAGCGGTTTCCAGGTTGGGACGGGATCTGCCGACTCCGATGATACTTTTCACCGCCCCCGCTTCGCGCAGGGCCCTGGCAAAGGAACCGCCGATCAGTCCGACGCCCACAACCGCCAGACGCTCAATGAGACAAGACATGCGACGCCCCCTACATCGAACGCGGATACGATCCGAGAATTTTCAGGAACTGGCAGCAGAGCCTCAGTTCTTCCAGAGCCTCGGAGACCCCGGGATCGGACGCATGGCCGTACAGGTCGAGAAAGAAGATGTATTCCCAGGCCTTCTGCTTGAAGGGGCGGGACTCGATCTTGGAGAGGTTGATCCCCCGCTTGGCGAACGGTTCCAGCATCCGGCAGAGGATTCCGGGCTCGTCCTTGACCGAAAACAGAACCGAGGTCTTGTCGTTCCCCGACCGGTCGCACTCCCTGCGGCTGATCACCAGAAAACGGGTGAAATTGTTGACCTGATCCTCGATCCTGCTCCTGACCACCTTGAGGTCGTAGAGCGAGGCGGCGAGTTCACTGGCAACGGCTGCGGCCGTGTAGTCCTCGCCGGCGATCTGGGCCGCTACGGCCGTGGAGGCCACGTCCACCGCCGGAATACCGGGGAGGTTGCCATCCAGCCAGTTCCGGCACTGGGCGAGGGGCTGGACGTGCGAGTAGATCTTCTTGATATCCTCGATGCGTCCGGTGCGCGACAGCAGGTCGTGGTGCACTTCGAGGAGAATCTCGGCCGTGATCTTCAGTCCGCTGGTGACAAACATGTCCAGGGTATGGGAGACGACCCCTTCGGTGGAGTTCTCAACCGGGACGACACCGTAGAGCGCCTTCCCCTTCTCCACCTCCTCGAAAACCGCGGGGATGGACTTGAGCGGCACCAGTTCGGCCGACAGCCCGAACTGCTGCATGGCGGCGAGATGGCTGAAGGTCGCCTTGGGGCCCATGAACGCAACCTTCATGGGAGACTCGAGCGACAGGCAGGCGGAAATGATCTCGCGGTAAACGCTCTTCAGCGCGTCATTGGGAAGGGGACCCGGATTATTCGCCATCAGGCGGTCGTAGATCTCCCTCTCGCGACCCGGAACATGGAATTCCATGCTCTTTCCGGCCTTGAGCTTCCCCACCTCGATCACGAAGCGCGAACGCTCGTTGAGGAGCGCCAGAATGCGGTCGTCGATATGGTCAATCTCCGCGCGAAGCTCTTCAATTGTAGGAGTATTCTGCTGCAATGAAACCGCCCGGCAGGCTGAAGTACAACTAGGGATAGCTAATTTAGTTCATTGCCGGCCAAAAAGCAACAGTTTTAAAACCGTTTCTGTTCATTTCAGCCGCGCCGGCATCCATTGAACCTGAATACGCGAGGCATGAAGGACGAATCGAGCGCAATGCCGGGGTCCAGCGCCGCCGATGTCATTCAGGCCGCACACCACGAGCAAACTTCGCCGTGCGGCCTGATACCGCCGGAAACGCAAAAACAGAGGCATTCAAAGCGAGAGTCGTCCGGAAGGCCTTACGGATTCAGGCGTTATCAGGCTCAGGAGGGAGATTCACCCGTCAGATCCAGCGCCGCCAGGCGCCGCATCACCTCCTGGCACGGCGCCCCCCGCTCGGCGGCGATGCGGCGGCACTCCTCGTATTCGGGGGAAGCGCGCAGGAACCGGCCCCGTTCGAAGAGCAGCTTGAAGCGCACCGGTCCGAACTCCGTCTGGACCACCCGGATGCAACGCTCCAGCTTGATCCGGCCGGCCCGGTGGTAGCGCAGGCCGATGGCGGAGGTTTCCATCAGCGCCAGGCGGCTGAGGGCATCCAGCCGTGACGGCTGGCAGAGGAACGAGAGCAGCGTGGCGGGACGGTTCTTTTTCATCTGGATCGGGGTAAAGAACACATCCAGCGCCCCCTCCGCCAGCAGTCGTTCCATGGCGTATCCCAGGACCTCCGGGGTCGAGTCGTCGATGTTGGTTTCAACCACGACAATCTCATCGCACGGATCCACCCCGCCCTCCTCCCGGCCGAGGAAAGCCCTCAGGATGTTGGGGCAGTCCCCGAAGTCCATGCTCCCCGCGCCGCTGCCGATTCCCGTAACCGTCATGGCGGGGCGCTCCCCCGGGACTTCGGCCAACGCCGCCACGATGGCCGCGCCGGTCGGGGTCACCCGTTCGCCGGCGCCGCACTGGCCATGCACCGCCAGGCCGCGCAGCAGCTCGGTTGTAGCCGGAGCCGGAACGGGAAGACGGCCGTGGGAGGTTGCCACGAAACCGCTCCCCAGCGGCAACGGTGCGGCGAAGATTCTCCCGACGCCCAGATATTCCAGGCAGATGGCGGTTCCGACGATGTCCACGATGGAATCGATTGCCCCGACCTCGTGAAACTCGACCTCCTCCACCCCCACGCCGTGCACCCCGGACTCCGCCTCGGCCAGACGCCGGAATACCCGCCGCGCCCGTTCCTTTACGCTGCCGCCAAGGCCGCTGCCGGCGATCATGGCGTCGATGACGGAATAGGAACGATGGGGGTGACAATCACGGGGCGTCACGTCGAACCTGAGAGCGGACAGGCCATGACGCTCGACGCGTTCCACGGCCACTTCATAGGCTCCGTCCGGCAGCGCGAGCCTGCGCAGCTCGGAGCGGAGGTGTTCGAGCGGCGCCCCGAGGTCGAGAAGGGCGGCTACCGTCATGTCTCCCGAGATCCCGGCGTAGCAGTCAAGATAGAGTATGGTCATGGTGCTCCTGTATGGGTGCTCTTGATATCATCCCTGATCTGAAACCGGAAATTTCGCCGCGGCCTTCTCCGCAGAGGAACGAGGCGAGCGCGGCCGGAGAGTCGAACAGAAGATCCGGCCCCGCTTTTGCCAGTTCCTCCCGGCTACCGTAACCGTAGGTCACCGCCGCCGTCGCGATCCCGTTCTTCTTGCCGCCCGCCACGTCGTGCAGGCGGTCTCCGACCATCAGGGTCCCGGCCGGATCGCACCCCTCGGTTGCAATGATATGGGCGATCAACTCCCCCTTGTCCGCCAGACGGCCGTCCAGTTCACTGCCGTGAACGGCGTGAAAGAAGGTATCAAGACCGAAATGCTTCAGAATACGCGCGGCGTAGATCCTCGGCTTGGACGTGGCCAGCAGCATGAGGAAGCCGGCGTTTCTGATTCTCCGGAGTGAATCCGTGATCCCCGGATAGACTGCATTCTCAAAAATGCCGATCGCGGAAAAGCGCTTCCGGTAATGGTTGATGGCCAGCTCGACCAGCGCTTCATCATCCGTGTTCAGAAGGCAACGGAACGAAGCCTTCAGCGGGGGACCGATACACCATTCCAGCCGGTCTTCATCCGGGGGCGACGCACCGAGCAGGCCAAGAGAGAACCTGATACAGCGGGTGATCCCCACCTTCGGATCGGTCAGAGTTCCGTCAAGGTCAAAGAGAACCGTGGACAGCTTCATTCACGCTCCTGTAACGGCATGATTCCGGGTGCCCCACCGGCATCGTCGATAATGGCCAGGACCCACCGCGCAAGCAGGTCCAGTTGCGCGAGCGGCATCCGCTCTCCGGTGGTGTGGGGCCTTTCGTATCCGCAACTGAGAACCACCGTCGCCACCCCCCTGCTGTTGAATATGTTGGCATCCGACCCGCCGCCGGTCGACTTGAAGCGGACCGGAGCGCCGATCATCCGGGCGGCCCGGGCAGCCCGGCGGGCCGGGGCCGACTCTTCCGACAGTCCGTATGCCGGATAACGCGATTCAACCCCTATCTCCACCGTACCGCCAAACTCGTCCGCCGCGGATGTCATGGCCGCCGTCATGGCGTCCATCTGACGCCGCAGTTTTTCCGGATCCAGGGAACGAACCTCCCCGTGCAGTTCGCAGCGTTCAGGAACGATGTTGGAACAGCCGGCGCTGGATATGCTGCCGATGTTGGCGGTCGTCTCCCCGTCTATGCGCAGCAGCCGCATCCGGCCGATGGCCACGCCGGCCATCTGGATCGCCGAGATCCCCTCCTCCGGAGCAAAACCGGCATGGGCGCTCCGGCCATGGAAGACCGCCTCGAATTTCAGTTTTTCCGCGGCCCGGATGACAATCTCTCCGACCTTCCCCTCCGCGTCGAGCACGAATCCCGAACGGGCCCGGAGGCGATTGGTGTCGAAATGCCGGGAACCGGCCAGCCCCAGTTCTTCGGCCACGCTCAGGACGATCTCGATGGGGGGATGGGGTCTCCCCGCCTCCAGTACTGCCGCAACCGCTTCCAGCACCGCCGCCAGCCCGGCGGCGTCGTCGGCGCCCAGAACGGTGCTGCCGTCGCTGACGAAATCATCCCCCTCGATGCGCGGTTTAACCCCGATGCCGGGAGCGACCCGGTCCAGGTGACAGGAGAAGAAAACCGCCTCGCCCGGTCCCGTCCCGCCCAGTTGGGCATGGAGGTTGCCCGCGTTGCCGCTGATCATCCCCCCGGTTTCATCTTCAGCAACCGCGAAACCGAGCCCGGCCAGGCGGTTCCGCATGAAGTCGGCCATCGGACGCTCTCCGCCCGGCTCCGAATCGATGCGGCATATTTCCATGAAGGTGGTATGGAGGCGCTCCCTGTCGATCATTGCCCTTCCCTTTGCTCCGGTTGTTTATCACCCCGGTTCCCTGATTTCCGGAGGACACGGCGATAGACACCGCCAACACACAACCCGCCGAGCCTACGGTCCCGACCATTTATCCCTTGCCGGAGAACCGATGTCAACGACTATCCCATGAATTCCGCTCCCCGGAGCCTGCTCCGGCAGGACCGGACATGCCAGACATCCCCTTCTTCCACGCGCCCCCAAGGGATTTCCACATTTTTTCCACATTTCGGCCGCAATCCCGTGATATTCAATGGTTCAGCAGATTATGAAACAACCGGCGCACAGGAACCGCACAAGGAGAAGAAGAGCATGCTTGAAATTGATGCCATCCACAACCGGGACATTACCCCCAAAAGATCCTGGGGGGGACGCAGACGCTTCACCATGACCCTGGAAGAAGAGAGGGAATTTCTCGCCGACTGGGAAGACAGGGCGCTGGCAGGCGCCATTCATTCGGTTTTTCCCATCCACGACGCCCTGGAAAAACGGCTGGGGCACGACATCATCCTCTCAACCACCTACCGCATACTGGAACGTCACGGCTGGAAGAAGGTATATCCGGAAAAAAGACCACTCACAAGCATTTCCGGCGGGGAGAGAAACGCAAAAAGGCACGCCACGAGATTATGGATGCCTCCCCTTGCAACAGCAGGCAATAAAATCTAGGATGGCAGTAGTCTGACAACCTTCCAGACAGGCGCAACTTCGCGCAGTCGCTTAATTTGATGCAAAAAATGTCATTTAGCATTCAGCGTCACATGTGTGCTTCCGTAAGCCGACTGAAAGTGAACCTTCCGGGGAGGGCTGTTCAGAATCGAAATGAGTGGAACCAGTTGCTTGCGCAGGATTTTTAGTCAACCACCATTCTACCCGGAAACGTTTTTTCTCCTTGACGGCATCAATCAACCGACCTGCCTGTCGGCGTACCCTTTCCCCGATTTTCCTTACCAATGGCAACAGAATACTCTCGTTTTTCGAATGGATCACCGGCTGCTCATCTGAAGTTACCGGTTGAAAACCAGCTTGCGAAAAATATCTTCCAATCCATTTCATCTCTGATATATTTTGTACATATATTTGTTCTATGGCCATCGACTTCCCATTCAATCGACCAGAAGACATGGTCCGGAGGTGTACAGGATCTAAAGAACCCCAGCACTCCCAAAACGTAACAACCTGAAAAGAGCAAACCACTCGAAAGGGTGGGACGCAAAGCCACTGGCCTAACTCCTGATTTCAGGACATGGCAGCAGGGTTGCCAGGCGATTACAGTGCCTTCCTTCAACTGTTTTCGCTAGGGCGAAAAGAGGAGGCACAGGATGTCATTCCCACTTTTTAAGAATTTCAAGCTCTTCTACATCACAATTGCAATTGCTGCTTCGTGCCCGTTTCCGTTTGACGCTTTTGCGTCAACATCAGCCAATCTGCGCGTCAGCGCCGTCGTCCTTCCTGCAATACATTTCAAGGTAAATCAGCTAATCACGAACTACCGGGTGAACGGTGATGACCTGCGAAAAGGGTACGTCGATCTTCCGAATTCAATATCAGTCACATTGAAAACTAATGTAAAAAACAACATCCCGTTCATCCTGGACAACTGGGGAACAGGCAAAATTCTGATCCGGGAGCGCGGAACCACCAATTATACGGAAGGTTATTTTGTCGTGAACAGTTCCGGCCACCATACAGCCGTCCCGACCGAAACAAATTACGATCTTCGAATACTGCTTCCCGCACAGGCGCAAGAAGGAGCATATCCGCTCAACATCTCCATAGACGCGTCCATTTGAACGGCACTGTAGCCCCCGACAATATCGATGGAATTTCTTTTCAAAAAGAGGAGAGCTCATTCAGACAAATTTTCCTCTTCAGGATTTGAATACATAAGGCAGCCATCTGATACCCGGGAGCCTCCTCGTCGCCCCTCAAAAGTGACATTTTTTTGACAAAAAAACAAATTTTGTCACTATTTTTTGTCAAAACAATGACCACACCGCATCACATCACCCTGTATTTTTTTCATCAGAAAATTCGGCATTGAATCACAACACACGTCATTTATATTTTTTTGCTATCAAATCAAAACACTACCTCAATACATCGTTGCGTTTCCCCATAAAATCCGCCACCCGTTCGATTTACATATTTTCAAATACTTGACTCAGACAGAGGCTCTGTTTCAAACATTTGACAACAATCTTCGAATTCACGATAACACTGTGCCAACGCCTGTTGTCTTATCCTGGCGCATAAAATATTAATAATTAACACCATGTCACTTTCTGCGTTATTTTTCACTCCAGGAAATTCGGCACACATCATGCTGGAAGTAATATTAATTCTCCCAGACATTGATTCGATAACAAGAAACGCAAAACCAACTGATATCCTCTCCGAAAAGAGCAAACCTGGGGTAACCCGGGGACGCAAAATTACGGGTCCGCGTCACAAGACGGGGATAGCCGAATTGCCGAGAGAGTGTGATTACGTTCAAATCCGACGATAATTACGCCCGCCTTTGGCAAAAAGACGGGCGTTTTTTTGATTCATTTGACCGGGGGTATATGTTGATCGCGCGGTTCTTCATGCGGAATGAGATGTATTGAAATGGTTCAGCTTCCGGAAATCGCAACCAGTTCACAATCAGCAGCAAAACTCTTGTTTCTTCCATATTCAAATCGCATTTACCCGCTACCTTCGCCATGCATGAAAAATCAGACATGTTGGCGAACAACGGAAAGAAAATATTAGAAATGGATTGCGTGGAAGGAAGCGAACATGGAAAAGGAGAATACGGTTAGCAGTCAGCGCTCTTCTGAAAAACAATCCTGGGGGGGGCGCAGGCGCTTTACCATGACCCTGGAAGATGAGCGTGAGTTCCTTGCTGTCTGGGAGTCAAAAGCTCTTTCCGGCGCCTTACATTCAGTTTTCCCCATTCATACGGCGTTGGAGGAACGACTCGGACATGAGGTTATCCTGTCAACCACCTATCGGATACTGGAACGCCATGGGTGGAAAAAAATATACCCGAAACACAAACGACTCCAAAAGGTTTCCGGCGGGCGAGGACAGTTAAAAAGACGTGCACTGAAGCTATGGATGCCGCCGGAAGACAAAAACAAGAAGTCAGGATGTTTTCCTGTAATCACGCAGTCTCATTCAACCAAGGAGGAAATACCAGCATGAAAAAGCTTCTCGCACTCGCAACAGCAGCCGCAACCATTGCCATGGCAGCAACGACCATGGCAGCCACAGCATCTCTGTCAGTCACGGCAAGTGTCACTAACGCATGCTCGATCACGGGTGGAACCCTGGCCTTCGGCTCTCTGGACACCCTGTCGGCCCCGGCCGTAACGGCAACATCGTCGGGCGTGACCGTAACCTGTACCAAGGGGGACAGCTATACCCTGGCAGCTGGCCCAGGGAGCCACTACACGGGCTCACAGGCCTATCTGTCCAACGGCACCGACACCATTCCCTATTCGATAACCGTTCCCACACTTTCTGCCGGAACGGGCTCCAGCCAGACCATCGCCTTAACAGGCAGCATCGCCAGCGGCGCATACTCTACCGCCTCCGCCGGAACCTACACCGATACCGTGACTTTAACTGTTACACCATGATTGTTGTACTGACTTGTTTTTGGGGGCGGACGTTTCTCGCCCCCAATTATTTGTATTATTTTTGCGGTTTCATTGAAAAACCGGATTGAATTGTGACTCTGAGAGCCCATATCATTGTTATTTTCCTGTTCATGATTGCCGATCCGTGTTTTGCGGGCTCCACGACGGGCAGCCTTGCCGTTTCCGCATACATCACGAGCACGGGGTGGTGCACGGTCAAGAGCACCCAAAACATCGCTTTCGGCGCTCTTTACCCCCTTAATCCGGTCGATGTGCAGGCATCGGGACGCGTCACCGTCAACTGTCATTCCGGAGGTGGTTGGGGATGGCAGTGGAAGCCCGGTTCGAATTCCAACTCATTTACGGTGGGCGTGACCCAAGTAACCTCGTCTCCCCTCACACTGAAAAACAGTTCCAACAGCAACAGTACGATTACCTACACACTGAACCTGCCCACCAGCGCAACCACCACATCCAGCAGCAGGTCGAACAATATTGAGCTGACTATTCCCATAACAGCCACTATCCAGGGCGCCAATTACAAGACGGCTCCGGCCGGAAGCTATACGGATACGGTAACCTTGCAGATAACGCCTTGATTGACGCTCGCAAATCCTCAATTCAGCTCGCCGATTCATCCTCATTTTTCGACAACAGGAGAAGAACATAGATGGACCGCCCCAATGCCGTACGACCAGCGCTGACAGCACGTATTGAGACAATATTTCATTTCTTTCTGTTTTTGGCCTCCACCATATGCTTTTTCCCGACATCCGGTCACACCGGACCATGGCAGGTAAGTCCGGCCATGATAACCCTGAGCCAGGAGGCAAAGAGCAGCGTAATCACCATAACCAACGAGGGAGAAGAAAAAATTTACCTCCAGGTCAAGGCCGTGGAATGGAGCCAGGATCCGGAGGGAAAGGATGTCTTCAGGGATACAAACGATCTCATATTTTTTCCCCGGATTCTGGTGATCAACAGGGATGAGCAGAAGATTCTGCGCGTCGGGACAAAAATTCCGGTTGCTCCAAGCGAAAAAAGCTACCGCCTTTTCATCGAAGAGATCCCCCAACCCAAAAAGGCAGGAACCGAGGCAAACCAGCTAACGATCGCCGTCAGGTTCGGCGTTCCGGTTTTCGTCAAACCGCTGAAGGAAGAGTTGGGCGCTGAGCTGGTCACCGCGCAAATGACCAGCGGGAGGGTTACCGCTACAATTAAAAACACCGGCAACAGCCATTTCAAGATCTCCGACATAATTCTCACAGGCAGGAACGAGGCGGAGAAGGAGACGTTCAGCTCCAAACGCAACGGATGGTATCTGCTGCCGGGCGCCAGCCGCGTCTATTCCATACCCATACCGGCGGGGAAATGCGCCCAAACTAAATGGCTCAACCTAGCCATCACAACCGACACGAAAATCAAGCTTGATAGGCGTCTGAATGCGGAAAAAGGGATGTGCGTACCGTAACCGGCGCTGGAAACACGACATTGCAGATGTGACATCGTATCTTTTCAACCAGTCCTGTAGGATCATCCCGTCGGTTGCGTTGATACTTGCGCTCGTCCTGTTTCCCCTCACATCAACGGCAGAGTTGCTTGTCGTAAAAGTAAGTCTCAATCAGGAAGAAAAGGGGGATTTCTTCATCAACCGGAGTGAAAAGGGAGATTTCCTTATGAAAACTTCGGACCTGAAAACCATCGGATTCAGGTCGCCATCCGGCGCAACCCTGGTGATGGAAGGAGAAACCTATATGGTCCTGTCTTCCATGAAAGGGGTGGTTCACACCTTCGACGAGGGTACCCTCTCTCTCGTCATTACCGCGCCCCCCGTCGCCCTGGGAATGGAAACCGTTGACTTCAGTTCCAAACAGACCCAGAAAATATACTACCCGCGGGATTCGAGTCTGTTTCTCAATTACAACGCCGATTACGTGGCCGGAAACGGTTTTTCATTCTCCAACTTCAACCTCACCAGTCAAGCGGGCGCACGCACCGGAGACTTTCTGTTCCTCTCGGATTCCATTTTCACCAAAAACCTGAACGGCGAAAGACTCATACGACTTCAGAGCAGCCTTACCCACGACGATCGAAAAAATCTTCAACGCTTCATCATCGGCGACTTCTTCACATCAGCCGCCGACCTCGGCAGCAGTCTCAATCTCGGCGGTCTCAGTTTCGCCAAGGTCTACAGTATCGATCCCTACTTCATCAACTACCCGACGCTCGGCGTCAGCGGCCAGACGTCGTTGCCGTCGGAAGCGAAGATATATCTGAACGGCATGCTGCTTAAAACCGAAAGGCTCTCTCCGGGAGAGTTCCAGTTGCAGAACATCACCCCCTATGGAACAACCGGTGCACTTGACGTGATTCTCAAAGACGCGTTCGGCAGAGAACAGAAGCTGAATTATCCCTACTACTTCGCGGGTTCTTCTCTCCTGAAGCAGGGACTCAATGAATACAGCTATAACCTGGGATTGGTGCGGGATAAATACGGCAGCAGAAGCGACCGTTACAGCAACCTGGTTTTTTCCGCCATCCACCGCTACGGAGTCAGTGATTTGCTCACCCTGGGCGTTCGCGCCGAAGCAAAGAAGAACCTCTATAATCTCGGGCCCCTGGCCAGACTCCGCTTGGGCAACTTGGGCCTTCTCGGCATTTCGCTGGCAGGCAGCGCGGGACGAAACGGCACTACCGGAGGCGCCGGCATGTTTTCCTATGTCTTCCAGGGACTGCGCCTGGGCGCCAGTTTCTCCGTATCAGGGTACACCAGGGATTACGAGAATATCTCCATCAGCAGGTCACAGGAAAAGACAAAATCCAAGATAAACGTCGGTCTTTCATATTCGGACAGGCTTCTGGGAACTCTGTCGCTGGGCTACACATCCAGCACCATGTACAAAGGGCAGAACAGCAACATTCCTTCCATCGGATATACCCGCAATCTGACCGGCGAGGCCACCATCAACGCCACGTACAGAATGGTCAGGGAAAAGACCCGTGACAACCAGTTTCTCATTACACTTAACTATACCCCCAAATCCAATCTTTTCGTTTCATCGGTCTACCAATCCACGAAAGACTCCAGAAGCGCCGCAATCCAGGTACAGAAGAACGCGCCGGTCGGCGAGGGATACGGTTACAGCGCCATCCTGCAGAAAACGGACGCCGCCGGGCAGAGCACCTACACGGTTAACCCCTCATTTCAGTATAACGGCAGATACGGCATATATCAGGGTGAGTTCAACGGAGGCAGTTCCTCCGGAAAACTGGACGATCAATACCGCCTGTCGACTTCGGGCGCATTCGTTTACGTCGGAAACACCTTCGGCGTGACACGTCCGGTTTACGACAGCTTCGGTCTGGTCAGCACGGGCGAACTCAACGGTGTGAAGGTATTCCTCAACTCTCAGGAAATCGGGAGAACCGATTCCTCGGGCAAGCTCTTCATACCGAACCTGGGCTCCTTCAACCAAAACCAGGTGGCAATCAGCGACAAAGAGATCCCCATCGATTACCATCTCCCAAGCGTCTCAAAACTCGTTTCCCCTCCCCTCCGTAGCGGGTCGTGCATTCCGTTTGCGATCAAGAAGATCAAGCCGATCTCGGGGAAAATTAAAATAAAAATCGACGGAAAGAACAAACCGATCGAATTTCAGGAAATCACCATAACGATCAACGGAGCTGAAGTCACATTTCCCACTGGTTTCGGCGGGGAATTCGACATAGACCTGACTCAGTCGGAAAATTTCAAAAAAATGACCGAGGCGGAGGATAACGGCTGCAATTCCATTAGCGCATCGCATGCATTCATAAAACCCGGTATTTATAAAGGTACGGTTGATTATGAGGGAAAACGCTATCACTTCAATCTTAAGATCCCCACGTCCATCGATCCGGTCATCAATTTGGAAGAAACAATCATTGATCCGGATTCGTTCGCACATTAAGGCGTCCCCGATGGGGCATAATCAAAAAGAAGGTATTCAGATAATGAAATCAATCGTTATGATCATAGCCACGGCATCCGTTGTATTCTGTGCCGCGCAAAGCCATGCTTCCAACTGCTGGGTATCAACATCACCCGTTGTTTTCGGCAGTTACAACGTGTTTTCCACTTCTCCCACGACTTCCCGCGGCACAATCACCCTGACATGCAACAATCATCCGTCTAAACCAATGCAGGCAACGATCTCCATAAGCCCCGGCGGCTCAGGCTCCTTCAACCCAAGGCAGATGAGAAGTTCGGCCAGCGATGGGAACATGAACTACAATCTTTACACCGATGCATCGCTGACTTCCATCTGGGGAGACGGCACAGGAGGAACTTCCACGGTAAGCGGTTCAGCTTCCCGGCAATCCCCTTTGGTATCAACGATATACGGCAGCATCCCGGCCCGTCAGAATTTGAGTGCGGGGAATTACAGCGATAATTTGGTGGTAACAGTCACATGGTAATATATTTCGATGTTTAAGACCCGTTTGTTCAACTCTCCAAACCGCTTGTGTCCCATTCCCAAAACTGTTAATATTTCACCCATCGTATCCGGGCCAGAGAGTCTCTGTTACCGATAATCACGAGCTTTTGTTCATAAGATGTTTGGCAAAGGCGGGGCAAACCCCGCCTTTTGATTTCATAAGGAGTTATTGCATTACCATGGACAACCTGCAGGAAGTTAACAAACGACGGACATTCGCCATCATCAGCCACCCCGACGCCGGCAAGACGACCATCACCGAAAAGCTGCTGCTCTTCGGCGGCGCCATCCAGCAGGCTGGGGAAGTGAGGGCGAGAAAAGCATCCAGGCACGCCACCTCGGACTGGATGGAGCTGGAAAAACAGCGCGGCATCTCGGTAACCTCATCGGTCATGAAATTCGCGTACGGCGGCTGTGAGATCAATCTGCTGGACACCCCCGGCCATAACGACTTTTCGGAAGACACCTACAGAGTTCTGACGGCGGTGGACTCGGCGCTGATGGTAATCGATTCGGTCAAGGGGGTGGAATCCCAGACCAGGAAACTGCTGGAAGTCTGCCGTCTGCGCCACACCCCCATCATCACCTTCATGAACAAGCTCGACCGCGAGGGGCAGGGACCGCTGGACCTTCTGGACGACATCGAAAAGAACCTGAAGATGCAGACCGCTCCGGTTACCTGGCCGGTGGGAATGGGCAAGCGGTTTCGGGGTACCTACCACCTGTACACGAAGGAACTGACGTTCTTCGACCCGGAGGCGGCCAACGGAACGGGAGACATCCTGACCGTAACCGGTCTGGATGACAGCCGTCTGGTTGAACTGCTGGGCAGCCAGGTGGATGAACTGCGCCAGGACGTGGAGCTTCTGGAGGGGGCGGCCCAGCCATTCGACCGGGAAGCCTACCTGGCCGGCAGACAGACGCCGGTCTTCTTCGGCAGCGCCATCAACACGTTCGGAGTACAGCAGCTTCTGGACGCCTTCGTGGAATTCGCCCCCGCCCCCTTACCGCGCGAAACCACGACCAGGACGGTATCACCCCAGGAAGAACCGTTCAGCGGCTTCACCTTCAAGATCCAGGCAAACATGGACCCGGCCCACCGGGACCGGATCGCCTTTTTCCGCATCTGCTCCGGCAAGTTCACCCGCGGCATGAAGGTGCGGCACGTCAGGCTAGGGCGTGATGTCCAGATCGCCAACGCCACCATCTTCATGGCCCAGGACCGCACCAACGTGGAGGAGGCCTGGCCCGGCGACATCATCGGCATCCACAACCACGGCACGATCAAGATCGGAGACACGTTTACCCTGGGCGAGGAGCTGAAGTTCACCGGCATACCGAGCTTCGCTCCGGAACACTTCCGCAAGGTGCGTCTGCTCAACCCGATGAAATCCAAGGCGCTGGAGAAGGGTCTGGTACAGCTTGCGGAAGAGGGCGCCACCCAGGTATTCAAGCCGCTGATGGGAGCGGACTGGGTTATCGGCGCGGTCGGACTGCTGCAGTTCGAGGTGGTCATGCATCGCCTGGAGTTCGAGTATGGCGTCAAGGTCGCCTTTGAGCCGGTGAGTTACGTCACCGCGCGCTGGGTCACCGGAGAGAAGAGGAAGATTGAGGAGTTCGAGAGGCGGGAGGCCATGCATGTCTACATCGACGGCGAAGGCAAACTGACCTACATGGCCGGAAGCCAGTGGCGCCTGGAAAACACCATGGAAAACTGGAAAGAGCTGGAATTCCACGAAACCAGCGAACACAGCTGATGGCAGCCGGCGGGACGGATAGGGCGGAACGGATGCAGGGGGGGAAAAACTCTCTGGCGGCGACATGGAACGCCTTCCGTCACGTCACCCTGGAGCATTTTCCGCTGTTCCTGCCCGGCGTGCACCCCATCATGGCTCCGGTCATCATGTTTCGACTGAAACGGCGCGGATTTTCCGGCTGCAGGGTGGAGATCCTGAAGGGGGGCCTGATGGTAAGGGCGGAGCGGTAGCGCAATTTCACTCCGAGCGGTTCAAAACCACCTTGATTTCAGCCTGCCATTTCACGGTTGCTGTGATATAATATAAACACAGAGGAAGGGAAGTCTGCGAAGGAGGCGATACTATCGACGCACTTTCCCCAGGGCACAGCCCAATGAATACTCGTAGCGCCGGTCCGGAGGCAGGAAGAGCCGGATGAGACCTTGAAAAGGAAATCCAACGGAGTAAGAAAAAGAAGCCCGCCAGTCAGTTTGGCGGGCTTTTCATTTCACTCCCCCATCGAAATTCACCCGTCGTTCCCCGGTTTGTTACCAGCTGCCAACCCGCTTTAACCCTCACCGGACGGCCGACAAACAATAAATTTTTTTTATTAGCGCAGAAATCCAGGCATGCGTTATAATGGAAACATTGTTTCGCAATCGAGTAAAAAAACGAACCGAATAGAGCCCAAACCGTGAAGAACACGACAAGATTCATGCTGTTCAATGTTCTGCTGGTAGCCGCGGCACTTGCCACCGCTGCGGCAATGTTCATTGCAGAAATCCATGAGGAGGCAAAGGGCTGGGCCATACATGAACAGGAACAGCACCTGAGAACCTTCTGGGAGCTGCTCAGAAACAAGGGAATAACTTTCAGGATCAACAACGGCAGGCTGATGGCGGGCAACTATGCCGTCAACGGCAACTATGAGCTGCCCGACAAACTGTACGACATCTTCGGCTGTACCGCCACAATCTTCATGGGCGACACCAGGGTCTCGACCAATGTGCGCAGGCCGGACGACAGCCGCGCAATCGGCACGAGACTAGAGGGGCCAGCCAGAGACGCGTTATTCAGGGAGGGGAAGCCCTACCGCGGCAGAGCCCTTATCCTGGGCATTCCCTATCTGACCGCCTATGACCCCATCAGAAACGAGAGAGGTGAGGTGATCGGCGCCCTGTATGTGGGAATCAGGGAAAGCACCTTCTTTGAGTCCTATGAAAAGCTGCGGTACAAGGTGATCGCCGTAACCACCCTGCTGATGTTCATCTTTTCACTGCTGGCAGCCCTGCTGATCAGGTTCCGCAGGCAGGCGGTGGAGGTCTTGAGGGAGAGCGAGGCAAAATATCGCCAGCTCTTTGAAATGCAATCGGACGCCATCGTTTTGTTAGATTGTCAGACCGGTGAAATCATGGAGGCCAACACCTCGGCTGCGACTCTCTACGGTTTTACCAGGAAGGAACTGCTGGGCAAAAAAAATGATGCATTTGTAGCCGACCCGGGGAAAGACGATTTTCATGTCCTCGAACTGCAGCGACACATTCCGCTGAGTATGCACAAAAAAAGGGACGGGACCGTTTTTCCCGTTGAGACATTCACGAGTAAGGGGACCTGGAAACGTCATGAGGTGCTTATTGCGGTCATCAGGGATATCACGGAGCGCAAACGGGCGGAAGAGGCCCTGCATGAAAGCCGTGAACGCCTGCAACTGCAGTTCGATCACATGCCCATTGCCTGCATAGTCTGCGGCACGGACTTCATCATCCAGACGTGGAATCCAGCCGCGGAAAAGGTTTTCGGATACACGGCAGGTGAGGCGATCGGCAGATCGGCCAACGACCTGATCGTTCCCCCGGAAATTCTGGCCGACGTCAACGCCGGATGGAGGACCGTCCTGGAGAAGGACGAGACCATCCACCGCACCCATGAGAACATAACCAGGAACCGCCAGTCAATCTTCTGCAAATGGACGAAAACCCCCCTCAAGGATATCCGGGGCAATATCATCGGTTTCATCTCCATGGCCGAGGATATTACCGAGTTCAAAAAAACCGACGAGGCTCTCCGGGAAGCCCTGACAAAATATCAGAATCTCGCCACGAAACTGGATGAAAAGCAGCACCTGCTTCAAACCCTGATCAATTCAATCCCGGATCTCATATTTTACAAGGATCTGGACAGCAAATACCTGGGGTGCAACAGGGCGTTCGAGGCGTTCGCTGGAAAGCGGGAGGAAGAACTGGTCGGCCTCACCGATTTCGATCTTTTCCCCGCGGAAGTGGCCTCATTCTTCAGGGAGATGGACCGCCAGATGCTGAGCCTGCGCAAGGCGCGACGCAACGAGGAATGGGTTGACTATCCGGATGGACGACGGGCACTCCTGGAAACGCTCAAGACCCCGTTCTATGACCCCCAGGGAAACAGCCTGGGTCTCATCGGCATCAGCCGCGACATCACCGAACGCAGTCAGGCGGAAGAACACCGGATGAATCTGGAAGCCCAGCTCTACCAGGCCCACAAAATGGAGGCGATCGGACAGCTTGCCGGGGGGATCGCCCATGATTTCAACAACATACTGACCGTAATCATCGGTTACTCGGAAATCATCCTCCTCAATGCGGAACAGGACCATCCGTTGAGGCGCCACATGGAACAGATCCTTGCATCCGCCAATCGGGCAGCGGACCTGACAGCCGGCCTGCTTGCGTTCAGCAGAAAACAGGTTCTGCACCCAAAACCCCTGGATCTGGGCGAAGTTGCGCGCGGCCTGAGAAAAATGCTGCTCAGGCTGATACCGGAAGACATCGACTTCAAAACCATCGTCAGCGAAAAAAACCTGACCATCATGGCGGACAGGGGGCAGATCGAACAGGTTATCATGAACCTGGTGACGAACGCCAAGGACGCCATGCCAACGGGTGGCGCCCTGACCATAGAAATCTCGGCCACCGAGATGGACGGAAAGTTCCACGATCAACACGGCTTTGGCGAACCGGGGCGGTACGCGTGCATCGCGATTACGGACACCGGCCACGGCATGGAGGAGGAAACCCGCAAGAGGATTTTCGAACCGTTCTTTACCACCAAGGATGCGGGCAAGGGAACCGGACTCGGGATGGCTATCATCTACGGCATCGTCAAACAGCACAACGGTTTCATTACCGTTTACTCCGAACCGGATTTTGGGACCACATTCCGTGTCTATCTGCCCCTTACCGGCGAAGCTGAACTGGAAACGCTAAGCACCCCCAGGGAAGAGCTTCCACCCGGTGGCGTTGAAACGGTTCTTCTGGCAGAAGACGACGAGGCCGTGAGGGGGCTCCACAAGATGATTCTGGAGGACGCGGGCTATACGCTGATCCAGGCGGTGGACGGCCGGGACGCCCTTGACAAGTTCATGCAATACCAGTCCGAAATATCCATCCTGATTACCGACGTGATCATGCCGAAGATCAACGGCAAACGCCTCTACGAGGAAATCAGGAAGATCCGGCCCGACATGAAGGTGCTGATGATGAGCGGCTACACAAAAGATGTCTTTACCGAAAGGGGCATCCTGGAGGACGAATACAGTTTCATGACCAAACCGGTCAAACCGTACGATCTGCTCAAAACCATACGGAATATCCTGGACAACCAGTAATGAACTTGACCGGGCTCGATCTGTACGCCGCTTGCGGGTATCGGTTGTTACTTGAAGCCAAAGAATATATAGTACGAGAGTCATCAATGGCTCAACCCCACAGAGAAAGAAGGAAGTGATCCATGCCATCCAGATTGGACATCATCAGAATGCTCATGGCAAGCAAACAGCCCCTCATGCCCTTTACGGAACTGCTGAACGTACATCTTACGTCCGCTGAAGAGGGAGTGGCTTCGTTCGAATACGAAATATCCAAACAGCATACCAACACCATGGGAACGCTGCACGGAGGACTGCTCTGCTCCATAGCCGACACCGCCATGGGTGCTGCGTTTTTCACCGTGCTTGAAGATGGGGAGTCCCTGACGACCCTGGAGTTGAAAATCAACTATCTCAGGCCGGTCTGGGAGGGAAAACTCATCGCGACCGCCAGAGTCGTCAAGCGGGGAAGAACAACAGGACTGGTTGAATGCGACATCATGGACGGAAACGATCAGCTGATTGCCCGGGCCGGCAGCACCTACATGGCGATTTCCGGCGATCAGGCAACCAACCGCATGGCCCCCCATAAAATCGATTAATCCGCGCATATCCCCGGGAAAGAGGAATACGCTCCCTTGACTTCCTCTTTCCCACCTGCAGTTCATTCTGTACCTTTTTCCGCATGTTTTTCCCGATTCCCCACACTCAACTCGTCATCCTGAACAAACGAGATCGGAGTTTTTCATTGAAAATCTCGCCGAAAATGGGAAATTCATATAACATGGACAAAATCGGGGAACCGGTATTTCAGGTATACGCAATCCGTAGCATTCCGTATCAACCGCACAAAAGCGGCAATCCCATGCCGCTGGCCGACTACACACTCAATGGAGGCATAACCACATGGGTCTCATGGACAAATTGAAGACCGAACTCATTGACATCATCCAGTGGCTGGACGACACGGATGACACGCTTGTACACCGTTTTCCGCGCTATGAAAACGAGATCAAATACGGAGCCAGGCTGGTAGTGCGTGAAGGCCAGGCGGCGGTCTTCATCAACGAGGGAAAAATCGCGGATGTCTTCGGACCTGGAACCTACACGCTGGAAACCAGGAACCTGCCGGTGCTGGCAACGCTGAAGGGGTGGAAATACGGCTTTTCGAGCCCGTTCAAGGCCGAGGTGTACTTCTGCAGTACCCGACAGTTCACCAATCTCAAATGGGGCACGCCGGGACCAGCAACCATGCGTGACGCCGAACTGGGAGCAGTCCGGGTAACCGCGTACGGGCTTTACTCCATCAAACTCGCGGACCCGGCCCTGTTCATCCGCGAAATCGTCGGAACCGACGGCCAGTTCTCAACCGAATCGATCGAGGATAACCTGCGGGGCAAAATCGGCAGCCACATCAAGGAAACTCTGCCAGACGCCGGAATTCCGGTGATTGATCTGGAAGGTAGGCTCGTTCAACTGGCGGCATCGCTACGGACCAGACTGGCGCCTTCCATGCGTGCCCTGGGAATTGAGCTGACTGAAGTACAGGTTCAGGATATCAGCCTTCCGCCCGAAGTGGAAAGGGCCATCGACAAAGCCGGCGCCATGCGCGTCATCGGAAACATGCAGGAATACACCCAGTACGAAACGGCCAGTGCCATCAGGGACGCGGTCAATAATCCCGGAGGCCTGGCTGCCATCGGCGCCGCGGCCGGGATCGGGATCGGCATGGCAGGCCAGATGGGAACAGCCATGGGCGGTGTGACGACTGGTAACGGTGCGCAGACAAGCGCGGCTCCGCCCCCCTTGCCACCCCAATCCAGGTTTTTTGTCGCCGTCAATGGCCAGCAGACGGGCCCCTACGACAGAGGCGTTCTGCTGCAGATGGCCCGATCCGGCCAGTTGAATCCCGGGAGTCTCGTCTGGAAACAGGGGATGGCGAATTGGGCCGCGGCCGGCCAGACAGCCGAACTGGCCGATATATTTGTCGTCCCGCCCCCCCTTCCACCGGAAAAAGGACTGTAGGAGCGACTCACGCTCTAAACCGGCATTACTGAAAAGGAGTTGTGAGATGTCATTGAAAGATACGCTCAGAAGGAAAATAGAGGAATTCCGCCCCAGAACCCAGAGACTGATCAAAGAGTTCGGGAAAATCAAAATTGATGACGTCACGATCGAACAGTGTATCGGCGGGGGACGCGACATTCCCTCGCTCGTGACCGACATATCCTATCTTGATCCCTACGAGGGGGTACATTTTCGCGGCAAGACCATCAACGAAACCTTTGAAGTGCTGCCCAAGGCTGAAGGCTCGATCTATCCGACGGTGGAAGCATTCTGGTACTTCCTTCTGACCGGAGATGTTCCCACCGACAAAGAGGTGGAAGAAATTCTCCATGATTTCAGGGCGCGCGCCAACGTGCCCTATTACGTCTATGATGTCATCCGCGCCTTGCCGGTCGGCACCCATCCCATGGTCATGCTGTCCAGCGCGGTCCTCTCCATGCAGCGGGACTCGAAATTCAACCGGTTCTACAACTCCGGCAAGTTCAACAAGATGGATGCCTGGTCCTATATGTACGAGGATGCAAGCGACCTGGTGGCCCGCCTGCCGGAAATCGCCGCTTTCATCTACCGCTACCGTTACCGAAACTGCGACATCATCACCTCCAATCCCGAACTCGACCTGGGGGCCAATTTCGCGCACATGATGGGCATCGCCCCCCCGTACGACGATGTGGCCAGGATGTATTTCATCATCCATTCGGATCACGAATCGGGAAACGTCTCCGCCCACACGACTCATCTGGTCGCCTCGGCCTTGTCCGACGCATTTTACGCCTATTCCGCCGGACTCAACGGTCTGGCCGGGCCTCTGCATGGACTGGCCAACCAGGAAGTTCTCCGATGGATTATCAATTTCGAAAAGAAGCTGAACGGAGAAGCTCCCAACAAGGAAAATGTAACCAAGGCACTCTGGGAAACATTAGATGCAGGCCAGGTCATCCCGGGATACGGGCATGCGGTGTTGCGAACTACTGATCCGCGCTATCTCGCTCAGCGCGATTTCTGTCTCAGGACCCCAGGTCTCAGGGAAGACAGCCTCTTCAGGCTTGTGTCAATGCTCTATGAAACAGCCCCCGCAGTTCTGACCGAACACGGCAAGACCAGGAATCCCTGGCCCAACGTTGATGCCCAATCCGGCGTTATCCAGGCATATTACGGGGTTAAGGAATGGGATTTCTATACCGTGCTTTTCGGCGTTGGCCGCGCCTTTGGATGCATGGCCAATATCACCTGGGACCGCGCTCTGGGATATCCTATCGAACGTCCCAAATCGGTCACAACAGCCATGCTGGAAAAATGGGCCACCGCTGGTGGCCGCAAAATGACCTGATATTTCATCTATCTCCAACCTGCCGGAAGCCGGCAGCATCCGATCGCGAAAATTACCGCTTGCATATTCCGGATCATACGGTATAAATAAGATATTATTTGTCTCGTTTCGCCGCTGCGCCAGATTTCTGACGTAGAGGACGGCAAGTCCACAACAGATCACAAAGGAGAAAACACCGATGGCACAGTTACTGGAAATCTACAAATGCGAGTTGTGCGGAAATATCGTGGAAGTTGTTCACGCCGGCGGCGGCGAACTGGTCTGCTGCGGCCAGCCGATGAAGCTTTTTACGGAAAACACCGTCGATGCGGCCAGGGAGAAGCATGTACCGGTGATCGAGGTCTGTGAAGGTGGAGTGAAGGTAAGCGTCGGCAGTGTTGCCCATCCCATGGAGGAGAAGCACTACATCGAGTGGATCGAGCTGATAGCCGACGGCAAGGCTTACCGCCAGTTCCTCAAACCGGGCGAGGCCCCCACGGCGACCTTCAACGTAACCGCCCAGCAGATTACCGCACGTGAGTATTGCAATCTTCACGGTTTGTGGTCGAGCAAGGCCTAGCCCAGTCCAATCCGTCATCTTCTCATGGCATGGCCAACGGAAAATCGGCGATCACGCAACATATCGGTGGACAAAATCCGGCATTCAGGGGTATAGTGCGAAGCTCTTTACAAGAGTTGATAGTGTCGCTGGTGTCAGCGGCAGACAGTTCATGGAAACCAGCCCAATGCGCTCGTAGCTCAGCCGGATAGAGCAACGGCCTTCTAAGCCGTAGGTCACAGGTTCGAATCCTGTCGGGCGTGCCAACAAAAGAATGGGGTTGCGACAAGAATCGCAACCCCATTCTTTTTTCCAATTACCCTTTACTGGCTTGTTCCTCAGAGCTCCTTCAGACCGCGGTACTTAAGCTTGGCGTCATCAAGTTTATCCTTGAAAGCTTCCGGAAGATTGCTTTTCAGATCCTGGGCCGCGGCCTTGAATCCGGAAGCCGCCTGGTCGGCTGACGTAGTAAGGGATTGCAGGGATTCAGGGGGATTAGTCGCCAGGTCCTGGGTTTTCTGGTAGGCGTTCTTCAACTGCACAAGTTTCTGATGCGCCTGGGCAAATTTGGCCGGCGGCGAGCCCATGTACTGCAACAGCTTGTCAACATTCTGCCTGGTTTTGTTGAGCCGCGCCTCATCCTTCTCATTGGGACGTGGTGTGTACCTCGTCCCGGAATCCGTCGCGGATTTCCAGCTGGCGGCCATCTGCAAGCAAACCTGCTGGGCGTAATCATTGCCGACCTTGACCCCGTTCACCGCCCTGAAATAATTATCGATGAACTCCTGCTGGCGCTGATGACGATGAAAGGCGTATGATGCGCCACCAGTCAGAAGGGTTATTACCAGCAGGGTGATCACCAGGCGAAGCCCTCGAGGGGATACGACAGCCTTCGGAGCGGCGCGACGCTCCGGTACGGGTCTGGCCTCCGGAATATGCTCAGCCCGACCGGTCAGGGGCCTGAAGAAATCGAAATAGAAGGAAGGGTTGAACCTTGAAAGGGTTTGCCTTAGTTCGGCCCGCCGTTTCGCCTTGGCCCTGCGACCGGCTTCCTCCGCGCTTACCGCGACATAGTAATCGGGAAAGAGCGTCCCGCAGGCAGGGCAGTGCGGCTTATGGTCCAGAGCGGAGCCGCAGTTGGCGCAGTTGATGCCGCTCTGCTGGCTGCGGGCCCTGGTGGCACACGATTCCCTGATAAGAGCAACCGCCGCGCCGCAGTTGCCGCAGGTGACATTGTAACTATCCTGACCCTCTCCGCTGAAATCGAACTCGATTTCAGCCGAACACTTCGGGCAGGAAAAGGCCAGGTGTCCACCCGACTCAGGCGGTTCGATATCCCCGCCATTTTCAGCCTGAGGCTTTTCCGTCAGCGGCTGGTCAAACCTGAATTCAAAATCGTCCTTAAGATCCACTGTCAGGGCCTCTCACCAACCATGGTGCCATCCTCGTATCGTACGATGTCGTCTTTGCTGTCCGGAACCACGAAATTGTCTGAACATACGCCATCGATACCACCTGAGCACAAATCGTAATTGGAATGCTCATTCAGTTTATCGCCGGAAGATCCTTCCAGGGGGGCGTCGCCCTGTACATGGTTTCTGTAGATATACAGCCGCCCCCAGGGGTCCGTCTGACCTCCCATGTTCACTTCGTTCAGGTTGGCCGGCGGGGCGTTTTTTTCAATCATATAGGCGGTTATGGCTTTGTCGATGGAACGGATATCTGCGATACTGCGTTTGTTCCTGGTTTGAGTAACATACTGGTTGAGCATTGGGATAGCCATTGTCGCCAAGACACCAACAATACCCACAACCACTACAAGCTCTACCAGCGTGAAACCGGCCCGTGCGGACGATTTGTTCCTGCGGCGGAATGTATGCATCAACCATTGCTCCGGCGTGATGAAACAGGATGAAAGGATGAAACCCTATATAACATGATTTTTTATCAACGCCACTAATAAATATTGCGATCAACACGAAATTGCAAGATTTTTTGCATACGCCTGCATCCGTTCCGGTATTATCCATGATAAGCAACATCAGACACCCGGAATTTCAATGCCGTCCGCAAGCTACTCCTCGCGTGACGTTCCAGCCATTCGAGCCGCAATAAAGGGTCTGCCTCAAGAATTGACCCTGGATTGGTGGGAGGCTCAATGAACTATACCGTACTCCTTGATTTTACGGTACAGAGTATTACGGCCAATGCCGAGTTTCGACGCCACCTTCTGAATATTGCCATCATATAACAGAAGCGCCGCAGCGATGGCGTCCTTTTCCAGCTCACAGAGCGGAACGACCTCAACTCCTTTTTTCTCTTCAGGCCCCCGGGAATCCAGGGCATCAAACATCAGGTGGTGCGCGGCAACGGCATCCCTTTCCCCTGCCCGAAGGATTGCACTTTCAATGGCATTTTCCAGCTCTCGCACATTACCGGGCCAGTTGTGGGTGGAGCACTTCCGGACAAAGTCATCCCCTATTCCGGTCTCCGGCCGGTTCAATTTTTCAACAGCCTTCCGGGACAGATGGCGGACCAGCAGAGGCATGTCATCCATTCTGTCCCTCAAAGCCGGCAACCGAATCACCAGCACATTAAGACGATGGAAGAGGTCCTCGCGGAAATTGCCCTTCAGAACCTCATCTCTGAGATTTTTGTGGGTCGAAGCGACAATCCGGATATCTATCGATCTTTCCTCGGTGGAACCGACCCGGCAGACCTTTTTTTCCTGAATCACCCTGAGCACTTTTGCCTGCGCATTGAGTGGCATATCACCCACCTCATCGAGGAAGAGCGTGCCGCGGTCCGCGCATTCGAATTTCCCCGGATTACCCCCCTTCTTCGCTCCGGTGAAAGCCCCTTCTTCGTAACCGAACAGCTCACTTTCATTAAGCGCATCGGGAATAGCAGCGCAATTGACGGCAACAAACGGGCCACCTCTGCGGCCGCTGGCATTGTGGATGGCCTGGGCAAACAGCTCTTTTCCGGTTCCGCTTTCGCCGCTGAGCAAAACGGTGGACGCGCTCTGAGCGGCGAGTTTTGCCCACTCCCTTGCTTCGGCAATTGCGCAGCTGTCTCCAATAATATCTTCGAATGAATAGCGGGGCAACGCCGACTGATGCAAACGGCGGGTCTTCTGGGAGTCACGCGCCTCCCGCAGGACAGCGACGGCGCCGATGGCGCTGCCCGAATCATCCAGCAACCTGGTCGCCGTACTGAATATTTTTTTGCCGAGTTTCTCCAGGTGTATTTCCCGATCCTGATACCCTTCACCGGTCGCAAGGAGAGAAATGATGGGCGCCGGCTGCTGCATGACGGTATTGATATGTTTTCCCTTGGCAGCCTGATGGTTGATGCCGAGAATTTTCCCCCCACTGGAATTCATCTCGGCGACAATCCCGCTGTTATCAACGGAGACGATGCCATCGGAGATTGATTCCAGAAGCGTCTGGGAATACTTGTAGGACACGTAAAGCTTGCTGGTAACCCTGTGCAGACAAAGCTGCTTTTCAATGGCATTCACCGCGGCAACCACCATGCCGAGAGTATGGGCATTGGCAAGACGGTAATCACCGGAAATATTAAGCACTCCTACCATCTCGCCCTCGGGATCGAAGATCGGGGCAGCGGAACAGGTCAGAAAGTGGTTGGGACGACAGAAATGTTCCCAGGCGAGAATCTGTATCGGCTGTTTTTCCATGATGGCGGTGCCGATTGCATTCGTTCCCTTGACCGACTCGTGCCAGTCTCCCCCCGGGCACAGTTGAACTTTGGTGGCCCTGGCAAGTATTTCGCGATCTCCGATCACCTCAAGCAAGTAGGCCTGGGGGTCGGCCAGAATGATCTCAAATCCGGAGCCCCTGCAAAAACTGTAAAGATTCTCCATGGCGGATCTGGCGATCTTGACGAGGTGGTGATGCTGATGGAGACGCTCCCTCAACTCAAGGGAGTTGACGACGTGTTCATCGGAACCGTAGGGATTGACTTTGTAGTTTCTACAACGCTGCCAGGAATTTGCAACTTCCGGCCGAACCTTCTGGATTTCAATGATGTCATTCTGGACATAGCTGCCCCATGCCTGCTCAAGCGCAGTGACATTTCGCGGCGATGTTGGTTTGTGTTCCATAGTCCATTCACCAAATGACACAGGTTGATTTATTATGTGGCTCCACGCACTCGTACACGCATCTTGCGTTCCAGAATTCAATGTGCTATAGAATTACCATATAAAATCAATAATTTCAATAAACCAAACGACATTTTCCCAGATGGTTTTCCCAATGCTGCCGCATTCATGCGGGCCTTTTGACTCTGCGCCTGCGGAGTCGGCAGCATCCCTTTTTCAATACGATTTTTTGGCGGGCCAGATGCATGCTTGAGCAAATCCATCTGAAATCTGTCGCAACGATATCACGAAACAGGGAATACGCCGCTGTCCTGATCAGCCTGATCGCCCTCTGCCTCCTGTGCTGGCTGGATTACATCACCGGCGATTACTCCCTGATCATCTTCTATCTGATTCCGGTTTCCCTCCCCGCATGGATTGTCGGAAAAAAAACCGGCATTTTCTTCTGTATCCTGTCGCTGATCTCCAGAATCATAGCCGATTATTACTCCTCACCAGTGGCACGACACTCAAGCCTGCACAACTGGAATCTCTTCATGGAGTTTCTGTTCCTGACCATCATGAGTCTATTGTTTTCAATCCTCAAAAACAGGCTGGACAGTGAAAAGGCAATGGCGCGAACGGATCCCCTGACCAAAACGATCAATCGGCACTCTTTCTTTAATCTCGCCGAACGAGAAATAATCCGAGCACGCCGTCATAATCGCCCTTTCGCCATTGCCTGCATCGATCTGGATAACTTCAAGGAGATCAATGACATACATGGTCATACCACAGGCGATAAGCTGCTCATGGCCGTCGTGAGAGCGATAAAAGCCCACATAAGAGGCGGTGATATCCTGGCTCGTTTCGGCAGCGACGAGTTTGTAATTCTTCTTCCCGAAACAACCGGAGAATCGGCGCGGACAACCCTGGAAAAGGTCCACAACCAGTTACAGGAGACCATGTCAGCAAACTCCTGGCCGGTCACATTCAGCATAGGCGCGGTCAGTTTCCTGAAATCTCCTGAAAGCGTTGAAGAAGCCATTAGAAACGCCGATGGATTGATGTACGAAGTCAAACAAAGCGGAAAGAACCGACTCCTGCATGTCACCAGGACCTGATTATTCGACCAACGGGGCATGAATGGATTACAGAATGTCTCCGGCTTCCGTTACGGCCCGCAATGCCCGCAGAGACGGGCTTGACGGGAGCAGTCCGCCGTTTCACCATCCAATAGATGAATGAAATCAACCCATGCCAAGACGGAGGGCATCCATGGCACGAAGCAGTTCCGACGCGGGCAATCCGATTGCGTCCATGATGGTCCGCATACCCCTGGGAATAATAATGATGGCCCACGGTTCACAAAAACTGCTGGGAGTTTTCGGTGGTCTGGGGTTAACCGGAACACTCAGGAGTTTTGAAACAAATCTGCACATCCCCCCTATTTTCACCCTGCTGGCCATCATTGCCGAATTTGCCGGCGGCTTCGGCGTTCTGACGGGTTTTCTGACCCGCCTCTCCGCCACCGGCATCGCAACGGTAATGATGGTGGCAATCTACAAGGTTCACTGGATGAACGGATTCTTCCTGAGCACACAATCCAGCCATGGCAATGGCCTTGAATACACTTTCGCACTGCTGGGTATGGCCCTGTATCTCATGATTGCCGGCGGAGGCCAGTGGTGCCTGGACCGCCTCATATTCCGGTCATGAGCTTCAAGTACCGACGCGTTTTTCGGTGATCTGAAAAATCACGTCTCCAGAACGTGTTTTTCAAGAACGAAACAGGTGAAAACACCGGAGAAGACCTTTGTCCCGGCCTCATCGACTCCTTCCACGTCAACGAGTCGCCGCTTGCCTGCGGCCTCAACAACTCTTGCTTCAAGGACGACGCAGTCACCGGCTTTCGATGGTTTCAGGAACCTTACCTCGGCCGAACCAAGCACGACGTTCGGATCGTTCACCGCCGCCATTGCCGCGAAGTCGGCGGCGCCGAAAACGAAACCACCATGCACCAGTCCGTGGTCATCCGCAACCATTTCGGATGTGGTGCTGATTTTTACGATCGCCGTTCCCTCAGCGATGGAGAGCAGCTGTCCGCAAAGAGACCGGTTTATTGCCAGATGCGTCTTGAGATCCATTGGTTTCTCCTCTGCTTCATTGGACTTCTGCCGACATTACTCCATTGTCTGAACCGGATTCAACCGAAACTTTGGCCAGCGCTACGTTCACCATGGAGGCTGTTCTCGGATTGACCAAACAA
>CAZRPI010000022.1:0-35185 GCA_964601865.1 uncultured Pelobacter sp. | reverse complement strand
CCAACGACCACCTGATTAAAAGTCAGGTGCTCTACCGACTGAGCTAGCGGCTCAAGAGAATTGAGTTTGTACTATAGCCTGCCGGATGAGTCAATATTTTTTTTTGCTCGAAAAACGTATCTTTTTAGTTTTTTAGTGATATCGAGTGGATATGGAGAAAAATTTTTTATTGCCATGGCGGCGTGCCTGGAGTGACGCCTTTTGGGGGGGGCGATATTTTTCGTTTCAAAACTGTCTGGCCCGGCGCAGGCTTCTGGTGTAGAGTACGGATTCTTTTCGGTCGGGTAATCACGCTTTGAGAGAGGGTGTATGGCAAAAGAGAGGATCAGTGTTCTTCATGTCGATTCCTACGAATACGGAAGGTTGCGGCTTGCGGTGTCTGCTCTGCTGGAACCGCTGGGGGGAATCGGCGCCTTCGTGAAGCCGGGAGAACTGGTGCTGCTCAAGCCCAACATGCTGTCGGCCAGGACGCCCGAACTGGCCGTGACCACCCATCCGGCTCTGGTGCGTGTCGTGGCGGAACTCGTCCGCGGGGCTGGCGCTTCCGTGGTGATCGGTGACAGCCCCGGCGCCAATGGGTTCAGGCGTGTGGCGGAGCGGACCGGAATAGCCGCGGCGGCCCGTGAAAGCGGTGCCCTGCTGGTTCCGTTCGACGAGACGGTCGAAGCCCGTGGCAGCGGCACATTCAGGCGTATCGAGCTTGCCCAGGCCTACTGGGAGGCCGACAGGATCATCAACCTCCCCAAGCTGAAAACCCACGAGATGATGACCATGACCTGCGCCGTGAAGAATCTCTTCGGCGCCGTGGTGGGGACCGCCAAGGCGGGCTGGCATCTCAAGGCCGGCGCCTCGCGCAGCCAGTTCGCACGCCTGCTGCTGGAAATCTATCTGCTGAAAAAGCCGGCGCTGAATATCGTGGATGCTGTTCTGGCCATGGAGGGTGACGGACCGGGAAGCGGCGACCCGGTCTGGATGAATGCCCTGATCGCGGGCGTGAATCCGGTTGCGGTGGATGCGTTCGCGGCGCGCCTGGCCGGGATTCCGCCTGGTCTGCTGTACGTGGAGCGGGAGGCGGAGCGGATGGGACTTGCCGGCGTTGATCCCGATGAGACGGAGATCGTCGGCTCGGAACTCGAACTGTTCAGGAGGGCGCCTTTCAGGCTTCCCAAGGGACAGGATGCGCAGTTCGGGTTTCCCGGGTTTCTCAAAAAAGCGCTCAGGCGTCATCTCGTCGCGCGGCCGGTTGTCGATGCTTCCCGCTGTGTTCTGTGCGGGGTCTGCCGTGACGCCTGCCCGCCCGGGGTGATCACCATAAAGAACAGCGCCCTGTCGATCGAGGAAGGGCGCTGTATCAGGTGCTGGTGCTGCCGTGAACTCTGTCCGCTGAACGCCATGGATGTGCGGCGCGGTCTGCTGATGAAGCTGCTTTCCAGATACGGGGAGTGGAAAAGACGTCAGGATTCCTCGTCTTCCGTTCCCAGGGGAATCTCCCGGTAGGCGCGGTCTTCCTCGAAGCGTTTGGCCTGGGCCTGGACCTTCTCCAGATCGGATTTGCATCTGACGCAGTGGCGGGTAAAAGGCATGGCCTTCAGGCGTCCGAGGGGGATTTCTTCCTCGCACTCCTCACAGATCCCGTACTCACCCTCCTTGATGCGCAGGAGCGCCTCGTCGATGGCGTGCAGTTTTTCCCGCTCGCGGTCTCCCAGCAGCAGCCCGAGTTCGCGGTCCCGCTCCGTCGATGCCTGGTCGTAGATGTCTCCGCTGGGTTCGTTGATGGTGAGGATGTCAGCCCCGCTTTTCAGGTTTTTCCGAATTTCACGCAGGGTGTCGTTCTTCATTTTCTGAAGAATATCGGTTATTTCACTCCATTTATTGTTTTCCTCTGTTGCCATGGTGCGCTCCGGAAATTGTGGATGCTTCAGAATGAGCCGTTGGGGGCGCATTTGAGAAGGCGGCACTTCTAGCAAAAAAAAAACCGGTTGTCAAGATAAATGGAGGTTCCTGAAAATTCTGCCGCAGGAATAAGACGGTAACGTTGTTACGAAGTCCGGTCCACGATCTCTCCGATCAGGTCGTAGTCGGATGAGTCGGTGATCCTGAGCGTGACGATTTCACCCACGTCGGCGTTTCCCGCCGTGATGTACACCTGGCCATCGATGTCCGGCGCCTGGCGTGACGAACGCCCCTTGAGGAGCAGTTCGGTCTCCTCGCTGTACCCTTCCACGATGACCTGCTCGTTCGTGCCGATCAGGTCGCGGTTGCGCCGGAAAGAGAGACGGGCCTGGATCCGCATCAGCTTGCGGTAGCGCTCCTTCTTGATCCGTTCGGAGACCTGGTCCGGCAGGGCCGCGGCCGGCGTTCCCTCCTCGCGGGAATAGCAGAATACCCCCAGCCGGTCAAAACCGGTCTGCTCGACGAACCGCATCAGCTTGCTGAAATCTTCCACGGTTTCGCCCGGGAAACCGACTATGAGCGAGGTGCGCAGCGCAATGTTAGGAATCTCGCGGCGCAGTCTGGCGAGCAGTTCCCTGATCTGGGCCTCGGTGCCGCGCCGCTTCATGCGCGCCAGGACCGGGTCGCTGATATGCTGGAGCGGGATGTCCAGATACTTGCAGATCTTCGGCTCGTCCCGGATCAGCTCGATCAGGCCGTCGCTGATTCCGTCCGGATAGGCATACAGGAGCCTTATCCACTGGATGCCCGGAATCAGTGCCAGACGGCGCAGCAGCGTCTCCAGGGTTGAACCGTCGTCCAGGTCGCTGCCGTAGCGGGTGATGTCCTGGGAGATGATATTCAGTTCCTTGACCCCCCGGCTCGCCAGCTTCTCGGCTTCCGCCACCAGGGCCTCCAGGGGGCGGGAGCGGTACGAGCCGCGCAGCCTGGGGATGATGCAGTAGGAGCAGCAGTTGGAGCACCCCTCGCCGATCTTCAGATAGGAGAACCAGGATGGCGAGGAGTTGAGGCGCGGCAGGGTCTCGTCGTAGATGAAGTCCGGATCGCCGATGTAGCGCAGTTGCTCGTTCGTCCCCGATTTTTCCGCCAGGATCTCGGCGATGCGCGGGTAGTCGCCGGTGCCGATGAAAATGTCCACCTCCGGCAGCTCCCTGGCCAGCTCCTCCTGGTAGCGCTGGGGCAGGCACCCGGAAACGATCAGGGTGTGGCAGCGGGCGTCATGCTTGCGTTCGGCCAGGTCCAGGATGGCGTCGATGCTCTCCTGTTTGGCCTCCTTGATGAACGAGCAGGTGTTGACGATGATGACGTCCGCCTCCCGTTCGTCGGTGGTGATTTCATAGTCCCGGCCGGCGAGCACGCCGAGCATCACCTCGGCGTCCACCAGGTTCTTCGGGCAGCCCAGGCTGACCATGCTGACCTTCTGTTTTGTGGCGATATCCAAATGTAACCTCTCTAGGTGAGAAAATTCTGCTGTAATATGAATTGAAGAATATATACGTGAAACAAAGTCATCCGGTTCACCAGATGGTTTTCAGATGCTTTGTCTTTTTCAGATTGGCGTTGCTTGTCAGGAGCGGCGCCTTGTAATGCAGGGCGGTTGCCGCAATGATCCGGTCGGCGGGGTCGTTGTGCCTGAACAGACTTTCATCCGCCGATATGAGTGCAATCTCCGGCAGTATGGGCAGTACACGCAACCTGTTTGCGGTGATTATCAGGTGAATGAACTCGGCTGCGGGCAGGTCCGGCATCAGCCGCCCCTTGCTGATCAACATGGCAATTTCCCACAGTGAAATATCGCTACAGGCAAGCATTCCGGTCAGTCTTCCCGCGGTAATTTGCTCCGCGGCCCGCTTGCCGACTTTTTCCGGAGTGAGCGCATCGAAAATCAGGGCGCAGGTGTCAAGGAGTATCACGCGCTGCCTCCCAGACAACATCGACAGGTGAGCTGACATCCCCAACCCAGCTTGTTTTGCGGATCTCTTCCAGACGTTTGCGCGCGCGTTCGCATTCGTCAAGCTCCGGCACCAGTCTGGCCACCACTTTCCCCCGCGACGTAAGCGTCACTTCTTCACCGGTCCGGACCTTGTCGAGGTAGGTAGGGAGATGGTTTCTGAATTCCGTTACGTTGACGCGTATCATCATGGTCTCCTGATTCAAGTGTACGCATCAAATGTACATTTAAGCGGGGGCTGTGTCAATACCACACCAACATCGCCTCGATGCAAACAGCATTCCAGGCATTGCTTTGCTCGTACCCATCACGTCACGGGTGCTCTCGTTTCTTAACCGCAGAACATGGAAAAGGACGGGGGCTATCCCGTCCTTTCTGAAGCCGCGGAGTCTCTCTTCGGCGCCGGCTCTACTCCCTGAAGTTCACGTACTGCATCTCGATATCCAGATCCTTCCCCTTGAGCAGCTGGATCACGTTCTGCAGGTCGTCGCGGTTCTTGCCGGTGACCCGTACCTGGTCCTCCTGGATCTGCCCCTGAACCTTGAGCTTGCTCGCCTTGATCAGGGCGACGATCTCCCTCCCCTTTTCCTTGGAGATCCCCTGCTGAACGGTGATCATCTGGCGCACCATGCCGCCGGAGGCGGGCTCCACCTTGCCGTACTGGAGCGATTTGATGGAGATGCCGCGCTTGATGAACTTTGATTGCAGCACGTCGATGACCGCCTTCAGCTTGAAGTCGTCGTCGGCCAGAACCTTGACCGCGTCCTTCTCCTGGGTGATTTCGCTCTTTGAACCCTTGAAATCATAGCGCTGACTTATTTCCTTTACTGCCTGATTGACGGCGTTGTCCACTTCCTGCATGTCAACCTTTGAAACGATGTCGAATGACGGCATTGATCTGTATCCTCCGAACGTGTTTGTTATCATGTAAAAAAGCATTAGACCACAGAGTACACGGAGTTTCCGGCTGAAAAACAGAGTGTCATATCGCTTTCAGTATTCACCAAGAAGATTGGATATGAACAAAAGAAATTCAATAACAATATGCTTGTGTTCTCTGAGATCTCTGTGGTTACAGCTATTTGTAGGTCTATTGTTTTATGACTTCTACCCCCTGGGGGATTTTGAAGTTGAACTTTCCGTTGTCGATGCCCCTGTTGACCCTGGGCCGGCTGTAATCGATGCGGGTCTGGTTGCCCGCCACGTCATACACTATGGAGGAGACGATGGGAAAGAGCTCCCTGACCGTTCCCTCCTCCTGGAAACGCTCCACCGCCTCGGCGGAGACGCTGAGCGACAGCCTTGACAGGACCGGAGTCGGTTTTTTGGGGACCAACTCCAGCTGGTAGTTGCCGTTTCTGTCCCGGCGTTCCCTGGCAAAGGACACGGAAAAATCCCGGGAAACATGGCCCATGCCGGTCAGGTACGAGAGGGCGATGCCGTTGCCCCCCCTGAACATGTCGGCCACCGAGGAGACCATGACCTGTCTGTTCTCGGGGAGGTAGAACCAGACCTGTCTGCCGTTGGAGACGATCTGCTGTTTCGGTTTGGCGTAGTTGAAGCGGAACATGGCCGTTGATGAGGCGGGGCGTTTCAGGAACACCTCGCCGCTGCCGCGCTGTTCCTTGCCGATTCCGGCGACCCTGGTTCTCTGGGAGAAGTCGGCCCGTACATCCTGGAGCGTGGCGTATCCCTTTTCCAGCGCGGCCACGACCTCCTTAAGCGTTGCGGTTCGGTCCGCGGCGGTCGCGGGATACGCCGCCAGGAGCGGTATTATGGCGAATAGCAGAGACCGGATCAGCGTCCATGGCTGTTTCATGGTATTCCTTTCTGTGCCCCGTGGATGGTGTTGGGTGAAATGCTCGGGATTCCGAGGGGTAGTGTGCCACAAAGCGCGGTGTTGCCGCAACCTGTTTGCCCGTCAGGGGCATGTGTCGCCGGGTGGAGGCGTTCGCTCGAAGGCGAGGAAGTTTCCCACGTCCATGATGAAAACAACGCGGCCGTCACCCATGATGGCGCCGCCGGTGGCAATTCTTAAGTGCGACAGCGGCCTGCCGAGCGGTTTGGCGAAAATTTCCCGCTGCCCGGAGATTCTGTCGGCAATGAGACCCACCTCCCGGCCGAATATTCTGCAGACAATAACCGGGATGTGGGCGGGAAGATACTCCGGCAGCGACTGGCCCAGGATGTTGTGGAGGTACTGCAGGGGGAGGTGGACACCGTCCACTTCGCAGTGCTGTTTCCCCTCCCTGAAGGTGATATCGTGGCTTGAGATTTCAATGGTCTTCTCGACGGCGTTGACCGGAAAGGCCACCGTCAGCGAGCCGCATTCCACCAGAAGCGCCTGGATGATGGAGACGGTCAGCGGGAGCTTCAGATGAAAGCTGCTCCCCCTGCCCGGGGTGGATTCGATGGTGAGGGAACCCCCAAGGGAGCGCACCGCGTTTCTTACCGCGTCCATGCCGACACCGCGTCCCGAGATGTCGGTAACCGTTTCGGCGGTCGAGAATCCGGGGGCGCAGATCAGCATCAACGCCTCCTGCGGTGAGATGGCGGCGGCCTGTTCGGCGCTGAGCAGGCCCCTTTCCAGGGCTTTCGCCACGAGCCGGGACGTATCCATTCCCCGGCCATCGTCGGCAACCACGATGGTGACATGGTCCTTTTCCCGGGCCAGCGTTATGATGATCTGGCCGGTACGCGGTTTGCCGGCCGATTCCCGGCCCCGGGGAGGTTCGATGCCGTGGTCGACCGCGTTGCGCAGTATGTGCACCATCGGTTCCGCGATGTCTTCCAGGATTCCCCGGTCCAATTCGATTTCACTGCCGATGATGCCCAGGGTGACGGTTTTTCCCTGGCCGCGGGAAAGATCTCGGACCAGGCGGGGGAAGCGTTCCGCCACCACTGAAAAGGGGAGCATACGCGCGAGGAAGACCTCATCCCGCAATTCGCGCAGTTGGGAGGAGAGCTGCGCCAGGGTTTCGTGCAGCCCGGTTTCCGGGAATGGCCGCAACCGGTCGGCCAGACGGTGATGGGTGGTGATGAGTTCGCCGGTGATGTTGACCATCCTGTCCAGCGTTTCGGTCTTCACCCTCACGGTCTTGAAGGAATCGGAGTGCCGGAACTGGTGCCCGCGGAGAACGCTCTCCGGCTGAACCTCGTCGCTTTGCGGTTTGCCGGCGCTTTTTTCGTCGGGAGTGAAGCCGGCAATCCTCCCGATCAGATCGCCGGTGTCCGGCAGGGCGGCGTCGTTTCCGGCCTCGATGAGATTCACCATTTCGCCCAGCAGGTCGTTTCCCTCCAGGATTATATCCAGAAGGGCGGCGGTTGGAGAAAAAAGGCCGTCCCTTACCTTGCCCAGGAGATCCTCAAGTTTGTGGGCTAGTTCGGCGATGCGGTTGTACTGCATGGTGGCAGCCATCCCCTTGAGGGAGTGGGCGTGGCGAAAGAGCTCATGCACGATTTCCGGGTCATTGTCGTTTTCCAGGCGCACGACAAGGGCGTTGGAGGTCTCGATATGCCTGCGGGACTCGGAGACGAACAGATCCCGGTACTGGGACATGTTCATCCGTCACACCTCCATGCCTGACAGAGCCGAGACGACCTTTTCGGGGGTGAGCGGTTTCTGGATATAGGCGCTGGCGCCCAGGTCCAGCGCCTTCCTGATCACCGGTTCCTGCCCTATGGCCGAGCAGATCGCGACCCTGGACGAGGGAGTGGTGGAAAAAATGGATTTCAGCAGGTCGAGACCGTTTGAATCCGGCAGGATGATGTCGAGGATGATGATGTCCGGTGTGTGATCGTGCAGTTTCCGCATGGTTTCAATGCCGCTTGCCGCCTCGGCCACGACCTGGTAACCATTCTCCTCCAGAATGCCGCGCATGACCTTGCGCATGAACAGCGCATCATCAACGATCATTACGGTCGGTTTCATCTTCCGCCCCCTAGCTCTTCAGCTTTGCCTGCAGCAGTTCGTTGACCACGGCCGGGTTGGCCTTGCCCTTGCTCGCCTTCATCACCTGGCCGACGAAGAAGCCGAACAGTTTCTCCTTGCCGCCGCGATACTCCTGAACCTGCCCGGGATTCTCCGCCATGATCCCGTCGATGATCGCCTCGATGGCCCCGTTGTCCGAGACCTGGACCAGCCCCTGCTCCTGGACGATGACCCCCGGTTTCTTACCGCTTTTCCACATCTCGTCGAAGACGGTCTTGGCGATCTTGCCGGATATGGTGCCGCTGTCGATCAGCTTGAGCAGTTCTCCCAGCATGCGGGGGGTAACCGGGCAGTCGCCTATGGTGAGGCCGGAATCGTTCAGGCCCCGGATGACCTCGCCCATGACCCAGTTGGATACCGCCTTGCCGTTGTGATGGCACGCCACGCATTCCTCGTAGTATTCCGACAGCGGTCGGCTGGCGGTCAGTACCTCGGCGTCGTACTCGGGAATGCCGTATTCGGTGATGAAACGCTGCATCTTATGTCCGGGCAGCTCCGGCAACTCCTGACGGACCCGGTGCACCCAGTCGGCGTCAATCACCAGGGGAACAAGGTCCGGATCGGGGAAATAGCGGTAGTCGTGAGCCTCTTCCTTGCTCCGCATGGAGCGGGTCGTGCCGCTCCCCGGATCGAACAGGCGCGTCTCCTGGACAACCGTACCCCCGTCCTCGATGAGATCGATCTGGCGCTGGATCTCGTAGTCAATGGCCTGCTTGACGAATCTGAAGGAGTTGACGTTCTTGATCTCGGCGCGGGTGCCGAACTTTTCCGATCCCGCTTCCATGACGGAAACGTTGGCGTCGCACCTGAAACTTCCCTCCTCCATGTTGCCGTCGCAGATGTCGAGCCAGGTCACTATGCGGTGGAGCTGTTTCAGATAGCTGACAGCCTCGTCCGACGAACGGAGGTCCGGTTCGGAAACGACCTCCAGGAGCGGTGTGCAGGCGCGGTTCAGATCGACTCCAGAGCCGTCTTCCAGCTCCGGGACATCTCCATGCACCAGCTTTCCGGCGTCTTCCTCCATGTGGATCCTGGTGATGCCGATACGGCTGGATTTGCCGTTGACCTCGATATCCAGCCAGCCGTGCTGGCAGATGGGATCCTCGAACTGGCTTATCTGGTATCCCTTGGGAAGATCGGGATAGAAGTAGTTCTTTCTGGCGAAGATGCTGCGGTGGGCGATGGAACAGTTGGTGGAGAGGCCGGCCCTGATGGCGAATTCCACCACCTTCCGGTTCAGCACCGGCAGCGCTCCGGGAAGCCCCAGACAGACCGGGCAGGTCTGGGAGTTGGGGGAGGAACCGAAGGATGTGGAGCAGCCGCAGAATATTTTGGAGTCGGTTTTGAGCTGGACGTGGACCTCAAGACCTATGACGGGTTGGTATTTCATGTAAGGTGTTCTCCGATATCATTGCGTATCTGGTAGGGGCAACCCCCTGTGGTTGCCTCCTGGACAGCATGGACGGCAGTGCTGGGCCGCCCCTACAGCGGCGCCCTCATGGCGTGCCATTCCGTTGCCTGCTCGAATGCGTACGCCGCGCCCAGGATGGTTTCCTCGCCGAACGGTTTGCCGATCAGTTGCGCGCCGATGGGGAGCCCGTTCGCGCTCAGGCCGGCCGGGATCGAGATGGCGCAGGTGCCGGCCAGGTTCACGGGGATGGTGAAAATGTCCGACAGGTACATCTGCAGGGGGTCGTTGATCTTTTCCCCGATCCTGAAGGCCGGTGTGGGGGCCACGGGGGTAAGGATGACGTCCACATTTTCGAAGGCCCGCATGAAATCACGCATGATCAGGGTGCGCACCTTCTGGGCCTTGAGGTAGTAGGCGTCGTAATATCCGGAGGAAAGGGCGTAGGTTCCCAGCATGATGCGGCGTTTGACTTCGCTGCCGAAGCCCTGGCTGCGGGTCCGGGAGTACATCTCCAGGAGTCCCTCGACCTGCTCGGCGCGATGGCCGAAGCGGACCCCGTCGTAGCGGGCCAGGTTGGAGCTGGCTTCGGCCGTGGCGATCAGGTAGTAGCTCGCCACGGCGTAATCGGTGTGGGGCAGGGAGATATCCACGATTTCCGCACCCAGGGAGCGGTAGGTTGCGATGGCCCGTTCCATGGCGCTCTTGACATCCTGGTCGAGGCCGGCGATGTAATACTCCTCCGGCAGCCCGATCTTGAGTCCCCTGACATCTCCGGTCAGGCCGGCGCAATAGTCGGGAACCGGAGTGTTGACGCTGGTGGAATCCTTCGGATCGTAACCTGCCAGGGCGCCCAGCATGATGGCGCAGTCGGTCACATCCCTGGTCAGGGGACCAACCTGGTCGAGGGAGGAGGCGTAGGCGATGACGCCGTAGCGGGAGACGCGGCCGTAGGTCGGTTTGAGCCCCACGCAGCCGCAGTGGGATGCCGGCTGGCGGATGGAGCCCCCGGTGTCCGTGCCCAGGGTGACCGTGGCCTGGCGCGCCGCGATGGCGGCCGCGGAGCCGCCGGAGGAACCGCCCGGGATGCACTCAGTGTTCCATGGGTTTCTGGCCGGGCCCGACGCGCTGGATTCGTTTGAGGAACCCATGGCAAACTCGTCCTGGTTGAGCTTGCCCAGCAGGACCACCCCCCGTTCCCTGAGCTTTTCAAAGGAGGTGGCGCTGTATGGCGGGACAAAGTTGCCGAGAATGCGTGAGCCGCAGGTGGTGCGGATCCCCTCGGTCAGGAAGATGTCCTTGAGCGCCACCGGTATGCCGGTAAGAATATTCATTTCGCCCGCCGCGATGCGCCGGTCCGCCGCTTCCGCATCGGCCAGGGCCCTTTCGGGGGTGAGGGTGATGAACGCGTTGATCCGCTGGTCGGTCTGGCTGATCCGCTCCAGCATGGCCGAGGTCACCTCGCGGGAGGAGACTTCCCCGGTCTTCAGTTTCGTGTGCAGTTCGTGCAGTGTCAGGTCAAAAAGATCCATTCCCGGCTCCATGATTCCAAGTTTATTCGATAACCTTCGGCACACGGTAGAAAGTGAGCACCGGGTCGGGGGCGTTGGCCAGGGCCTTTTCCTCGCCGATGGATGGCCGGACCCGGTCCTCGCGGAAGGCGTTTTCCATCGGCACGGCGTGCGAAGTCGGCAGGATGTTGTCGGTGTTCAGCTCATTCAGCTTTTCGACATAACCGAGGATCGCGTCCATCTGCCCGGCGAAAAGGCTTTTTTCCTCGTCGTCGAGCTCAAGCCTGGCGAGCCGCGCAACATGTTCCACATCGGCGATGGTTATTTTCATTGGCAAACTCCGTATAAATCCTGATTAAGAAGTCTCGGCAGGTTTTTGTACCACGGATTCGGGGTGCTTGACAACATTTCTTGGATTTGTTTGAATAGGCAAAGAACTTTTTCCTTGACACCCGGATGGCCATTTAGTAGCTTACATCTCTTCGAAAAAACCAGGATCCAGCCAGCGGTGTGGATCGTGTTATGTGAGGAATCTATGAAAACCGAAGTTGCAAAACTCGAAAATGTTAAGCGTGATTGGTATCTCGTGGATGCGCAGGATCTGGTGCTCGGCCGGCTTGCCACACAGGTGGCGAACATCCTGCGGGGTAAGAATAAGCCTATTTTTACTCCCAGCGTGGACACCGGCGACTTCGTTATCGTGATAAACGCCGAAAAGATCGCTCTTACCGGCCGCAAACTGGCGGACAAGAGCTACTACAGCCACTCCGGTTTTCCCGGTGGAATCAAGGAGATCACCGCCGGCAAGCTTCTGGAGAAGAAACCGGAAGAGCTCATCCGGACGGCTGTCAGGGGGATGCTTCCCAAGAACAAGCTTTCACGGCATATGCTCAAGAAGTTGAAGGTCTATGCTGGCGCGGCCCATCCCCATGACGCCCAGCAGCCCAAGAAACTCGAACTTTAATACTCTGAGGAGAAGCGCGATATGGCAGCAGCTAGCTATTACGGAACAGGCAAACGCAAGAGTTCGGTGGCCAGGGTATGGATCAAGCCGGGTGCCGGTTCTATCACCATAAACAACAAGTCGATCGATGACTATTTCGGGCGCGAGACCTCCAAGATGGTGGTGCGCCAGTCCCTGGAACTGACGGAGAATCTCGGCAAGTTCGATGTTTTCGTTACGGTTCACGGTGGTGGCGACTCCGGTCAGGCCGGCGCCATCAGGCACGGCATTACCAAGGCCCTGCTGGACGTCGACCCCGAACTGCGGCTTCCGCTGAAAAAGGCCGGTTTCATCACCCGCGATTCACGGGTGAAGGAACGGAAAAAATACGGCAAGAAAGCGGCCCGCGCCCGCTTCCAGTTCTCCAAGCGTTAAGAGAGAGCTGCGTACGGCAGAGCTGTCAAGGGGAAACTCCGTACGGAGTTTCCCCTTATTTTTTTGTTCGAGGTTCGTGGTTCAATGTCAAATCCGGCAACCATTTGCCAAGAACTTTGTCTGAGAACTGCGCTTGATCGCGCTGAGGCGCGCAGACGCAAAGAAATTCAAATAGATGAACCTCTTGCAAAAGTATTCCGCTCATGGTTCGACAAGCTGACCATGAGCGGAATATCAGCATGTTATCAAGACAAAATCCGTTCGCCCTGAACTCGTCGAAGGGGGGAAAGGGTTTTTGCAAGAGGCTCAGATGTGTCAAATATTCTCACCGGCCGCGTGGATGACTTTACTTCGTGTTCTTCGCGGCTTCGCGTGAGACTGCCTGTAGTGGGTTGAACCAAGATTTGGAGGTGGCATCATGCTTAGAGTTGCGGTTGTAGGCGCCAGCGGGTATACGGGTGTCGAACTGGTTCGAATTCTTCACGGTCATCCGCACGTGACGTTGACGTGCGTGACATCGGAGCGGAGCGCCGGAAAACGCATCGACGCCCTCTATCCCTCCCTGCGTGGCTGCTGCGATCTCGTGCTGGAAAACCTGGAGCCGATGCGGGTTTCCGGAAAGGCCGATCTGGTTTTTACCGCGCTGCCGCACAAAACGGTGATGGAAGTCGCGCCGACCTTTCTTCAGCAGGGAAAGACAATCATCGATCTGTCCGCCGATTACCGCCTGAACGATCCGGAGGTGTACGGCGCCTGGTACGAGGAACATCTGAACCCCGAGTTGCTCCGGGAGGCGGTCTACGGACTTCCCGAAATAAGAAGGAATGAGATTGCCGGCAGGAAACTGGTGGCCAATCCCGGCTGCTATCCCACCAGCATCGTGCTGGGGCTGGCGCCGCTCCTGAAAAACGGACTGATCGACCCGGCCAGCATCATCGCGGATTCGGCCTCCGGTGTTACCGGAGCGGGTCGCACCGCCAAGGTGGAGTCGCTGTACTGCGAGGTTAACGAGGGGTACAAGCCTTACGGAGTCGGGGGCGTCCACCGGCACACTCCCGAGATTGAGCAGGAGTTGTCGCTTCTGGCCGGTGAGCAGGTTACCATTACCTTCACGCCCCATCTGGTGCCCATGGACCGGGGCATACTCTCCACCATCTATGCCTCGCCCGTGAGGGAGACGACGGCCGGGGAACTCGGGGAGCTCTACAATGAATTTTACCGGGGAGAACCGTTCGTCCGGGTGCTGCCGCAGGGAAATCTCCCCTCCACCGCGTACGTGCGGGGCTCCAATTTCTGTGACGTGGCGCCGCTGGTGGACAGGCGCACGGGAAGGATAATAGTCGTCTCCGCAATCGACAATCTGATGAAGGGCGCCTCGGGGCAGGCGGTGCAGAACATGAACATCGTCTGCGGCTTCCCGGAGACCACCGGGCTTGCCGCTCCGGCCCTGTATCCGTAATTATTTCACTGCATAAAAATGTGATCGATGGGGCTGGCCGGATATCCGGTCAGCCCCTTTTCAGTTCTATTTCCAGCTCGTGGATCTTCTTGCGCAGGGTGTTGCGGTTGATTCCCAGAATGTCGGCGGCCTTGACCTGATTCCATTTTGTCTTCTCCAGAATCAGCCGGATCAGGGGGCGTTCCACCTGTTGCAGCACCTTGGCGTGAATGTCTCCCCGGTCGAGCTTTTCAATCCCGGTGAAACAGCTCCGCAGTTTTCTGTCAACGATCGCTTCCAGAGAGGTTTCCTGGGAGCTGGTCGCCGTGTCTCCCACCTCTGGTTGAAGACTCTCGAAATCGGCGGCAGTCAGCATGGGGTCGTTGGAGAGGATGACGGCCCGCTTGATGGTGTTTTCCAGCTCACGGACATTGCCCGGCCAGGTGTGGGAACCCAACAGCGACAGGGCTTCGTCGGTGAGCTGTTTCGGAGGGATCGACAGCTCGGAGCAGGTGCGGTCCAGAAAGTAGTGTGCCAGTACCGGGATGTCGTCCAGCCTTTCCCGCAGCGGGGCAAGGGTAATCGGTACGACGTTCAGCCGGTAGTAGAGATCTTCCCGGAACTCCTTGCGGCGCACCTTTTCTTGCAGATCCTGGTTCGTCGCCGCAACGATGCGCACGTTGACCGGCATGCTCTGGGAGCCGCCCACCCTGGTGACCTCGTGCTCCTGCAGGACCCGCAGGATCTTTGCCTGCAAATCAAGGGGCATATCGCCGATCTCGTCCAGGAAAATCGTGCCGTTGTTGGCCTGCTCGAATTTGCCCTGCTTGCGTTCGCTGGCGCCGGTATAGGCGCCCTTCTCGGAGCCGAACAGTTCGCTCTCCAGGAGGTCGCGGGGGATGGCGGCGCAGTTGATGGCAACGAACGGTTTGCCCAGACGGCCGGAATTGAAGTGGACCGCCCGGGCCACCATCTCTTTCCCCGTGCCGGATTCGCCCTGGATCAGGATCGTAATATCGCTGTCCGCGACCTTGCCGATGGTTTTGTAGACCGACTGCATGGCAGCCGAGTTGCCGATGATGTTTTTTTCCACCTGATAATGCTCGATCAGTTCCTGCTTCAGCAGCGAGACCTGGCCTGCAATCTGGCGCGCCCGGGCGACCTTTTCAACGATGGCGTCGATGACATCCAGGTCGAACGGCTTGGTGATGTAGTCGTAGGCGCCCCGTTTCATGGCCTCCACGGCGTTTTTCATGCTGGCCTCGGCGGTCATGATAACCACCAGCAGGTCACTCTTCAACTCCCGGATCCGTTCCAGCAGGTCAAGTCCGTTCACGCCGGGCATCTTGATGTCGAGGATGGCCAGGTCATAGCTGTTCTCCTGGATCAGGGCCAGGGCCTGGCGGCCGTCGCTGGCAAGGTCAACCGTAAACCCCTTCCGCTTCAGGGCCTTGGAGAGAACCCAGCGCATGCTCTCTTCGTCGTCTGCCACCAGGATTCTATTCAGGGACATAATAAACCTCGTTAGTTGGGGGCTTGGGATTGGGGGCCAGGGAAAACCTTTCCATCTCCACCCTCGGCTTGCCGGCTCCCTGCTCCTCTGATTTTATTGCACGAGTGGCAGCAGGACCGTAAACTTCGTCCCGTGGCCGGGGTCCGACTCCACCTTGATCATGCCGCGGTGTTCGGCGACGATCTTGTGGCAGATGGTCAGGCCCAGGCCGGCGCCGGTGGGTTTGCTGCTGAAAAAGGGGGTCCAGATGTTTTCCAGGTCCTCACTGGGGATGCCCGGGCCATCGTCGCATACCTCGACCGCAACCATGCGAGATTGCCGCTCGTTCTTGGCCATCCGGTAGTCGGACAATACCCTGCTGGTCACTGTCAGCCGTCCCGATTCCCCCATGGAATCGAGGGCGTTGCGGACCAGGTTCAGAAACAGCTGGATCAGCATCTCCCGGTCGGCCATGATGTCCGGTATGCTGGGATCGAAATGGGTGACAAACGAGATATCCCGCCTGGCAACCGTCCGCTTCTGCAGCAGCAGTATGTCGCCCAGCACCCGGTGCAGGTTGACCGGCGTCAGTTTCAGGCCGCGGGGTGAAGCCAGTTCCAGAAGTTCGCGTATGATGCGGTCGATGCGGTCGGTTTCGCGGATCATCACCCTGGTATACTCAAGAAGTTCGCTGTCTTCGCTCAGTTCCTGCTCCAGGAGTTGGGCGGCCCCCTTTATGCCACCCAGGGGGTTCTTGACCTCGTGGGCTAGACCCGCGGCCAGGGTTCCCATGGTTGAGAGCCGGTCCGCCTGCCGTACCGCCGCTTCCAGCTCACGGATATAGGTGATGTCCTTAAGCGTCAGGATGGCGCCGATGTTTTCGCCGTGGGCAAGCATCAGCGGGTAGCATGTGGCCGCCACGGGCGTAACCCTGCCGGTGCTTCGCATGACCACATTCTCGTTGTCGGAGATGGTTATGCCGGTCCGGATTGTTTTGGCAACCATCTCGACGAGGGTCTTTTCCTGGCAGAAGAGTCTCTGGAACTCGGCGCCCAGGGCAAGGCGCCGGGAAAATCCGCTGATTTCCTCCGCCGCCGGATTGCAGAGCGTAATGATTCCGTCGCGATTTACGACTATGACGCCGTCACCCACACTGTCAATGACCGTGGCGTAGTAATCATTCAGGGGTACCGGTGTTTCTTCCGTTTTTTCATTCTTTTTCATGTCATGTCCGGTATCCGGCTGATTCTGTCCGCCAGCGCCCTGATCTCGGCGGTTGAACGGGAATCGTTGGCCGCGCGGCGTATGTCCGCGGCCCCTGCAAAGCCCCTGGCGTACCAGCCGATATGCTTTTTCATTTCCCTGCTGGCAACGGCCTCTCCGTATGTCTGGAGATAGAGGTCCAGGTGCTCCTGGATTATGGCGGCGCGTTCCACGTTGGTCACTGGAGTTGCGGCGCCGTTCTCCTGATACTCGCGGATCTGCCTGAAGATCCAGGGCGCGCCCAGCGCTCCGCGCGCAACCATGGCCCCGTCGCAGCCGGTTTCGTTCAGCATCCTGTGGCAGTCCCGGGCGGTAAAGAGGTCACCACTCCCTATCACCGGGATGGAGAGCCTTGTCTTGAGTTCCCCGATCTGGCTCCAGTCTGCCTGGCCCGAAAACATCTGGCTCCGGCTCCTGGGATGGAAGGAGACGGCGTCGCACCCCTCCGACTGCGCTATGGCCGCTATTTCCAGAAAAGTCCGGTCGCCATGACTCCAGCCGGAGCGGATCTTGACTGTCAATGGAAGCGGCGTGGCGCCCCTGACCGCCCGGATGATGGCGGCGACCTTGAGCGGCTCCCGCAGGAGGGCGCTGCCGGCGCCGGTCCCCACCACCTTGCGCACCGGGCACCCCATGTTTATGTCGATCAGCTCACAGTTGCCCTCAACCATGCGGGCCGCCTCGGCCAGATCAGCGGGCTTCTCCCCGAAAAGCTGGATCCCCAGTGGCCGGTCTTCCGAGGCACTCTTCAGAAGCGCCAGGGTGTTGGGCCCCGAACGTACCAAGCCGTTGACGCTGAGCATTTCGGTAAAGGCCAGCGACGCGCCCATGCGGCGGCAGATGATTCGAAACGGCAGATTTGTTATACCTGCGAGGGGGGCCAGCACGACGTTGTGCGGCAGGGCAAGACTGCCGATTTTCAGTGGTTTCAGCATGATGCTCTGGGGTGGCGCGCTGTGGCAAAGGCGGAAATCATAGGTTTATGCCTAAATTTTGGGCATAGTAACACAGGCAGTGAAAATGGCAAGAACAAAAATAAAAAAAGAGCCGGGGTCGCCGGCTCTTTCAATGTTACTGTGGGTTAGCGCAATTACGTGACATCAACCTTGATCTGTTTGGGCTTGGTCTCCTCTTTTTTCGGGAGGGTGATGGTCAGGACCCCCCTGTCGCAGGATGCGCTGACGCCGTCCTGCCGGATGTTGGTCGGCAGGCTGAAGCTGCGCTGGAAGGAGCCGAAATAGCGTTCGATGCGGTGGTAGTTTTCCTTCTTCACCTCACCAACATGCCTGCGCTCGCCCCTTAATGTCAGGGTATTGTCTTCGATGCGGACCTCGATGTCCTTCTGGTCCACATCCGGCAGTTCCGCCTTGATGACGATGGCGTCCTCGGTTTCATAGATATCGACGGGCGGTTGCCACAGCCCCTCCCGGAGGTCTTCCCCGGTGAGGTCGTGGTTCCAGGAGATATTGAGCAGACGGTTCATCTGCTCCTGCATGCTGCGCAGTTCCCGGAGCGGGTTATATTTTACAAGAGCCATGGTTAATCCTCCTTGCTGCAAGTGTTGATGCTGTATCCGGTCTTTCTGATAATAAGGTAATGACTGATTGCGGGTTGTCAAGGGTGGAACCGCAAGCCAGGTACCCCGACCGCCCTCTCCAGCCTCTCTACAGACCGAAGAACTTCCGGAGGATCTCCAGGGTCTCTTCTTTTCTCGATTGTGCTTCACTTCTCAGGTCGCGGGCCCGGACACGCTCGGTGTTGGCCTCTTCCCGCGCCGCCAGGACGGTGCTCAGCGCATCCATTATGGACGGGTTCTGACGGATGATCGGCTCAAGAACATCCCTGCCGATCTCCAGCAGCCAGGCTTCCTCCATTGCCGTCACCGTAGCCTTTCTCAGCGCTCCGGTCAGGAGGGACATTTCACCGAAAAACTCCCCCCCCTGCAGTGAGCCTACCTCGGCCCCCTTCTGCTGGACCCGCAGCCTGCCGCGCATGACGACAAAAAGAGTGTCGCCCGCGTCTCCTTCCCTGATGACTATCTCCTGTGGCCCGAACACTTTTAGACTGGCGCTCTCGACGAGAGTCCGCGTCTCATGTTCATCGAGAAAGGAAAATATATCCAGGCGGTGAAGTTCACTCCTGATTTCCTCCCGATTCATGCAAAAGGGCGCCCCGCGGTCCTTGACGGTCGAAATCTCCCGCTGAGGATAGGGGAAGTGGTATCCCTGCCTGGTAACTGCGTACCATATGGCGGTATAGAGCCGGTCCACCACCTGGTCACGCATCCCGTAATTCTTGAGTACAAAGCGCAGACGATACTCGATGGCATTTTCGGAAAAACGGTGAACCCGGACCTGGGGAGGCGGCTCCCCGAGAATCTCGGTTTCGCCTGCAAGAACCGTCGCGAGAATGCTCCTGGACTTTTCCGGGGGAATCTCATATGCGAGCGCAATATCCAGCATCGTTGCCGACGAATCGGGGTCATCAACCGCACCGAGACTCGTGACTATGTTCTGCATCAGAAGGTTGTTGGGTACCATCATGACGGAGTTGTCGGGGCACCTCAGAGAAGTATAGTAGAATCCGACATTGACGATTCTGCCGACCACATCCTTGTCACGTATGGCTATCCAGGTGTCCTTTCTGAGGTTCTCGTCACTCTGGATGGAAAAGCCCGACAGGACATTCGTAATGGTGCTCTGCATGGCAAAGGCAATGGTAGCCGTCAATACGGTGGTAGTCGTGATGATGGAGGTAATATCGATGTGGAATACCACACGAAGCGAGAAGATAGCCGTCAGCAGGTACACTATCAGGGTGATGATGTCACGGACAAACGAGGCGACGCCGGTTCGGGAGCGGTAGTGGAGATACACATCGACGATCAGATAGATGATCAGATTCGCGAGGCAGATCAGGAGCGCCAGACGCCCGATTCCCTGGAGCACCTGCTGAAAGTCTCCGGCCGCGAAGAACGAGTCGGTTGCAACGACTGCCAACCCCAGGATGGCCAATTTTATGCTGGAGGTTACGCCTGGCGGAGGCGCGACTCTCCGCGCCATTCGGAAAAACAGTGCTATGGCGGAAAACACCATAAGCATCCCGACGAGAAATATCGCGCTGTCGACCGACTGGATTGACGGATTATTCAGGTCCATGCCCGAGCCCCTCCCAGTTTGCTGCAAATGCGGATCAGAGAGGGCGGATCGATGGGCACCTTCTCCAGCTTGTCCTCCGCCGTCATGCCGCAGTGTTGAGGGTGCCAGCGTCTATACATTTCATAAAATGCCCTTTACCCTGTTTTTGTCAAGGGGGTAGCCTTGACACCCTTGTTTCACCTCTCTCCCAGTGGACACCTCCTGAAAACGGTTCAGATCCGCTTTTCCTGCTGAGTCTATTATTTTCATACCACGTCAGTTGCTATCTGTCGTGCTTGGAGGGATATCTTATTTTTCTATTGTGGATTATACAGGTTCCAGAGTTAAGTTTATTTGCCTATCAAATCGAACTATCAGACAAAACAATCAACGTCACTAAAAAACCCTTGGGCTCATTTTTACTCTTTAAGGATGACGCACTCGCAAATTCGATTTGTTATGCCCGTGACTTTATCTGGTACCCACGACTTCAATGGGTTACAGTCTGGATTCCCGATCAGAAAGGCTTCGGGAATGACAATTTGCGAATCCATCAAGGATGGGTAGTGGGAACGGTTCAGGTATGGATGGCAGTGATAGACGTATCAATTCTTACATGCAGAGTTTTTTTGATGGTTGCAAAGATGGCTGATAGATTCTCCATGGTAGGGTTTCCAGAAGCAGAAAGCATCCTGTGAAGGCTTTTACTCGGCTTCTGAACTTCTTCAGCTAATCGTTCAAATCCGACCGTTGCATTTATAAGGTCGCGGAGAACGAGCTTGGCGGTTACTGAATCGCCATCCAGCATTAAATCAATCGCCTCGTGAAGCAGTGACTTGGCAAAATCAGGGTCGGACTCAACCCGTTTTTTAATAGTTTCTTTGAAATCTCTTGTCAGGGCCATTTTTCAACTCCTTAACTCTGTTTCTTTTTCCGGTTTGCCTTTCGTTCCTTGTATTCCTTCCACATAGCTTCTGCTTTGCTGATATCCTTTTGCTGTCTCCTTTTTGTCCCCCCACCGAGAAGAATGACCAACCTATCACCGTCCTTTCCAATATAGACGCGATAGCCAGGCCCCCAATCAAGCCGGTATTCTCCGATTCCACCAAACCATTTTACGTTGGCGAGATTTCCTTGTTCCATCTTGAGTTTCACAATTGTAATTTTTGCAGCCGCGACGGTATCCAGTCCCATAAACCACTCTTCATATGGGCTTGTTCCATCTTCACGGATATACTCTTCAACTCTATAAGCCATGTCTGGATAGTACCCTATATGTTACTGTTGTTCAATTTTATTTCTTCACAACGTCATAAGCCTGTGGGGTCAGCGGTGTCAGGCTTGCATAGTTGTAAATTTCTCGATCTCCCGCCGTTCCTACGGGTCGAAGGCATTTGGGGTCGGACCAAGCTAACCGGCTAAACTGATTAGACAATCATCCCAAAAGAAGGCGTTTTCAGCGCTTAGAGCCTCCTTTTTAGGGGCAAAATCAGCGCTGTAAGGAACGCTTTCTTCTTTCAGGACTCATAAATTTTCCGGATGCCCTTTTTCCTTTCACTACGTCATTCTTAAACGCCCGTTTTTGCCATCAAAAATGGGGTCCTAAGGGGTAAAATCGACCTCTTGATTGCTGTTATCAGTAATAATATTAACATAATAGCTTGGTCCGACCCCGATATCCGCCCCGCCCTTCCAGTTGGAACATCGCCTTCGCGGTGGATTATTAAATGTCCAATGTCCGGGACTGACCCCCGATACTTTGCTGTTCGACATCATGTTTCTTCATCATCTTCCTAAGTCCTTGGGATGGGAGCAGCCATCTTCGCAGAAAGTAGTGGATCGCCTGAAGCTTGTAACGGATTGTTTCTGTTTCAACAGGTACACCTCTGTCATGCCACCTGAAAATGTACTGGCCGCCTTCCCCCTTTACCGATAATCCGTCCCATGAAGTCTCAGGCAGGATGGAGTCAAATTCAGTATCGTTGGAGTTTAGATAATCCACCAAGTCGTCATAGGAGATTGAAAAGAATTGTGTAAAGTCAGTCATCTTATGGGATGGGCTTTGATTATCGATTTTATAAACAGCTTCCGCGACGGAACCATGCAGGACTAGATTGATCTGTTCTTCTTTCTGCTCTGGAAATTTGAAGTTTTTTGGAACCAATACAAAATCATCGGTCATAACTTATCCTGTCGAACGGCTATGGCTTTGACCCGCTTTCGGCGGGTCGTAAGGCGTGTTGGGACCGGTGTCACTTCACTTTTTTGAAATTTGTAGACGCGACCCCTTGAGCCTTCCTCTCATGTTAAATGTTGATCTCTGACCCCTGTGGCTTCCCCCGGATGTTGTTGATTCGGTCCCCGATCTTGTTGAATCGTTCAAGATCACCACCGAGGACATCTTGACCGTTTGTTTTTAACAGTTTCGCAGCTTCTTCGATCTGTTGGTCTTGATTCGGTTGTTTCTTCTTTCGAGTCCCTTTTTGCTTAGTAAACGGCTCCCAACCGGGTAGCAGACACCCAATGCCAACAGAACGGCCAAACTTGTCTTCTAACAACACCATAGCATTCATGCCCCAGTTGATACCCTCGACAACGAGGGTTATGCTTCCATTTGAAAGTCGGAACTGAAATTGATTCAAGTACTTCCCTTCAGGTAGAGGGGATTGAGAAAAACCAAAATCGTCAATTAGGTACCGAAATTCCCGCTCGCAAACAGACATGAAGTGTTTAAGCGACTCATTTTTCATTATGCAACCTTCGTCTCGCCAACGGTGTGGGAGAACAGCGGCGGTTTTTGGCCGCCATAGTTTTTGGCCGCTGCTTCTGCCTGGTTGGTTCCTCACCTCTAGCTTTTATCTCGTGTCAAGAGCTGGCTTCTGTGCTTCTGGCATTTCACACCGGAGCGTCGGAATCAAAGAACAACCGAACAACACTCGCGTGGTATGCATCGTCTACATCTTCCTCTCCAGCAGTAATGACGCATAGCTTGTTGCCGTAAACGTCCTTAAATTCGAACCTACAGAAAGCGTAGCCGGTGGGACATGCAGACACCAACTCGTGATAGCCGCGCCCCAAAAATATTGCGCCGTTTCCGTATTGTAGATCGTTAGCTGACCCCTCGCTCCAGTGGCGCATGTAGGGTTGCCATCCGGCAGACAGTAATTGCTCCCTCGCACTGTCATAGCGAATCCCATAAATTGACGGAATCGGAGCATGCGCCTGAGCTACCGAATACGCAGGACTTTGGCATTCAAGCTCCCAAATAGCCAGCGCCTCGGCACAAGTTTTCCACTCCGTTAAGACGAGACTTGAATAGCGATCCGTATCAGAGTCAATCAGCTTTGCACATTTCTGGCAGAGCCAAATTCCATTTTTAGCAGATGCCCTCATACTCGGTGACATTGAAGTGTCGAACCTAGGTCCGCCTTGGGCGGCTGCAGCAATGTGAGCGGCCACCCCGACGTTGACCACTCGCTCAGGGTTCTTGTGCGGTCCTGTAGTAGGTCTACGGCAGCGAGGATTTGAACAATGGTAGTTCACGCGCTTCGCGAGAAGATTCTTTATGCGAACGGGAAAATCGTCTCTCATTGGTGTGTAGATGTGGCTATGACGTTCAACGTGCCGCATGTTAGACTCGCTCTCATTTTGGCTCCGCCAGTTTGCTTCGGTCGTAACTCCTCGGTTCTTCTGGTGTCCGCGCTACGTTCCTGCAAAGCCTGATAATTCGCGGCCTTGCGGACATTTTAGCTTTTCTGCTTCCTTGCTTGCTGCTCCGACAAGCAACTCCTCCAGCACAAAGCGCAAAATCGGCAATTTCCTGTTTTTCCTCTTTGAAGAAAAAGATTGGGGGTCAAAGCTCAACAATTGACAAAATATCAATAACCCCGGGGAGGACTACCGATGTTATCTATTTTTCTATTGTGGGTTGGAAAACAGCGTCCATGTGAGCCTCCCTTGATATCCCTTGTCTCCCCTTCCAAATCCCACGAATTATCTGCTCTCATGTAAGCTTTCAGTCAACGTTTTTAATAAAAAATGATTTCGTTTTTGTGGAGAATAGGGACAAAAAAGCCGCCTGTTACGCGTGACAAGCGGTTTTTCCTGTTGTAGGTAAACCTGCAGGAAGAATTTTGCCATTCTGAAGGGATTCGCCGGTCAGGTCAGGCGCCGGTCATGACGAGGAGCAGGCAGGGCGGGAGCGCCACGATGAACAGCGCGAACAGCACATCAGCGAAACAGCGGGTTCCCAGCAGGACCAGCCGCAGCAGGGCAACCACCGGAACGAGCAGCATCCTGGAGAAAAAGCCGAATGCCGGGTCATGGGCGCTTTCCCGCAGGGACTCGGCGTCCCCGTGGCTGGGAAAGGCGTGCAGGGCGAAGGAGAAACCCAGCCACAGGGCCAGAAGCGTCATGGCATCCCGGGTCTCGGGCGGGAGCCGGCTGGCGCCTGCCAGGCACGCCGCCAGACTCATGACCAAAGCCAGAGCCGAGGAAACGAAAAACGGCGCGGTTGCCACCAGCGCGTGCTGGATGGCTGTTGCCGGCCGTTCGTGCAGCACATACCCCATGGGGTTGCCGAAGCGGAGATAGCAGACCCGTTCCACCCGGATTCCCAGTCTCCGGCAGGCCCAGGCGTGGGCGAATTCGTGGATGATGACGCCGGGAAAGGTCAGGAGGGAGAGCAGAATCCTGATCATTGACTCACGCGCCTTCTCCCCGGTCCAGCAGTGCGAGGAACTCCTCCTCGCTCAGGATGGATATCCCCAGCTCCCTGGCTTTGGCCAGCTTGCTGCCGGCTTCGGCGCCGGCAACCACGTAGGTGGTCTTTTTTGACACCGATCCGATCACGCTGCCGCCCGCATCCTCCACCATCATCTTCGCCCGGTCCCGGGTGAATCTCTCCAGGGTTCCGGTAAAGACGAAGCTGGATCCGGCCAGCCTGCCGCCGACCTTCTTCTGCCCCGCGGTCGGCGTTACCCCGGCCGCCAGCATGCGGCCGATGATGGCGAGGTTCTCCCCGTTCTTAAAGAAGGTCCAGATACTTTCAGCCACCGTTTCGCCGATGTCCCGGATGCTGGTGAGCTCGTCCATGGTGGCCTTCTCGATCTGTTCCAGGTTGCCGAAGGCCTGGGCCAGCGCCTTGGCGGTCTGCTCCCCCACGTGGCGGATGCCGAGGGCGAAGATGAAGCGCCACAGTTCGTTCCGCTTGCTCTTCTCGATCGCCGCCAGCAGGTTGGACGCCAGCTTTTCCCCCATGCGGTCGAACCGCATGAAGTCGTCCCTGGTCAGGGAATAGAGGTCGGCAATGCTCCTGACCAGCCCCAGGGAGAGGAGCTGCTCCACGAACTTCTCGCCCAGCCCCTCGATGTCCATGGCGTTGCGTGAGGCGAAGTGGATGATGGAGCGGCGGATCTGGGGCGCGCAGGAGAGGCCCATGCAGCGGACCGCGACCTCGTCCTTGATGTGGACCACCTCCGAGCCGCATTCCGGGCAGTGGGTGGGGGGCGGGAACTCCCGTTCGGCGCCGGTTCGCTTCTCCGTCAGCACCCTGACCACCGCCGGTATCACGTCTCCGGCCCGCTCCACCAGCACCCGGTCTCCGATGCGGATATCCTTGAGGGCGATTTCATCCCAGTTGTGCAGGGTGGCGCGGGAAACGGTCACCCGGGAGATCTCCACCGGCGCGAGCTGGGCTACCGGCGTGATGACCCCGGTGCGCCCCACCGAGAGGAGGATGTCCTCGATCGTCGTCTCCGCCTGGCGCGGCGGGAACTTGCAGGCAATTGCCCAGCGCGGGGAACGGCTCTTCTCCCCCAGTTCCCTTTGCTCGGCGAAGGAGTTGACCTTGATGACCACCCCGTCGATCTCGTACGGGAGCGAGTCGCGCTGATTCTGCATTTCGCGGTAGACCCCGATGGCTTCTTCGATGCCGTGCACCTGGCGCGTCAGCGGGTTGACCGGCAGCCCCCAGGAGGCAATGGTATCCAGAAAATCATTCTGGGATGCGAAATCGACACCTTCGATCACGCCGGGGGCGTAGCAGAAAATGGAAAGCGGGCGCCGGGCCGTCACGCGCGAATCAAGCTGCCGCAGCGATCCGGCCGCCGCATTGCGCGGGTTGACGAAGGGGCTTTCGCCGTTCTCCTCCTTGTCCCGGTTGATGCGCTGAAATGCTTCCAAAGACAGGAAAACTTCACCACGGATTTCCACCAGGCCGGGGATGTGGGATCCGGTAAGTCGAAGCGGCAGTGAGCGGATCGTCCTGACATTTTCGGTCACGTCTTCGCCGGTAACGCCGTCGCCTCGGGTGGAAGCGGTGGTCAGGACGCCGTCCGTGTAGACCAGTTCGATGGCCAGGCCGTCGATCTTGGGTTCGCAGACGTAGTTGATGTCGTGGTCAGCGCCGAGCCCCAGCAGTTTCTTGACGCGCAGGTCGAAATCCCTGGTCTCGGATTCATTGGCGGAGTTCTCCAGGGAGAGCAGCGGCAGGCGATGGGTGACGGCCCCGAATTTCGCCACGGGGGCGGCGCCCACGCGACGGGTGGGGGATTGGGGGGTGACCAGGTCGGGAAAGCGCTCCTCCAGCGTCAGCAGTTCCCTGAAGAGGGTATCGTATTCGGCGTCGGAGATCTCGGGAGAGTCCTGGGCATAGTAGAGACGGTTGTGATGCTCGATCAGTTTGCGGAGTTCCCCGATCCTGTTTGCCGCATCTTCCCCCGGGTTGGACGCTGCCGGCAGCGATAATTGCATCTGCGTTCCTTTTGCTGATGTTGTTGACAACGATTCACCGTACAGTATTATGCATCTGTTTTCAATCGACCTATGAGAGCCGCGGATAATGGAACAAAGTCACTTGGATAAGCTTGGCGTCTGGTTCGAGGGGTATGTCCGGTCATACCTGGATACCGATGCCGAGGGAGAGAAAAACATCAGTCTGAAGGTCGAGCACACCCGCAAGGTATGTGAGGTGATGGACCTGCTCACGGCCGGGGAGGGACTGTCCCCGGCCGAATGTCTCCTGGCCGGGGCGGTGGCGCTGTTGCACGACGTGGGGCGCTTTCCCCAGTACCGTCGTTGGCGCACCTTTCGCGACAGCATTTCGGACAACCACGCCAGACTTGCGGTGGATGTCATCCGTGAACAGAAACTGCTGGATGATGTTCCTCCGCAGGAATGCCTTCTGATAGAGGAAGCGGTCAGATTCCACAACCTGCTGAGCGTGCCGGTTCAACTTAAGTCGTCCACGGACCTTTTCCTGAGACTGATCAGGGACGCGGACAAGCTGGATATCTGGCGGGTTTTCACGGAGATATTTTCCACTCCCGCGCATGAACGCGCCTCGGCGGCCCTGCTGGACCTGCCCGACCGCGCCGGGGTGACCGAGGCCTGCGCCGCGGCCCTGGCCAGCCGCCGGATTGTCCGTCTTGATACGGTTGCCTGCGTCAATGATTTCAGACTGCTGATGATGTCGTGGACATATGACCTCAATTTCGGTACATCTTTCAAACTGCTGTTGAATCGGGGGTATCTTGAGGTTTTGTCCACCGGGCTCCCCGACAACCCGACCGTCCGATCCGCGGTCGCTTCGGTTCGGGAATATCTTGCGGAAAGAGTCCGTCATACCTGACAGCCGGAAAAAGTCCCCCTTTTCCAATGGGTAGAGTTATCCCTGAATAGCAGCCTCTTGTAACGGCTGTATTTTGCCCTTAGACAGGCTCAGGACGAACGGATATAGCACGGATAGCGTGCTGATATTCAGTTCGTGGTCAGCCTGTCGAACCATGAACGGAATATTTTCGCAAAAGGCTCGATACATTTGTCTTTCCTTGAAGGAGTCGCCAATGGCGCTTGACCCACACCACGTACCCGTAGAAAAGCTCCGCTGGATCTGCGACAGCGCTCTTTTTGATTTTGACACCACCGCAGATCTGCCCGATCTGGATTACGCCATCGGCCAGAAACGGGCGTTGCGTTCCATCGAATTCGGCCTGGAGATGGAGGAAGCCGGTTTTAATCTCTACGTCTCTGGGGAAACTGGCACCGGCCGCACCTCCACCATCCGGAATATTCTCAAAAAACGGGCGAAATCCGAACCGAAACCCAATGACCTGGTGTACGTCAACAACTTCAGGGACAATGCGTCTGCCGTTGAACTTTCCCTGCCCGCCGGGCAGGGAAGCCAGCTGGTGGAGGACATGAAGGAGTTGATTGACGCCTTCAAAAAAGACATTCCAAAGGCGCTGGAAAGCCCGGAGTACGAGTTCCGCCGTTCCGAAATCCTGGAGCAGTACCAGGCCGAGAATAACGTTCTGTTTCAGGCGCTGGAGAAGGAAGCGACCAAGCAGGGGTTCGCCCTGCAGCGAACCGTTTCCGGTCTGGTGATGGTTCCCCAGAAAGACGGCCACAATTATACCCAGGAAGAGTATGAGGCGTTGACTGAGAAGAAGCGCAACAGGCTCGACCAGACCGGCAAGAAGCTGACGGAACGGCTCAACGATGTGCTCAGGCAGGTGCGGGAAAACGAAAAGGCCACCAAGGAGGCCCTTTCCCAGGCCGACCGGGAGCTGGGCATGTCCTGCCTGGGACACCGCCTCGATCCCCTGAAGGAGAAGTACGCCTCCCAGACAAAGACCCTGTCCTATCTGGATGCGGTGCAGGAGGACATTCTCAACAATCTGGAGGACTTCAAGCCGCAGGCGGCGCAGCCCCAGATCCCGGGTATCAGGCTGCCGCGCCAGGAGCCGAGCTTCGAACGCTACGAGGTCAACCTGCTGGTGGACAACAGCCTGACCGAGGGGGCTCCGGTGGTGTTCGAGCCCAACCCGACCTACAACAATCTTTTCGGGCGTATCGAGCATGTCATGCAGTACGGCGGCGTTGCCACGACCGATTTCACCATGATCCGTCCCGGAGCATTGCACCGCGCCAACGGCGGTTACCTGGTGATCGACGCCCGCGAGGTCCTGATAAACCCCTTTGTGTGGGATGCCCTGAAACGCTGCATACGCACCGCCGAAATCAGGATCGAGGATGTGCTGGAACAGTACCGTTTCATGACCATGGTAGCGCTCAAGCCCGAGGCGGTGAAGCTTCAGACCAAGATCATTATGATCGGAACACCCTGGATTTATTACCTTCTGTTCTATCTCGACCCGGATTACCGCAAATTTTTCAAGGTCAAGGCCGAGTTCGACAGCAGCGTGATCCGTACGCCGGAAATCATGCGCGACTACGCCCTGTACGTGGCCACCCACTGTCGCTGCGAGAAACTGCCGCACTTCGATCGCGAAGGGATCGCCCGTCTGCTGGAATACAGCTCGCGAATGGTTGAGGATCAGGGCCGTTTCTCCTCCCAGTTCATGGAAATATCCGATTTTATCAGGGAGGCGAGCTACTGGGCCAGAAAGGACGGCCACGACATCGTGTCCGGAGCCGACGTAAGGCGCGCCGCCGGGGAAAAACTCTTCCGCTTCAACCGGATTGAGGAGCGGATGCATGAGTTGTATGAGGACGGCATCATCATGGTCGATACGGACGGTTCGGTTGCGGGGCAGATCAACGGGCTGTCCGTGCTGGAACTGGGCGATCATACCTTCGGCAGGCCCTCCCGCATCACCGCCAGCGTTTACACCGGGCAGGCCGGCATGGTGAACATCGAGCGGGAAGCCAAACTCTCGGGGCCGATCCATGACAAGGGGGTAATGATCCTGACCGGCTACCTGGGGAGCGTATTTGCAGTGAAGCGCCCCCTATCCCTCTCGGCCTCCATCTGCTTCGAGCAGTCCTACTCCGGAATCGAGGGCGACAGCGCGTCGTCCACCGAACTGTACGCATTGCTGTCTGCCCTGTCCGGTATCCCCCTCGACCAGGGAATCGCGGTTACCGGCAGCGTCAACCAGCGCGGCATTATCCAGCCCATCGGTGGCGTCAACCACAAGATCGAAGGATTCTACGCGGTCTGCAAGTCCCGGGGGCTGACCGGACGTCAGGGGGTCATGATTCCGAAGGCCAATGAACGGCATCTGATGCTGAACGATGAGGTGATCGAGGCGGTGGGGGCAGGAAAGTTCACGGTCTGGAGCGTGGAAACCATCGAGGAGGGAATCGAGATTCTGACCGGTATTCCGGCAGGTGTTCGGGGCAAAAACGGCAGGTTTCCGAAGGGCACGCTCTATCAGCGGGTTGATGAAAGGCTGCGTATTATGGGCGAGACTCTCCAGAAACAGGAGAATAGACGGAAGAAGGGGCAGGAAAAGAAAACGCGCCGACGTACGACGGCGCAACGCCTTTCCTGAATCTTAAGCCCTGACTCCCCGGGTGACGCATCTGACGCGATGCCGGATAGCCTGGCCCCGTCCATTGCAATCCACGGGACGCCCGGACGGGAACATCGAAGGGCGACACTCGTTTCATGATAACCGGAATGGCGTAGTGTCGCCTGGTCGAACCCGGATGGTCGTTACGGTGTGCCCCGAAGAAACGGCGCCGCACATCTTCCGCGGGCCATGTTTCCAGTTAGAAGCCGGGGCCGGCTCCATGCGGGAAACGCGTCGGAATTGGTGGTTTATCTGCAGTCGTCCCGCCACAGGCAGTCCGTCTGTCCGCACGTCGTTGCCTTGCCGGTTTCGAAACACGGATCGTTTTCTTCGTGTTTCTGGATGGTCCGCACCAGCTCCGCTTTTTTCATCCTGCCTGCCGAAATGTTGTACTGTTTGGCAATTTCCTTGATTTCGACTAGTTTCATGTACTGATCTCTCCCCGGATAAATAAAATAAGACCTGCCGTAGCATGTTGGAATTAAGCTTAGCACACTATTCCCCAAGCGCCACTGCGCTTGCCGAAATAGTAGCGTTTTACGGCGAAAGAGGCGAATTCGTCTGAATTCGCCTCTTTCGCCGCCAGAGTATGAAGGTATTGTGTGGCTATTGGGCGCCGCCCGTGATCCGGGTAAGCGCTTCACGGTACATTTCGGCGGTTTTCCGGATAATTTCCTCCGGCAGTGGCGGGGCCGGCGCGGTCTTGTTCCAGTCAAGCCCGTCCAGATAATCGCGCAGGAACTGCTTGTCGAAGCTCGGCTGAGGTCCTCCCGGCCGGTAAGTTTCCTTCAGCCAGAAACGGCTGGAATCGGGAGTCAGGCACTCGTCGATGATGATCAGCTGCCCGTCCAATACTCCGAATTCAAACTTGGTGTCGGCAATGATCACGCCCTTTTCATCGGCCAGATCCCGGGCCCTGGTGTAGATCTTCAGGGTGTAGTCGCGGGCCTGCTGCGCCAGAACGGGGCCGCACAGTTCGACCATTTTATCGAAGGAGATGTTTTCGTCGTGGGCTCCGATTTCCGCCTTGGTGGAGGGGGTGAAGATCGGCTCGGGGAGACGATCGGATTCCTTCATCCCGGCGGGGAGTTTTATGCCGCAGATGGCGCCGGTTTTTTGGTATTCCTTCCACCCGGACCCGGAAAGGTAGCCGCGAACGATGCATTCCGCCGGCAGAGGTCGCGCCTTTTTCACCAGCATCGAACGTCCCTTCAGCACTTCCGCGAAGGGCCGGCAGATTTCTGGAAACTCGGACACCTCGGTGGATATGAGGTGGTTCTTCACGATGTCTTCCATCCGGTGGAACCAGAAAGCCGAAATTGTGGTCAGAACATACCCCTTGTCGGGAATGGGTTCGTTCATGACGACATCAAAGGCTGAAATCCTGTCGGAGGCGACCAGCAGCAGGGCGTCTCCCAGATCGTAGATATCCCGCACCTTGCCGCGGGCCAGCAGTTTCAACCCCGGGAAATCGGTGCGCATGACTGGTTGTGACATTGTTCTCTCCTATCTTTCAGCGATGAGCGCCGGGTTTATCTCGATCTTTGCCTTGCTTCTCAGATCCTTGAGCCAGGAAGCAAGGGCCTCCTCCTGCTTCCCTGGAAGCATTCTCTGCTTGAACTCCGCCTTTGTTTTCTCAAACTCGGCGCGCGGAGCCTCGGTGCGGGTTTTCAGACTGACGGCGTACCAGCGGTTGCCGACCCTGTACGGAAACTTTGCCGCCGGAGCGGCCGTGGTAAGCTTGAACGCGGCTTCCATCAGTTCTGGAGAGTTTCCGATAGAAGGTACGTCACCCTTTGCTGAATAGGCGAAACTGACAGTGCTCTGGGTTTTGACCGCCTTTTTCGCCGCGAGGAGTTTCAGCGCCTCTTCGGCTTTCTTGCGGGCCAGGTTCACCGCCTGAGCCTCTTTCACCTTCTGCTCCACCGCGCTCCTGATTTCAGCCAGTGGGGGCACCGAAGACGGGATGCGCTGCCTGGCCCTCAGGATGTAGATGCCCCTGGATGTTTCGATCGGGCCTCCCAATTCCCCTTGCTTCAGTTCAAAGGCCTTTTTTATGACGGCGGTTTCACCTGCCAGGGCCTGGGGAGGAGCCTTGGCCGAGAACAGGGGGGTGTCCTGTGCCTTGAGATGCAACTGGCCCGCAATATGGTTGAGATTGCTGGCCTTGATGTTCTTGTAGAGGGTGTCGGCTGCCAGCTCGAAGGCCTTTTTGGAGGCTTTCTGCCTGAGCGCCTCGGCCCTGACCTGCTCCCTGACTTCGCTGTAGGGAAGGGTGCCCCCCTTCCCCTGCCAGCGGTCAATGTTCCTCTGATAGAAGGTCTGGCTCTCGTCTTCGGTCAGGGTAAGGCCGTGGGAGAAGATGGCCGGGTTGAGCACGATGTACGAAATCGCCGTTTTTTCGTCGGTTTTGAACTCATTCTGGTTTTTCTGCAGGTATTCGTTCAGCTCCTTCTCCGTCGGCCTGATCTCCGCGATCACGTCCGACGGCCCAAAACCCGCGTATTCAAGGGCAACCTTGTCATTTTGCTTCCTGAAGAATTCCAGAGCCTCGCCGTCGCCGACCACCACCCTGTTCTTCACCGTCTGGATGGTTTTTCTCAAGGCCAGTTCCTGTTGCTGCTGCTCCTCGAACTCGCCGGGGGTTGTGCGGTGGTTTTTCAGGAGCTGCTGGTAGAGATCGAAGCTGAAAACGCCGTCCTTCTGGAACGCCGGCATGCCTGCGATGGCGTTCGCCACATCTTCCTTGCTTACCTTGATCCCCATCCTGTCCGCTTCCTGCAGAATGAGGCGGCTGTTGATCAGGTTGTCCAGGGCGGCTTTTTTCAGACCGAGGCTCTTTTCCGCGTCGGCAGGCATGGATTGGCCATAGATCTGCTGGTAGATGCTCCTGATCCGCTGGTAGGCGTTCTGGAATTCCTCCAGGGAAATCTTGGCGCCGTTGACCTTTGCCGCATAGCTGGTCGAGCGCCGCGAACCGTCACCTCCCTTGCCCCACACTGCGTACATGGTTCCGATGAATGAAAGCACGATGACGGCAAACACGGCTTTGATGATGAAGGACTGTTGTTTTTCGCGTATGAGGTTCAACATGATCAGGGCACTCCCTCATGGTATGTTAATTGTAAAAAAAGCCGCACGTGGCGGCTGGAAGGCGAAATAATACTATACGTCCCGGGCGATTGCAAGCTGTTGTTTGCCTGATTTTTTGCGGTTGTTCCCCGTTTACATTGCCTTCGGAGCTGTGCTACCGTGCGACCACGAAAAAAAACGCTCCTGCGAGGTGTGACCATGGAACCCCGTTCTTCCCGGCCAGACGGCGACATTGATCAACTCATCGGTCGTCTGCTGGAGATGGCCGGGGACATACATCATCCGGAAAAGATCCGCGAGATGCTGCTGGCGGTGTTGAAGATAGGTGTGGATGTGGACTATCCGGCCGATCTCAAGCTGATCAACCGGACTTTGCGGGAGATGAGCGATACCACCAGGGTCTTCGCGCCCTACAGGCACAAGAAAAAGGTTACCATCTTCGGTTCCGCCCGCACCGAGCGGGATAACGAAATGTACCAGAAATGCCTGGAATTCAGCCGCAGGCTGGCGGACAAGGGGTACATGATCATAACCGGAGGGGGGCCGGGGATCATGCAGGCCGGCAATGAAGGCGCGGGCAGTGAGAATTCCTTTGCCGTCAACATCAGGCTTCCCTTCGAGCAGGCGCCCAATCCGGTCATGTCCCACAACAGGCGGCTGATCACTTACAAGTACTTTTTCAACCGCAAGGTGGCGTTTGTCAAGGAATCCAACGCGATGGCTGTCTTTCCGGGAGGGTTCGGAACACTGGACGAGGCCATGGAGGTGTTTACCCTGATCCAGACGGGCAAGACATCGCCCAAGCCGCTGATTCTGATCGACGACCGTGATGGCTACTGGGAACAGTTCCTCGATTTCATCAAAGAGAGCCTTCTGGTAAAGGGTTTCATCTCCGGCGAGGATTTTTCCATTTTTACGATCACTCGGGATGAGAACGAGGCGGTGGAGGTAATCGAAAACTTTTACCGCACCTATCATTCCCTGCGCTTCATCAATCACCGCCTGGTAATCCGTCTGAACAAGGGGCTTACCCCCGAGCAGATTCTCATTCTGGAAGAGGAGTTTTCCGATCTGGTCAAGGCCGGGGACCACATCCGCTGCTGCGATCCCTATCCGGAAGAGGCCGACGAGCCCGATCTTGCGGCCCTGCCCCGTATTTCGCTGATTTTTGACCACAATCACTACGGTCTGCTGCTGGCCTTTATCCGTAGGATAAATACGTTTTAACCGGTTCCCGGCGGGGAATGCCGGCTGGATTCCCGTCTTGTCCCGCGCAGTTCCCCGATAGATTTTGACTTCCATGGAAGTGTGTGTTAGAAATATTCATTTTTATGTGCTGTTTTCTCGGGAAAACTAATTTCTGTCACAGGATGAATCCATGAACCACTTTCAGTATCTTAAGGATGAGCTTTTCGCCGAGGATGTGGCGGTCAGGGATATAGTTGCCAGGGTGGGTTCGCCGGTTTACATCTATTCACATGCTACGCTCGAACGTCATTTCAGGGCGTTTGACGAAGCTTTTGCCGGAGTGCCCCATACCATCTGCTATTCACTCAAGGCCAACTCCAACCAGTCGGTGCTCAAGACTTTTTTCAACCTGGGGAGCGGAGTTGACATCGTTTCCGGCGGCGAACTTTACCGGGCCCTCAAGGCCGGCGCCGACCCGGGTAAGATCGTTTACTCCGGTGTGGGAAAGAGGGACGATGAGATAGAGTATGCGCTCTCCACCAATATCCTCATGTTCAATGTGGAGTCCGAGCAGGAGTTGACCCGCATCAGCGAAATAGCGGACCGCATGGGAAAGAAAGCGGGCATTGCCATTCGCGTCAATCCCGATGTGGACCCGGGTACCCATCCTTACATTACCACCGGTCTGAAAAACGCCAAGTTCGGAATCACTATCGATCAGGCGATTGCCGAGTACAGAAGGGCGAAGGATCTTCCCGGCATTGAAATTCTGGGCGTCGATTGCCATATCGGTTCCCAGTTGACAAAGGTTGCGCCCTTCGTTGACTCCATCGAGAAACTCAAGACCGTTATCGCCGCACTGCGCGAAATGGGTGTCAGGCCGAAGTATTTCGATATCGGTGGAGGACTCGGCATCCAGTACAATGACGAGGCTCCCCCGCTTCCGGCCGACTACGGCCGGGAGATCACGGCGGCCACCAGAGATCTGGACATGCATCTGATCTTCGAGCCGGGCCGAAATCTGGTTGGCAATTCCGGCATTCTGGTGGCGAAGTGCCGGTAC
>CAZRPI010000021.1:33563-35219 GCA_964601865.1 uncultured Pelobacter sp. | reverse complement strand
CGGATCGGAGGTTGACGCGATATCCGTGCAATGCACGTAGTTCACTAGAAGAGAAGCCTTGGACTGGCGGTATGCGTCGATTCCCGCGGGTATCTGCATCAGGGGCCAGACAGACGAAGAAGTGACGAAACCGTCGGCAGTATTGGAACTGAACTTTTGCGGGGTGGAACCACGCGTTGAGTTGAAGCCGGTGTAGATGGTCCGGGGATCAGTGGAAAGATCCCGCTCCCACAGTTTTCTCCCGGCGCGCCAGAGGCTGGAGATGCTGTCGGGATTCTCCGCGGCGTTGACCGGCGCGCCGGTGTTGTCGATGATGCCGTCACCGTTGGCGTCGGCATAGGTGTTGACCAGAGCCTTCCCTGCGGTGACATTGAAATAGAATTTAATGATGTTGTCGGTTTTCAGATTCAACTGGTTGTCGGTAACCGTGTCCTCCCTGATGGAGATGTTGTTGAGGGCCGCGTCGATGTAATACCAGAGACTGTGAATCTCGCCGATCCAGTACGCGTTGGCCGACGAACTGGTCCCGGTGAACACCTTCATGGGATAGAACATGGCCTGGAGGAGGCTGGCGCCGCTCCCCTGGCTGTTGTTAAGAATCGAGGCGGCGGTTCCCGAGGCCGCGTTAGACAGGATGTCCTTGAAGATGGAGGCAATGGCAGTATTGAAACTGCTGAGGTCGTCACCGTAATAGGGTGTCGTGCCGGACGCCGTCGCCATCTGGGACATATAGATCTTGTTGGCGGAGTTGAGCGCCACCCCCAGGACATATACCGGAATGTCGTAGCTTATACCGTTGTAGGTGAACTTGCAGTTGTCGGTAGTGGCGCCGGAAGTGGGACAGTGGAGCCCCTTGATGGTTGTAACCACATCCGTCATGAGCGTCGCCGACGTCCCCTTAGTGCCGCTGCTGTCGACGCTGGGCGCTCCGTCGGTGACAAAGATGATGTAGTTCTTCTGGCAGCCGTACTGGATCGGAGAAGCCAGCGCGCTCCCTCCCTGGGAAAAGGTCCCGTTGTAGTACTGCTTGGCGCTGATGAGGGTGCCGTTGGTCGGGGTGAGGCCGGTATTGACGATATAGCTGCACGCGTTGGGGTTGGATGTATAGGTACACGCCATGTAGCCGGTCTCATCGTCCTTGAAGCCGTTGGTGGAAGAGGTCGTGCCCGCCAGCCCCAGCTTGGCGGTCAGGGTATTCCGGTGAACGTTGGCCGTATCATTATCCGTGACCGATACATGCAGGTAGCCGCCTCCGGGCGAACTGTTGGCGAACCAGGTCCTGCTGGTGTAATACCAGTAGTTGCGGGCGCCGAAATCGGAGAAACCGAGCGCGATGTCGTCATCGGTCGGTATGAATTGAGTAGGACCGGAACAGCCTCCGTAACCGGAATTGGCGTCGGTGGTGCCGGTGTGGCTGGTGCATGAATAATAGCTGTCCTTGTTATCCGGATACAGGGCGGTATTGTAGCCCGACGAATACAGATACCTGGTTCCCTGATTTGAGGAAGAGTAGAGGGTTCCGGGAGTCCCGGCGTAGACCGTGGCGCCGTTGGTGTCGGTGTATTTGTTGGTCTTGGGATAGACGATCGGACAGAAGGACGACTTGGCGGAGGTGCCGAGAATGGCGTCCTTATAGGTCGCGTCAAACGAGGCGTT
>CAZRPI010000021.1:26002-33463 GCA_964601865.1 uncultured Pelobacter sp. | reverse complement strand
AACCCGATCCGCATCTTGTCGGCATAAGCGTTGATGGTGTCGATCAGCCCCAACCGGGCGATGATCGATCTGCTGCAGGTGGTCAGGTCCGAGGTGTCGGTGCATTTCGGCGAACCCACGGCATTGCCGGTCATGTCCTCGTCCATGCTGTTGGAATTGTCGAGAACAATCAGAACATTGGGCTGGACCGTCTGGCACATGAACGACGGGTAGGCCGAGAAACTGGCCGATGAAAGCGCCACCGTGGTGAAGCTCCACGAGCAGACGCCGCTTGTAAAGGCTCCGGCGCTGCAGTTAATGGGATTCCCGGCGTTGTCGGTTACCGTGCCGTTCAGAGTTACGGTATATGTCGTACTGTAGGAGTAACCGGCGGTGGGAGTGATGGTCAGGGCCTTGTTGGTGGAGTCGTAGGTGTACGTCCAACCGATGTCGTTCGTTCCGTTGTTGACCGTGATGTTGTCCGTGGTGAAGGTGGAGGTCTTCATCCCGCTCGTGGCTTCGGTAAATTTGATGATGATGGGAGTGGTAAGGGCAACCCCGGTGGCGGCGGAGACCGGGGTGTACGACGTCACGAACGGTGAAATGCTGTCCACGGTGAAGGTCCAGGCTGTTGACGCGGCAAAGGCGTTTCCCACGAGATCCTTGACGCCGGTCGTAACGGTGACCGTATAGGAGTACCCATCCGACAACGCTGAAGACGGGGTGAAGGTCGCGGTTCTGTTGTCGGAACTGAGGCTCCAGGAACCGGAGACGCTCGTCGTTCCCGATCTCTTCACCGTAATGTTCGTTGTGTTAATAGTGGAGGCGAGCATCTGTTCGCTGAAGGTGGCGGATATGGTCGGGCTGGTGCTGTTGACATAGGATGTGCTTGGAGTGTAGGACACGAGCGTCGGGGCCGTGTTGTCCACACTGAAGTCCCAGGTGCAGAGAACCGAACAGTTGATCGCGTTCGCGGTGGTATCGGTCTGGGTTCCGTCCAGGGTTACCCTGTAGGTGCTCAGTGACGTAAGGCTTGAAGACGGCGTGAAGGTGGCGGTTTTGTTGGAGTTGCTCCAGGTGGGGCCGCTCAGCGAAACAGCGGTGGCGGCGGTTTCATCGTACAGGGAAACGGTGCTCGAAGTCACGGTCGAGGTATCCATGGCTTCGCTGAAAGTCATGGCAATGCTGGGCGTGGTCAATGATGTGGTAGCGCCTGCCGATGGCGTTACGCTGGTGATGTACGGTGCCACATAATCCCTGACCCGGAACGACTGTGACTGGGTCGAGTTCATGTAATTACCTTTAACGGTTTTTATCCCGCTTGACCCCCCCTTGATACAGACGGTGTAGTACGCCCCGGAGGTATAGGCGGAACCCGGGGCTACCTTGATATAGGTGTTGTTTGCGTCGCTGCCATAGGTGGTGGTGTAGCCGCTGACTGCCGTCCCTCCGGAACACCCAGGATTCGCAGTAGCGCTGGTTCTCACATAGACGGTGGATGAGGTAATGGAACCGGAACTGAGCCCGGAAGAATCGGATGCCGATATTGTGAGTGGTAATGTCCAGGCGACATACTCGTTGTATGAACCGCTATAGGTAGTGGACGGATCCGGGCTCCAGGTTCCCGCGGTGATCTGGGCCGACGCGGCCCAGGAGCGTCTGGCGGCAAATGCGAAAAGAAGCGACAGGAGGATCAGGACAAACCGTTTCATAATCAGCTCCCCGTAACTTCGACCGCAACCACGCGTCCGTCTCTGGTGGTAACGGTGACGGGCGTGTGCAGCGGCAGTTCGGAAATGGAAATGCTTTTATATCTGTAAGTCACATAAAACGGCAATGAAATCCTGTAGAAATAAACCCCTCCCTGCTTGGAGCGGATCAGCCTGAAGGTTGCACTCTTCACTACCCCGCCGTAATATCCGGTCGAGACAAGAGCGCCCGTCTGAACGAGCGGCCTTGCCATGGTATAGGCAGCAGCCGGCAAAGATGAGCAGACAAAAAGACAGATTGCCAGCGCAATCGTTCTCATATGGACCTCCTCCGAAACTTTCCGTAAACAATTCCCATGGACAGCATCCCATCCAGGCGGATCAGGATCGAGCTCATTGTTCATGAGCGGATGCATAAACAAAAACTTTTGGAGCTATACATTATAATTAAAATCGATGCAATCATTATCTGCTTTCAACGCAAAACGGTTCACCTAAAGCAATATAAATGCCACACAAAACCCCAAAATAACAATTTGATTTTACAGTGATTTATTCAGAGCAAACAAGAGGAATGCAAAAATTGCGCACTTAATTCCGTATTACTCCACCAGAAGGTATGCAAACTTTGCTTACCAGACCATACAGTTGTGAATGCAAAACAATAATGAGCAAGGGGTATCAAAAATGGCAGGATCAGGGGGTGATTGCGCAGGGTTAGGCGGATCGGGATACGGCTCTTTGATTGGCCCCGCCTGGGTTTAGCAATGATCTCAAGAAACGGGCTATTGTCCGGTGAATGATTCTGCTTCTCTCTCCGAACCGGGAGGTCCCCTTCTTCCTCTCCTCCCATGCTTGAGCTCCTCACCGGAAATCACGCCGTCGTGGTTAAGGTCGAGCCTGCGGAGCGAGGTCGCCGCGCCGGCGATTTCATCGGCATCGATTATTCCGTTGCCGTCAGCGTCAAATGTCCGCAACAGCGGTGGGCCTCCCCCTCTCACTTCACCTCTCCCGCCGGCACAGAAAACCGCCGCCGAAATGATGATGGCGGCAAGCGATGCCAGAATGGCCGACCGTTCACGGAAATGAGCCGCTAAGGCCTTGAGGTTAAGCAGGAGATGAAGCATACCCGCCATCATGAAAAGGTATCCGATCCACTCGTGAAGGGCCCTGACGCTTATGTTTCCGATGTGAAACGCGAGCAGGAGTCCGGTGGTTGCCACAACGACAAAGGTTACGCAGGTTATCGGGCTCACCCATGACCGGGTAAACTGTCTGTTCATCATAGGACACTCCTCTCGGTACGACACTCTTTGCGGCAGGTGAATACGGAAATACTCGCAAATTCCCGGACAAAACTCAAATCATAATAGATTGCGTGAGGATTCAACTTGGCGGAAAGGCAGCAAGAAAAGGATATGGGGTGGTGTGATATACGGAAAAAAACGATGTCGGAAAAAATTGGAACGTTTTTCCCAAAGCGTTACGACATCCAGAATGCCTCTTCATCCAGTGGAAGGGCCAGATACCGCCAGGCGCCGACACGCCTGAACAGCATTCTGAGGGGCTTCAGCGGATCGTGCCCGGATAGAATGTTTTTCAGATCAAGAATATCCCTGACGGGAATCCCCTCTATCTCACATACGATATCTCCGGATGAGATTCCCGCCAGATCAGCCAGACTCCCAAATCTGACGGTCATTACAATCAGCCCGGCCGCACATTCCATGCCGCTGATAATGGCTGGAAAAGGATCAATCCGGGTAACTACCATTCCCATCACATCCAGGGTTGATGTACGACTATCCAAGTAAGTCTCCAAATGGTTGCATACCTTCATTCATTCTCCACATCTACTTTGCATGGCAGGCAATTTATCCACATTCTGGAAATCAGGGCAGCAAAGGCAATCAATGAAATACAGGCCCACATGCCCCATTTCACCGATGCTTCATTTCCCGCAACAAATGAAACATCGGTGAAATAACCGGGGCGACAACCCATCTACCTCAATATTCCGGCCCAGCATGAAAGAACGGGGCAGATCAGATCACATTCCGAGTTTTTCAATTTTTTCCCGAACATCCTTCCGAAAGAACACCTGAACCGACATGGTCCCGCACTCCAGCACATTGAGAAGCACGCTCCCCCGATCAGGCTTTAAGACAATGCTCGTGTCTCCCCTGCCCCAATCCCTTCCCGGCTTCAGACCGGTGCAGAGTATGCTGCAGAAATCTTCGCTACTTCCGCACTCGGCTGCGTCCAGCTGCATGAGAGGCGTCTGACGGGCCAGTTCGGAGTCCTGCTCCATCATCAGGAGCGCCTCAAGCTCCCGGGCGAAGTCGGGAAGGCAATCTATCAGCAGTTTTCCTTTCATGTAACCCTCTTGTACCTATTCCATTCCGGATCCGGAATGATTGTATCGCTGTTCTCCGGCCGGCGGTGGCGGCATGTGGCCCGGTCCCATATCTCCGGCACAGAATGATTTAGGCCCGAACGGGTGATGAAAAGGAGGAGGATTCTTTGCCGCAAGCACGCGCTGCTCCGGAGTTAGCAGACTGTTCACCTGGTTCCACAATCTGGCCCGGGATACGGTCAGCTCCACGTCAGTCTGGGCCTGCTTGACGGCGACGGCCCTAATCGCGGATTCATCATACTTCGCCGCTGAAATGGCGGATTGGAGCTGCTGCTGGTACTCCCTCTGATTCTTCAGCACAGGAGCAACTTTCTCCCTCTCTTTCTCGAAAATCTCCCCGATTTTTTTCTGCTGTTCACAGCTCAGCCTCAACCGTTTTGCCATGTGATCGATCCAGGCTTCGGGTGGCAGCGGTGGTGGCGGCATCCGTTCCGCTTCATGACAACGGCAGAAGCCATCCCTGTCATGCTGCAAGATGCCGTCGCCCCCTTCCGCCCAGACGACACTCACCCCTACTGATATGGCCACCAGAAGCACGCAGACACCAGTACCCCGTCTCATAGTTGTATCTCCTTTTGTCCCTGATTTTATCGGTTCCGAACCCGGAAACCGTGACTACTCTGTTGACATATACGGCACGGTTCGCAGACGACCGCCCATGGATCAGGCGGAACTAATTGCCGTCCCCGCCTCTCCCGCCGCCTCTCGGCGGAGGAGGCGGTCCTTCCGGTACAGCCACCAACTGGCCGTTAAAGGACCTGCAGGTGGCCTTGATCGTATCGCCACTGGGAGTTGTGATCACGACCTCGCTCCCCTCGGATTTACCCCTGCAGGCTTCAAAAGCCTCCTGCGGAGGTCTTCCGGGCTCACCTCCACCCCGCGGTTCCGAGACTCCCCACGCCGAAACCGGCAACAGCGCGACAATCAGACAACATGCAAGTTTTCGGTCAAAACTGAACTTCATCACGGAAATCTCCTTTTCTTTTCAATCACCGAAGCCACCGACTCTCCCCAGCCCGCACCGGATTGCAGATATTGTCGGTGTTTCATGTACTCATGGAGAAACCATAGCAGGAGAATATGGTAAGAATATGTAACTATTAAGGAGAACCCGGCACGAACCGTCCGGAATGACACCGGCGCGGGAAAAAGATTGGGGCTGCCCTCGCATGAAGACAGCCCCATGAACAATTAGATCTCTTTATATCACTACTGCTTACATCTGACGTCATTAACCGCCAGCCCTGAACTCCGGATTCATGTCACACCCATCATCCGTCATGTTTAGCCGAATACAACCTCCGACACCGAAACCGACGGACTCCTTCGTCATGCCTCAGTCGATCCTGCATGACCGGCATCCTTCATTGAGGTCCAGCCGTTCGTGTGACATGCGCTTTCCATGATCATGCATACCGGGTTGAAGAACTCTCGGAAATGCTGTTGGAGCTGCTTTGACCATAATTCAGGGAACTCTGCTGTACGTAGCTCTTCAATGCCGCGAGAAAATTCTTCAGATCGCCGTTAGTACCGTTGCCTTCACCGCTCGAACTGTCTGAAGAAACCAGCTTTTCCAGAGAGGTAAGCGCACTATTGGCGTCAGTGGCATTACCGGACTGCAAGGCGGAATTCAGGCTTTTAAACAAAGAATCTATCTCTGAAGAATTTGATGCGGTCGAAGCTGTGCTGCTGGTACTGAATGTACTGTCTGATGGCGGCGGAGGAGGACCCTGTCCGATCTTCTGCTGAACGCTAGCGAGAATTGATTCCGCACTGCTCGTATCTCCGGACGAAATGGCGCTGCCGATACTCTGCAGGTCCTTGAGGAAGGGATTGTTCGAGCTGCTGTCACCGTTCGATGAGGCCAGTTTTTCCAGGGATTCCAGCGCGGTGTTGGCGTCGGTCGTATTTCCTGACTGCAGCGCCGTACTGAGACTCTGCAGCAATGAACTAATATTTGAGGTTGAAGAACTGGAACTGCCGGATGAAGTACTGCTGCTCTCCGAAGTATCATCGGCAGGCGGCGGTGGAGGAGGACCCTGGGCCTGCATCTGCTGCGCCATCTGTGCTATGGCGGCATCCGATTCGAGCCTGCTGATGGCGCCGTCACCATCGGTATCGAGCTGGCTGAAAATATCATCGGATGAGGAACTGCTCTGTGAACTTCCGGTCTGGGACAACTGGCTCATCTCATCAGAGGTGATCTTGCCGTCTCCATTCTTGTCGGCCTTTTTGAACATCTCTTCCTGCATCTGTTGCAGCAGGGTACTGCTGATGCCGCTACTTACACTACCTATTGAACTCGTCATCGCCTTACTCCTTTCAAAAAATCGGTGATTTCATCAACACCCTTCAGAATTTCAACTGCTGTCGTTTTCAGGTTCTGGTCATTTCACCTCCTTTCCGGCGCCCATCTGGGGATCATCCAAGACGGACCGGCAAGCTCAGGTAACCGCGGATATCCCGGCCCGACATGAACCCGAATCCAATGACGCCGGAATGGATCCGGGATGGAATAACGGCATTCAAATAATTGTCATTTTGTCAAAACCCTGACACCAGCTCTCCAATGTTTCCGCCCCAGAACACGGCGCCTTTTGTTTTTGACATCATTCCGGGAGTGATTGAATTATTACTGTAACCACCCATACCATGGCCGTTACGCGCTGGCCGATTCCATGGGGCATGCTGACGGATTACTGGCAATATGATTAACCGGCACCCGGATTCTTCCGCACCGTCGGCAACCGATCACCCCGACTCTCTCAATATGAAAGCAAGCACACCTCCAAAACATGGCCAAAAATAAGGAAAGACCAAGGAAACAATGTGGATACGGGGTACGGTTCCGATTCGAATCAGGGGGGCATCAAGGAATGGGGAAGAAATGAGGAAATAATGTCACCGGAGATCTGTTCAGTTGCAACTGAAGGGCTCGTTTATGGTAGTAATAGGGAAGCATTACTTTCCATGGGGCGTCAACACTATGAAAATTGGCCTGACACAAAAACTGTTTCTATCGATTCTCATGGCTTCCAGCCTGGCGGTCGTCAGTTCGGTTTTCATTATTCACTGGAGCTTCAGTTACGGCGTTCAGAAATATGCCACCTACATTGAAAAAAGCGGCTTGTCCCGTCTTGCCGTCAAACTGGAAAAACACTACGGTGTCGAGGGAAACTGGGATTTCCTCCGCGGAGATCCACTGCAATGGCGGCACCTGGTGGCCGCGGTGTTTCCCATGGAAATGCAGCCTCCCATGGAAAGAATGCCGCCGCCGGAGAGTATGGAGCAACCGTCGCCACCGCGCGACGCTTACGACAATATGCCGAGAAGAGACCGTCCTCCGGAGTTCATCGA
>CAZRPI010000021.1:2840-25902 GCA_964601865.1 uncultured Pelobacter sp. | reverse complement strand
CGCGCGACGCTTACGACAATATGCCGAGAAGAGACCGTCCTCCGGAGTTCATCGACGCCGCCAAACCTCCGCCGCCAGGTCTGCCGCCCCCCCATCTGGCGCGACATATGGATGAACGTCTCTATCTCCTTGACGTCAACAGGAGCATCGTTATAAGCCGTTTTCAGGTACCCCTGAACTGCGAAACCCTGACCTTGCGTCATCAAGGCAGGATCATCGGATACCTGGGGATCCTTCCCTGGACCAGGCGCGTCGATATACCGCTGAATCGCTTCCTGCAGGAGCAGCAGATCGGTTTAGCATTGACGGGAGGCGTCATCGTGCTCCTCTCCACCGTTCTGTCACTTCTGCTGGCCAAACGCCTTGTCCGCCCCATCCGGGATCTGGCCATGGCAACCCATCAGATGACGGCGGGCTCATTCTCGGTCCGGGTTCCGGTCACCTCGAACGACGAGTTGGGGCAACTGGCCCACGACTTCAATTCACTGGCCATAGCCCTGGAGAGGAACGAACAGACCCGCCGTCAGTGGGTCGCCGACATTTCCCACGAACTCCGCACCCCGCTGGCAATTCTGCGGGGGGAAATCGAGGCAATCCAGGATGGCATTCGCCAGCCCGACCAGAAGGCGATTCAGTCACTGCACGCGGAAATTCTTCGTCTTGGCCGGCTGGTTGATGATCTCTACCAGCTCTCCCTGTCCGATGTCGGCGCGCTATCCTATCGTGAATCCGAACTTGTTCTGGCGGACGTACTGACTGAAACCCTGACTGTTTTCAGGCCTGAATTCGAAGGCAAGGGGGTTTCGCTTGAGGTCGCCATGGGAAAAGAAGAACCCTCTCCCATTTTCGGCGATCCGGAGCGCCTGCGCCAACTGTTCACCAACCTGCTGGACAACAGCCTGAAATACACTGATCACGGCGGAAAGCTCCTGGTAAGGCTGGACAGCGGCAAAGGCGTTATTGCCATTGATTTTCAGGATTCGGCTCCGGGAGTCCCTTCCGCCGCCCTGGAAAGGTTGTTTGACCGGCTCTACCGGGTTGACAGTTCCCGCAACCGCTCGACCGGCGGAGCAGGTCTCGGTTTGGCCATCTGCCGCAGTATTGTTGAAGCCCACGGTGGTTCCATCAAGGCGAAACCGTCACCGCTGGGAGGATTATGGGTACGGGTTGAGTTTCCAGTGAAGGGGAATGGGTGATGACCGGAAGAATATTGATCGTTGAGGATGAGGAAAAGCTGGCGTCCCTGTTGAATGATTACCTGCGGAAAGCCGGATTTGAAACCAGTCTGCTGGCAGACGGCCTGGCAGTCGTTCCCTGGGTCCGCGGACAGAGTCCTGACCTGATCCTACTTGATCTGATGCTCCCCGGAAGGGATGGACTGGAAATCTGCAAGGAGATCCGGTCATTCTCATCCGTTCCCATTATCATGACAACGGCCCGGATTGAGGAAATCGATCGACTGCTGGGGCTCGAACTGGGCGCCGACGATTATATCTGCAAACCGTTCAGCCCCCGTGAGGTGGTAGCAAGGATCAAGGCGGTTCTGCGACGGACCGAAGGAGGAGCGACAATCAGGACGGACGGTCTGGTGCTGGATGAACAGCGTCTTCGAGCCACCCTGAACGAACACGACCTTGACCTTACGGCGGTCGAATTCAAACTGCTGCAGTTTCTGGCTGCCAACCCCGGCCGCATTTACGGCCGCCAGCAACTGATGGACAAGATCTATCCCGATGAGCGGGTCGTCTCCGACCGCACCATAGACAGTCATATTAAAAAGCTTCGCAAGAAAATTGCCGCTGTCGCCTCGGACGAAGAGTATATCCATTCAGTGTACGGCGTCGGATACAAATTCGAAAAACCATAGAAACGCCGGGGGCCCGTGCTTTTCGGCACGGGCCCCCGATTTACAGATATAGATCCGCCTACGCTTAGCTCTGAATCGCGTTAACGGGACAGGTGTCCACGCAAGCGCCACAGTCGATGCAGACGTCAGGGTCGATGACCCTTTTGTCATTCTGCTCACTGATGGCGTTTACCGGGCAGGAATCTTCACATGCTCCGCAATTGATGCAGTCGTCATTAATGGAATGAGCCACGGCTTTACCTCCTTACAAGATATACCCTCGGAAATTATACTGATCTGTCCTACTATCACGAGCACCGGTAAATGTCCAGCAAAAAAACCTCCGGAGCCTCCCTGGCTTTGCTCGGCAATTCAATGGTAAGGCCGCAAAATTAATCATAACCATGTTCGCAATTTAATGGCAAAGCTGTTGTATTTCACCGAACAATGTTGTATAAGTGGTGAGCTTTACATATCAAGAGGTTTCATTTCAGGAGGAAGAAGACAGTGATAATAATGGCATTGAACTGCGGCAGCTCGTCGGTCAAGTACCAGCTTTTTGACTGGCAGAAGAAGGAAGTTATCGCCAAAGGTGTGGTTGAACGCGTTGGTATCGAGGGTTCGTACATCGTCCATGAAGTTCCGGGCAAAGATAATGTCAAGGATATTCATGACTGTCCCTCCCATCAGGCTGCGATCGACCTCGTCATCAAGACCGTCACCAGCCCGGATTGCGGCGTTATCAAGGATGTCAAGGAAATTTCCGCAATCGGCCACCGCGTCGTCCATGGTGGCGATAAATTCACCTGCTCCGTCAAGATCTGCCCCGAAGTCATCCAGACACTGAAAGACTGTTCGCATCTGGCGCCGCTGCACAATCCGGCCAATATCGAAGGCATCCAGGCCGCAACGGCCCTTCTGCCGGAAGTAACGCAGGTTGCGGTATTCGACACCGCCTTCCACCAGACGATGCCCGAACGCGCCTTCATGTATGCGCTTCCCTATGAGTGGTATGAAAATCACCAGGTCCGCCGCTACGGTTTCCACGGAACATCCCATCTCTACGTTTCGAAACGCGCCGCCGCCCTGCTGGGCAAAAAAGCCGCTGACTGCAACATCATTACCCTGCACATCGGCAACGGCGTTTCCCATACCGCCATCAAGAACGGCGTTTCCATCGACACCTCCATGGGCCTCACCCCGCTGGAAGGCGCCGTCATGGGAACCCGTTGCGGCGATATCGATCCCGCGATCCCCTCTTTCATGATGCAGACCCTGAATGTCGGTCCCAAGGAAATGGACTCCATTCTCAACAAGAAGAGCGGTATCCTGGGCGTTACCGGCCGCTTCTCCGACCGCCGCGACGTGAGCACCGGCGCCGCTGAAGGCGACAAGCGCTGCAAACTTGCCCTGGAACTTGAAACCTACCGCATCAAGAAATACATCGGCGCCTATATGGCTGCCATCGGCAAAGTGGACGCCATCGTCTTCACCGCCGGCGTCGGCGAAATGAGCGTTGAGATCCGCGAACTGGCTCTGGAAAACCTGGAGCACATCGGCATCATCGTCGACAAGGAACGCAACAAGAGCGCCAGGACGAAAAAGCGCGAAACCCTCATCACCACCGACGATTCTCCGGTCAAAGTATTCGTCATTCCGACCGACGAAGAGCTCGTCATGACCGAAGACGTTGCCGCCATTTTCGAAGGCACCTACAAAGACCACATGAACTTCGATTATTCCTTCACCAAATCGGAATTTGTAAGACAATAAATCTGTAGCAATTTGCGTAGAAACAAAAAAGCCGGCTTTTGCCGGCTTTTTTGTTTCCCGATACGTTTTGCGGATTAGCCTTTCAGCTCCTCCTTCAATCCTTCAATCACCGCCTTGACCTCGCCGATCATCTCGGCCGCCTGGGGCGATTTTTCATACTTGAGATACGACTCGAAATAATTGACTGCTTCCTTCAAACGTTCCTGATCCATGCAGATGCTCCCCAGAGTCAGATAGGCCATGCTGAAGGCGGGGTCCAGCCGGATGGCAACAAGGCATTCCTCTTCCGCCTCTTCCGGCTCTTCCATGTCGTAGTACAGCTCGCCCAGATTGAAGTGGGCGGCCGGGTCGCCGGGGTCGATCTCAATCGCCCTGCGATACGCCTCCACCGCCCCCTCAACGTCATCCTGCTCCTGTAACGCATCGCCAAGGGCATTCCAGGCAAATGCATTATCGGGCTCAACGTCCAGTGCACGCCGGAAAAACCCGGTCGCCTCTCCATTCCGGCCGCGATTCGAATGCACGAGCCCGATGCTGACGAGGATGTCGGCGTCATCGGGAGCGGACTCAAGGCCCACGGAATAACAGGCAATGGCCTCGTCATACCGGCCCGCTTCAAACAGCAGATCGCCGCAGGCCGTCAATGCATCGAGGTCGCCGGGGGTCAACTTCAGCCCCTCCCGATAGGCGGTGATGGCCTCATCGATCAGTCCGTCTTCGGCAAGAGCATCGCCCAGATGGAAATAACCGTCGGGATCATTCCGGTTATCCCGGGTATAAGCCTCAAAAACCGATCGAGCCGCGCGTACATCACCGGCCTCCAGCAGGTCTATCCCCCGAATGAGAGCGCTATCCAGTCTTTCATCACCCATACCGTCCTCCTTCCCTTATCGATGTATGCCCCAGAACAGGTCAAGAAGATAGCAGAGGGATCAAAGTATTTCCACCCATTTAAACGCCACCAAAACGCTTTTCATTCCATGTCGGGTAAACTATACTCAACCAAAAAGCCAACGGATTTGTTTAATGAGAGAAAATTACCATTCTATCGGACTGCGTACCCTTGAGGACATCAGCTCCATCATCCTGCATTCGCACAATCTCCAGGAGACCCTGGACAACATCGTCAACATCGTGGCCAGGCGCATGAGGACCGATGTCTGTTCAATCTATCTGCTGGAAGGAGAAACGGACCGACTGGTTCTCAAGGCTACCAGGGGACTCTCGAAGGCCTCCATCAATCGCACCTCCATGAAAACCAGCGAGGGGCTCTGCGGGCTCGTGGTGGAAAGCCGCGATATGGTCATGACGGATAACGCCCCGGCCCATCCGCGTTACAAATACTTCAAGGAGACGAGGGAGGAGAGATTCCTCTCGTTTCTCGGCCTCCCCCTGTTCGAGCGCAACACCCCCATCGGCATGATCGCGGTACAGACCTGCGAGGCCCGCCGCTTCAACGAGGATGAAATCAGCGCGTTGCGCACCATCACCTTTCAGATCGGCAGCATTATCCAGAACGGGCGCCTTCTCGATTCAATCCAGCGCAAGGAACAGGAGCGGGCCTGGCTCGAACGGGAGCTGACAAGAGCCAGGAACGCCGCCGCGCCGGAAAGCGTTCAAAACGATGCGGCCGGCCGTCAGCCGGACGGAATGAAAAAACTGCGCGGCGCCGCCGTCTCGTACGGGTTCAGCCGCGGCAAGGTCTACATTCTGGATCGCTTCAGCGACAAGGTCATCAAGGTCGCCAGGGTCGGCACCAGGGAGGAGGAACGGCTCAGGTTCACCACCGCCCTCGAAAAGGTCAAGATCCAGACCATCTACATGGAAAAACAGGTGAGCGAGAAACTGTCTGAGGATGACGCCGCCATCTTTCACACCCATCTGATGATTCTGGAGGACCGGGGATTTTCGAACAAAATCATCGATCTGATCAATCAGGACCTGGGGGCGGGCCGGGCCGTTTTCGACGTTGTCCGCCACTACATCCAGGCGTTCGAGGCCATGGAGGACCCCTATCTCAGGGAGCGTTCGGCGGACATGAAGGACATCGGCCGCAGGATCATTGACGCCCTGGAGGGCAATGACAATAACCCTCTGGAGCTCAGGGAAAACCGGATTATCGTGGCGGAGGAGATTTTCCCCTCCGATCTGGCGATGCTGGACCATGACAGGATCATCGGCATTGTAACGGAAAAGGGCAACGTCCATTCCCACGCCGCCATTATGGCGAAGTCCCTGGGAATTCCGGCAATAGTAGGGGTTCCGGGGCTCATGGAGGCGGCAAACGTCAAAGACCTGGTCATTCTTGACGGCGCCTCCGGATTCGTCTTTCTCAACCCAGATACGGCAATAATCCAGGAGTACTTGCGGCTGGAGCGGAGCCACGCCAGCCACCAGAGGGAACTGGAGGGACTTCGTGATCTGCCGGCCACGACCACAGACGGCGTAACCATCAAACTCAGCGCCAATATCGGCCTCCTCTCGGACGTGCGCATGGCAACCCTTCACGGAGCCGAGGGGGTCGGGCTCTACCGGACCGAATTCCCCTACATGGCCCGTTCCTCGTTCCCGACCCGGACCGAACAGGCCGCCCTCTACAGGAAAATTATTGCCGCTTTCCCGAACCACAGCGTCAACATCCGCACCCTGGACATCGGCGGAGACAAGGGGCTTTCATACCTGCGCCTTCCCCATGAGGACAATCCGTTCATGGGGATGCGTTCCATAAGGCTTTCACTGGAGCGGCAGGACATCTTCAGGGAACAGCTGGCAGCCATCCTGATGGCGTCCGATACCGGAAATCCCACCATCATGTTTCCCCTGGTTTCGAGTATCGACGAAGTCCGTGAAATCAGAAAGATCATTGCCGATGTGCAAGAGGAGTTGAAAAATGAAGGATATACGCCGCCGGACAGGGGGATTCCGCTGGGTATCATGGTGGAAATTCCGGCCGCGGTCCAGATCATCGAATTCCTGCTCGACGAAGTCGATTACGTCAGCATCGGCGCCAACGACCTGATCCAGTACACCCTGGCGGCCGACCGCAACAACTCCCGCATGAAGCAGTACTACAACCCGCACCATCCGGCGGTGCTGCATACCATGAAGCGGGTTGCCGACGCAGCTGCCAGGGCCGGTAAAAAAGCATCGGTCTGCGGGGAAATGGCGTCTGACCCGCTGACCGCGCTCATGCTGGCGGGGATGGGGTTTCGCGAATTCAGCATCTCCGCCCCCAGCATTCCGGTGGTCAAGCAGGCCATCCGCAGCCATTCGATGGCGGAATGCCGGCGTCTGGCGGACGAAATCCTGGGTTGCCGCGCCACGGACGATATCATCTCCGTCCTGGCCAGGGCGCGGGCAGAGGTGCGGCTGCAGGACCATTGACACTTATAATAATACGCATTACAATACGCATAAAATCACAAAAAGGAGCCGGATATGCAACTCTGTTATGATGTAAACGCACAGCGGCGCCATGTGAACCTGACAGCGAACAGCGACCTTGTCAATCTGGTAAAACAGGCCAAGGGGAACCTGTCCGCCCTGTTCGAACAGGCCATGATCACCTTTCTCACCGAGCGCGAGATGCTGCGTTGGAAAGAGGAGAACAAGGCATCCTTTGCATCATACAACCGCATGATTGAAGAGCGCGGAACAGTTGCTGATGATATCGGACTTGAATTCTGATGGCCCAGTTTGATGTCTACCGCAATCCCGGTGCGCGGACCGCAAAACAGGCCCCCTATCTGGTGGAGGCGCAGGGGCGTTTTGTCGACACTCTATCCACCTGCGTTGTAATTCCTCTCGCCCGCAAGGAATTTTTCACCGGCGCCGCCGTACTCAATCCGTTAATCCCCGTTCTTGGCGATGAATACATTCTCTCACCGGCGGAAATCACCGCAGTCCTCAGGACAATTCTCGGTATGCCGGTCGCTTCGGTCAGGGAGTACCGCAGCGAAATCATCGCCGCCATTGATCGTTTGCTGCTGTGATTTTGGAGTACCTGACCACGTCAGGTTGATTGACAAACTTCGGGCAGTTCGGCAATCCAGTACATCTGCTTGTGGGGATGTCTGGCCAGTTCCGCCAGCCGCTTTCCGGCCGATTGACGGTCATCGAAGATGTCGATCAGAAAACGGTTGCCGTTGTCATCCTGGCGCCAGAGTTCGAAACGTTTCCCTCTTTTCCGTTCAATCAAGTCCGACTCCGGATCAGCCGATGTGGTGGGATCACGGGACGCAGGGGAGCGTCCCTCTGTTGCCACGCTTTCTACCCCAGGACGCACGTCCTGTCAACAGGGTACCGCGGCGCCCGCAGGGTCTGAACATGAAACACCACCGGAGAACGACATCGACGCAGGGGTGCGAATCTCATCATGCACCGGGAAAATTCCTCCCATGAACAGCGCAATCATCCACCTGAAAAATTTTTTCCCTCATGAATGCCACGGGAGGGTCTTCCTCGTGGGCGGTTCCGTCAGGGATCACCTCCTCGCCAGGAAAGGCACCGACATGGACCTGGTGGCGGCGCTCCCCGCAGAAACTCTCCTTTCCCTGGGATTCCGCCTGATCGAGCCCAGAAGTTCGGCGCCGGTCTGGTTCCGGCATGACAGGGAACTGGGGACGATGGAACTGACCCCCCTGGCCGGGGTCCAGCTCCTTGCCCGGGACCTTGTCCGCCGTGATTTCACCATCAACGCCATGGCCATGGCCCTTGACGGAACCCTGCTGGACCCGCTGGATGGCAGGGACGATCTCCTCAGGGGCAATCTGAGGAGCTGCTCCGGAAGGACCTTCGAGGACGATCCATTGCGGATCTTTCGCGCCTTTCGCTTCGAGGCGGACGGATGGACCATGACGCCGGAAACCGGGGAACTGATCCGGGCGCGTGACTGGTCGGAGAGCTTCGACAACATTCCGGTTGAACGCTTCAGCCGGGAGATGCTCAGGGCGCTTGCTTCACCCGTACCCGAACTATTTTTCCTGCGCATGGTGGAGTTCGGCGTCGGCGAGTCATACCTCCCGGAGCTCTTCCGCATGCCTTCCATCCCCGCCGGCCCCCTGGAGCATCACCCCGAGGGGGACCTGCTGACCCACTCGATCCAGGCGCTGCGGAGGGTGGCGAAACTTTCCGGAGTTCCTTTGGCTCGCTTCTGCGCGTTCTTTCACGACATCGGCAAGTTGGCAACCGATCCGGCCTGCTACCCCAGACACCACGGTCACGACGAAGCGGGCTTCAGCCCGGCCCGCGGGCTCTGCGCCCGCCTCCGCCTTCCCTCGGCGTTCGGCACGGCCCTCGCATGGGTCAGCCGGCTGCACGGCAGATTGAACAGGTGGGATGAATTACGGGATTCAACTCGCATCCAGACGGCGGAGCAGGCCGTGAAGGCCGGCATCGAGGAGATCCTGCCCCTGGTTTCCGCCGCGGACAAGCCTGACGCCCTGGATGTTTCCGGATGGCGGATTACAGCGGAGGTGGCGCGAATGGGCGCCCAGGAACTGGGGATCGATCCGGAACGCCTGGAGAGAACGGCGCCCGGCCAACGCTCAACCCTGATACTGCAGAAGCGGATTGCGAGGCTCCGCACGACGGGCCGGGATGTTCAGGCACATATCCTGAATTGAACGGCTATTCAATCCCGGCATTACCCCGTTGACTGACACAGATCATATGACATTGCTCCGTCTATTCCTCACAATATTTTTACTGTTTTTCTCATTATGCGATCTCGCGTTGGCCTGGTACGCATGGCAACGCAGCAGACTGCCTGGGGCAACGGCTTTTGCGGCTCTCATGGCCTCAATCGGCTGTTACACCTTCGGCTATGCGTGCGAGCTTGCCAGCGACACCCTGGAAACCATGCTGTTCTGGAGCCGGATTCAGTACCTCGGGATCGTCATGATAGCCCCGCTCTGGATAATCATCACCCTGAACTATTCGGGACGGGGGAACTGGCTCTCCAGACCGGTGAAAATCGCCCTGTTCATCGTTCCGCTCGTCACCCTCATTGCAAGGACAATTCCCGGCGGTTCCGGTCTGATCTACAGTGTTGCCTGGATGACAACCTCCACACCGTTCCCGATGCTCTCCTTTATCCCCGGCCCCTGGTACTGGGTGAGTGTCGGCTACACGAATTTGGCCCTGCTTGTCGGCACCCTTTTCATCGGGTTCAAGCCACACCACAGATCTCCGGTGTATCGCCGCCAGGATCGGGTCATGCTTCTGGGTTCCCTCTTCCCCTGGCTGGCCTTTTTGATCTATCTCGCGGGCCTCAACCCGTGGAAAATCGATCTCGTGCCCATAGCCCTTTCCCTGACCGGTCCGCTCTACGCCTGGGGGATCCTGTCGTTCAGGCTTTTCGATCTGGCGCCGGTGGCGCGGGAAACACTTTTCGACGGGATGCGCGAGCCGGTCCTCGTTTTCGACCATCTGGAACGATTCGTGGACTTCAACCGGGCGGCAGCTCTTTTTGATCTGGAACGCCGCGTCGGTCTTCCGCTCAGTCGGGCGCTGGAGCATCTGCCCGGATTGTCCGATGCCGTGCTTTGCCCGGACGACAGGGGGAATGACCCGCTCTGGCGGGACCCAAGAGACGGGAATTTCTGGCAGGTCAGCCTGACTCCCATCAACCGGGGCAGGGAAACGGGTCAGGGGCGCCTCGTGGTGCTGCGGAACGTCACCGGCCTCAAGAGCGTTGAGGAGGCGCTGCGACGGAGCGAGGAACAGTACCGCTTCGTTACCGAAAGTATTTCCGACACGATCTGGCAGCTGGACAATGACTTGCGTTTCGTTTTCGTGAGCGGTCCCGAGGGTCGCGACAGGAACTTCCACGGCTACTCCCGTGAGGAGTTGATCGGAGCGTCGCTCTATTCCATCCTGGCGCCGGAAAGTATCAACGAGGTCAAGAGGGGATCTTCCCGGAGCATGGAAATGGAGGCCCCGGGAAAACCCTCGCGTTACGAGTTGCGGATGCGCAGAAAAGACGGGGATTATATCTGGGTTGAGGTCGATGTTACTCCCTGTCGGGACGATGGCGGCGCGACAGCCGGATTCGTGGGAGTCGCGCGCGACATCTCCGACCGGCGCAAGGCGGAGGATGCGATTCTCAAATTCTCCACCATCGTGGAACAGAGCCCTGTCTCCATACTCATCACGGATCACCGGGGGATCATGGAATACGTGAACCCCGCTCTCTGCGCACAAACCGGCTACAGACCGGAGGAACTCGTCGGCAGAAGCCTCCGGATCCTCAAGGGGAAGGGGCAAGCGCCGGAGTTCTACTCACAACTATGGAGAATGCTCCTGGAAGGGGTGATCTGGCGCGGCGAACTCCAAAGCCGCAGAAAAAACGGCGTTCTATTCTGGGAATCCGTCTCGATTGCCCCCATCCGCAACAATCAAGGCGCGATAGTGCACTTTGCCGCAATCAAGGAAGATATCACCGAGAAGAAAGAACTGATGGAGCAGTTGCACAGGATGGCCCACCACGATGCTCTGACAGGGCTCCCCAACAGGAGCCTCTTTTTCGACCGACTCAGTCAGGCACTGGCCTTGGCGGCCCGAAACGGTCGTCACCTGGGGCTTCTTTATCTCGACCTCAACGGTTTCAAGGAGATCAATGACGAACATGGTCACGAGATGGGGGACCATGCCCTCAGAATCACTGCCGAGCGTGTTGCCGCATGCCTGAGGGAATCAGATACCGTGGCGCGCATGGGTGGCGACGAATTCACGATCATCCTGGCATCACTGTCGCGGCGCGGGGACGCCGGCCGGGTCGCCGAACACATTATTACAGTGCTCTGCCAGCCATTCCGACTGCCTGACGGAAGTACGGCGGAGTTGGGCGCAAGTATCGGCATCGCGATTTTCCCGGACGACTCGGAGGACATGAGACAGCTCATGAATTATGCCGATGAGGCCATGTATGTTGCCAAGCGCAGCGGAAAAAGCTGTTATTGCTACTGTGCACCGGAAACTTGACCGGAGATGCAGACGGCGGGGATGATTTCACCCCCATCCGCCCCGGGGACCAACTATGGCAGATCAGAGCCACCCCAGGCGACGGCAGGCGCCGTAGGTCATGTACACCCCCATGATCAGCACGAAAACCGCGAACATCAGCCTTAAATGGGGACCGGAGATCTTGCCGGCGAAAAAGGCGCCGACCCAGGAACTGATGACCATGGTAATGGCCAGGATAACGGCGGCGCGGACGTCCACATTGCCCTGCCGGTAGTACTCCACGGTGGCGGCCAGTCCGATGGGGAGGAGAATGACCGCCAGGCTGGTGCCAACTGCCCTGTGCTGGCTGAACCCGGCCCAGTATACCAGCGCCGGCACCATGATGATGCCGCCCCCCACCCCGAACAGACCCGACGTTATGCCGCTCAGAATTCCGGTAACAACGAAGACAAGCCAGGAAGGCATGATATTTCAACTCCTTTTCGTGATTTATTCCTGGAACTGCGATGCTTCCAGGCAATTATCAAGAGAAACTACTCCGCCATCCTGCGCCGGAAAATCAGGACCGCGGCAATGAACATCACCAGCGCGGTAACGGAGATCTGAAACTCGAACATCCAGGAAAAGTCGCCGCGAACCAGTGCCCGACGGGACCCCTCGAACAGAGCCGTTGTGGGAAAGGCGCGGACCCAGGGCGCCAGAGCCGGAGGATAGGAAGAGAGCGGGAAAAACATTCCGGACATGAAGATCAGCGGCATGATGAAAACAGCCTCGACCCTGCCGATGGTTTCCGGCTTGTCCAAAAGCGTCCCGCAGATCACGCCCGCGCAGGAGAACAGTGCGGAGCCGGGGAGCAGGAACGCCAGATAGGCCATCAGGTTGGCCGGTTGGAAACGGAACGGCGTAATTGCGAATATGACCAGCCCTACGGCCATCCCCTTGACCAGCCCATGGGTAAACCCGGACAGGATCTTGGCCACCACTATCTCTGAAACGGTGACGGGAGTGACCCGGTAGGATTCGATGGTGAACTGTACCCGCCGGTGAAACCAGAGGCTCCAGACGCTCTCGTTGTAGGCGGCGTTCACGGCCGTCATGGTGATCAGGCCGGGCGCGAGGAACAGGCTGTAGGGGGTCCCTTCCACCAGGCCGATATACCCCTTCATCCCTATGCCGAAAGCGAGGTATATGGTCAGGGGAGAGGCCACCACCGCCACCAGTTCGGAGAGGATGCTGCGCCTCAGCACCAGCATGTCGCGCCGCCAGATTGCCAGTGATCCCCTCGGGCTCATTCCCGCACCCCTGCTCCGGTAAGGGTGATGAATACATCCTCCAGAGTCCGCTCCTTAAGCGAGATGCGGCGCACCGGCGCACCGTGCAGGGCCGATACCACCTCGGAAAGGCACTCCCATTTTTCCAGCCCCACACGGATCATCCCGCTTTCCACAGCCATCTCAAGGACGCATCCCATTCCCCCCAGCATGGCCGCGTACCGTTCCACATCTCCTTCGAATTCGATCTCGTATACGGTTGTCCCCGAGATACGTTCCTTCAGTTCCCGGGTCGTACCGTGAACGATCATCCTGCCGTGATCCATGATGGCGATCCTGTCACAGAGGTGCTCGGCCTCCTCCAGATAGTGGGTTGTGAGAAAAATGGTCATGTCGCCGGCGATGGAGCGGACATAATCCCACACCGCGCGGCGTGACTGGGGATCAAGACCGGTGGTCGGTTCGTCCAGAAAGAGAACGCGCGGTTCGTGGAGCAGCGCCCGCGCCACAACCAGCCTGCGCTGCATGCCGCCGGAGAAGGAGTCGGGGAAATCATCCCGGCGGCCGGCAAGCCCCATCAGCTCCAGCAGCTCGTCGATCCTGCGGCGGTATCGGTCTGCGGGCACGCCGTGCAGGCGGGCGTGCAGCTCAAGATTCTCGCGGGCCGTCAGATACCGGTCCAGGCTGTTCTCCTGGGGTACCACACCGATAATCCTCCGAATCTCCCTCCCCCGGCTACGGGTATCGAGACCCTCGACTGAGGCCTCACCGCTGTTCTGGCGCATCAGAGTGGTCAGGATCCGGATCAGGGTGGTCTTGCCGGCGCCGTTGGGGCCCAGGAGGCCGAAGATCACCCCCCTCTCGACTTCGAGATCAAAATTGTCCAGCGCGGTCAAACGGCCGTAGCTTTTCGTCAGGGATCGGGTCCAGATGGCAATGGTCATGGAAAACGTATATAGCACAGTCCGGAACAAAAAAGCATCTCCCGCAACCGGCGAACCGGTGAAAACAGTTGTCCGCATCGGAATAGCGGCGGGATACAGCGTTTTTTCGTGTAAAATGCCGCCACAGACCTCGAACACTTTGACAGCAATGCCGGTTCACGGTTATACTGTTCCAGCGTTTCATGATAATTCTGACGCTTCGGAATAAGGCGGGGAGGTCCGGCAGTCCGGCGCCCCGCTTGAAGCGGCATACTTTGGAAAAGCCCGCGGCAGCACGGCGCGGGCTTTGTTTGTCGTTATCCCTCGGATAGAACGGAGACGACCATTCAAGAGAACAGGATGACATACATGAGTACCAGGAAGTTATCTGCTGGAGACATTATTGACGCGCGTTGTACCCGCTGTCGCGACATACTGAACCACAGGATCGTGGCCATGGTCGGCGACAAGGTTGTACGGGTGGAATGCAACACCTGCGGCGGAGTGCACAACTATTATCCGCCTCCGGCCCAGAAGTCCGCCAAATTACCGAGAGGAGAAACAGTTTCGAAAAAGGCGCCGTCCGCGCCGCGTGCGCCGCGGCGTGACCCGGCGCAATCGGACCGGGAGGAATGGCAGTCGCTCCGCTCCGCCATGAGGCTGGATCAGGCAGTCGGCTATGACATGAACGCAAAATTCAGAGTTGACGATCTGGTGGACCACCCGACCTTCGGCCTCGGCGTGGTAAAACAGATCGTTGTCCCGAACAAGATGCAGGTTCTGTTTGAGGACGGCGTCAAACTGCTGCGCTGCAAGTAGGGGAGCCGTCCGGCATGATCCACGCAAACAGCTGCCATAACCCTATGGAGAAGGGGTTGATCGTTGCCCACCACGGCGTGGCAGTGGAGGTTCTGTTCGGCGATGGCCGGCGCAGGACGGTAAGGGTCAAAAGAAATTCGGGGCATGTGGTGGGGGATGCCGTCAGGGTGGCGGGAGACGCTCTCACGCGCCTCCCCCGCCAGACGGAGTTGAAACGCAGGGATGCGCGCGGCGGCATTCATCTGGTGGCGGCCAATCTGGATACTCTCGGCATCGTGGTGGCGCCCCACTCTCCCGGCGGATTCATCGACCGGGCAGTTGTCGCGGCCAGAACCGCGCGCCTCGTCCCGTTTGTGGTCGTCAACAAATGTGATCTCCATGAGGGGCTTGAACTGGCTCAACGTCTGGGAAAAGTCTACGACGGCCTGGTGCCGCTGTTTCCGCTCAGCGTACTCACCCGATCCGGATTCGAGCCTCTGCTGGAGTTTCTGGGACGCGGCCGGCGCTGTGCATTCATAGGCAGCACCGGCGTCGGCAAAAGCTCGCTCATGAACAGTCTCTGTCCCCATATCGACCTGCAGGTGGGGGAAACCGGCGACTACAGGGACATGGGTCGGCATACAACCACCGTCTCCACGCTGCACTCGCTTGCTTATGGCGGCGAACTGGTGGACACTCCCGGTTTCCGGGATTTCGGACTCATCGGCATCTCGACCCAGGATCTGGCCGCCCATTTTCCCGGATTCGAGCAGAGCCTGGGCGTCCCCTGCCGCTTCAGTGACTGCAGACACCGTTCCGAACCGGGCTGCTCCGTTGTCGCATCGGTTGAGCAGGGGCATGTCTCGGCTGAACGCTATGCAAACTATCTGGTGTTGCGCGACGAGATTGAGGCGGAAGAGGAACGGAGCAGAACCAGGGGATGGAGAAAGTAATTCAAAGAAGACACCGTAGAGACGCATTGCAATGCGTCTCTACGACGATTATTTATATCATCTCGATTTCAATCCGGAATAACCTGCGGTGAGACGCTCCTCACATGGCATGAATCGGGTTTCTGCGGTTCCAGACGACCAACCATGTAAATCACATCGTAAGTCGCCGGTATCATCCCGTTGTCCTGAAAACGTGAGCAGTAGATCTCGGACATGGCGTTCAGCACCCCCCGCCATCCCAGGCCTCCGCCGACATCGCTCGCGGGAGTGGTGGCGCCGATGTTCCTGATGGAGCGCAGCAGGGAGGCGACGTCGGGATGACGCTCCACCTCCGTTTCCACCGTGACAGCCGCCCCGTCAAAGCCCGACTGTGTCAACATCCGCTGCGCCTCGACACGTCCCCTGAACCGCCGCAACCGGTCGTTGCGACCATCTCCGGCGCGGTCCAGCTCTCCAAGGGCCTGCCGGTAGCTCTCCTGCAGTTCCCACAGGGTTCTGCCGCCGAAAAACGCGGCGCAGAGCAGCCCGCCTGGCTTCAGAACCCGTCGGCATTCCCCCAGGCAGACATCCAGACGCTGAACCCACTGGAACGTGGACGAGGAAACGATCAGGTCAAAGCTATCGTCACCGAAGGGGAGAGATTCCGCTTCCCCCCTGACCAGCGCCGCCGCGGGACCGAGCCGCTCGGCGGAACTCGACAGCATGCCGGACGCCGGATCCAGGCCCCAGAGCCTGGAGTCGGGATAGAGAGCATGGAGCGCCGCCAGCATGGCCCCGGTTCCGCACCCGATGTCCAGCGCCGTTCGCGGCGGAAAGACGCAGTTCATTTCAACCAGGCGGGTCAGCTTTTCCACGACGATTCTCTGCACCAAAGCAAACCGGTCGTACGATCCTGACCGGCGATGGAAACGATTCCCAACCCTCGATATTTCATCCTTTTCGACCAAAAATCCTCCCGCAGAAACCGGCAATCGTGTCGTTGAATTCATCACGACGTGTCAGAAACGGCGCATGGCCGCAGCCCCTGAAAACCAGATGGGTGCTGCCCCGGATCCGCCGGCTCAGAAAATCGGAAGCTCCCGGTAGACAGATACCGTCCATGTCACCGTTAACAATCAGCGCGGGAAGATCGATTGCGTCCAAGAGCCCGCGTAGATCGGCCCCGCCAAGGGTCCTGAGACTCTCCACGGCAACGCGCCGCTCCGGGATTGGTATGCCGCTTAACAGTTCGCGGACAGACCCGTTCCGGTCATGGGCCTCAAGCTCGCCCCCGGCGAACATGCCCGCCACGAACCGCTCCAGAGCCCTGGCGGGATTGCGGCGCAGCCTGAGCTCCATGCCGGCAACCTGAACCGGGTCCAGCCCGTGGGGGTAATCGCCGTCGGAGACAAAACGGGGTGTGCCGGAAATCAGAACCAGTCCGGACAACCGCTCCCTGAGGGGAGCGAATGCCGACAGAGCCACCAGGGCGCCCAACGACCAGCCGGCCAGGACGGCGTCACGGAGTGCGAGACGCTGGAAGAGTGTCCGCAGATCGGCGCTGAATCCGGCGAGGTCGTAATTCCCCCAGGAAACCGGGGATTGCCCGTGCCCCCGCAGATCAGGCGCTATCAGGCGGAACGAGTGACGGAGGCCCTCCATCTGAAAACGCCACACCGCCGATGACATGCACCAGCCGTGCAGAAGCACGAGCGCCGGTCCCTCCCCCTGATCCTCGTACCAGAGGCGTCCTCCGCCATCCAGGTCACACCACGCCATCAGACTATCCCCAAGCGGCGGCCGATGGCCGCCATGCGCTCGGCGGCCAGAGTGAGATCGGACGGGGAGTGGGTGGCCATGACAGTACAGCGCAGGCGGCAGGAGCCGGCCGGTACCGTCGGCGGACGGATCCCCTGCACGAAGAATCCTTCCTCCAGCAGCGCCTCCGAGAACTCCATCGCAGGCTCAGCCTCCCCCACGAGAATCGGCACGATCTGGGTGCCGCCGTCTCCGGTGCGGAAACCCGCTTCCCGCAGCAGGCGCCGGAAAAGAGCGGTATTGGCGGCAAGGCTTCTCCTGAGAGCATCCCCTTCCTCCGACCGGACCAGTTGCAGGCCGGCGAGAGAGGCGGCCAGGACGGTGGGCGGCAGCGAGGTGGAGAAGATGAAACTGCGGGCGCGGTTTACCAGCAGATCGCGCAGCTCGCCGGAGAGAGCCGCATAGGCCCCGAAGCTGCCCAACGCCTTGCCGAAGGTGCCCATATGGATGTCCACTTCCGGCATTACGCCCAGCAGATCGGAGCTCCCCCTCCCCTCTGTCCCCATGACGCCGCAGCCGTGGGCATCGTCCACCATCAAAAGCGCCTCATAACGGGACCTGAGCTCCGCCAGTTCCCGGAGCGGCGCCAGATCGCCGTCCATACTGAAGACGCCGTCGCTGACGATCAGGCACCGTCCTGTCCCGCGATGTTTTGCCATGAGCCTGGCAAGCGCCGCGGTATCGTTGTGCGGGTAACGCACCAGCCTGGCGCCGGAAAGCAGGGCGCCATCGATGATGCTGGCGTGGTTGAGACGGTCGGAAAAAATGACATCGCCGCGGCCGACCAGCGCCGCAATGATGCCGGTATTGGCGGCATAACCGCTGTTGAAGACGAGGGCAGCTTCGGTCCGTTTGAAATCCGACAGGCTGGATTCCAGCATTTCATGGAGCTCCATGGTGCCGGAGACGAGACGGGAAGCGCCGCTGGACACGCCGAATTCTTCCGCCGCCCTGGCTGCGGCAGAAACGAGCGCCGGATGCCCGGCCAGCCCCAGGTAGTTGTTGGAGCAGAGCAGCAGCACTTCGCGCCCGTCCAGCCTGACCCGCGCCGACTGACGCCCCCGGATCATACGGGTCGAGCGGAAAAGCCCCCTGCCCCGTATCCGCTCCAGTTCTTCATTGATTGAAAGCTGCATGATCTCCCCAATGGTCAACCTGAATCAGGCCAGTGGTTGACAATAACGACAAATAAATACCTTGGCAAGGAAAAAAAGAGCTGTTTTCGGTACCGCCTACAGCAGTTCGCGTTTCCCGCGCCGCGCCAGTTCCTCCACAACCTTTTTGACGTCCTGGGCCCGGTCCCGGTGGCAGACCAGCAGGGCGTCCGGAGTCGAAACAACGATCAGGCGCTCGACCCCCACCATGGCGACCATCCGCCCGTCGCCGTACACCAGGCAGTCCGGGGAATCGATGCTGATCTGTCCGCCGGTATTGATGGCAACCGAGCCGGAAATATCCGGTTCAATGACTTCGGGTAGTGCGCTCCAGCTCCCCACGTCGCTCCATCCCATCTCCACCGGGATAACCTGGACCCGGTCCGAATGTTCCATGACGCCGTAGTCGATGGAGACGCTTTCCGCCCTGCCGAAGAGGGTTGCGATCTGGCTCTCAAGATCGGAAAGTTCCCACACGTCTCTGCTGAACGAGATTGAGGAGAGCAATGCGGCCAAGTCGGGCATGTAGCGGCCGATCTCCTGGAGAATGGCGTCGCATCGCCAGATGAACATGCCGCTGTTCCAGAAGTAGTTGCCCTCCTCCAGATAGCGCACCGCGTCCTCAAGGGGCGGCTTTTCAACAAACCGGCGGACCGGAAAAGGCCCCTCACCGCGCAGGTACGTGTCCGCCTCGATATATCCGTAGCCGGTTTCGGGACGGGTCGGCATGACACCCAGGGTGACCAGATAGCCGTTACGGGCGGCCTGCCCCGCCGCAACCAGCGCTTCGTGGAAAGCCTCCTCATCCCTGATGAAATGATCTGCGGGCAGAACCGCCATCACACCGTTCGGGTCGCGGGCGGCGATGATGGTGGCAGCCAGACCGATGGCCGGGGCGGTATTGCGGGCAACCGGTTCGGCGACCACATCGATGGGAACGCCACGATAGGTGGAGATCTGGCGTTCGCTTTCCCCGGCCTGAAGCACATTGGTGACGATCAGGATGCGCTTCGGTTTGAGCGGTAAAACACGTTCCACCGTCCGCTGCAGCATGGTCCTGTCCCCGGTGATGGAGATGAGCTGCTTCGGTTTCGCGGTCCGCGACACCGGCCAGAAGCGGGTTCCAGAACCTCCGGCGAGAATAACTACATACATGCGACCTCCATTATTTATACTGAATACGGTCTATGAAATCGGCCACCTCATGCGCCAGACTGCCGACGGCCTCCGTGGTATCCAGCACATCCCACAACGTCTGACGGAAATAGGCCACCTCCTGCTTTGTGCCGCCATCCAGCAGGACAGCCTCGATGGAAATTCTGAAACGTCCCATCCGGACAAACCTTCCCTGCAGGATCAGGGTACCGGGAGAAAGCTTTTCATCCCGGGAGACACTCTGATAGATGCGCCGCGACCTGACGTACCTCAGGATCTGCTCGGTCAACTGCTCCGGGATTCTGGCGTACCGCCGTTCCCGTTCGCCCATGCGGTCATCGCCATCGCTGTAAAGCTCCTTCTTCAGCTCAAAATCCCGAACCAGCAGCGAAGTATAGGTGGACATCGGTTTCTGGTTGGTGACGATCTCCTCCTCGGTGACCGCGTTGGAGGTCGTTGCGCATCCTGTAACCAGAAGCAGGGCAAGCAGCAGCAGTATGTAGATGGCATATCGGATGGCGCCGCCAGGAAAGGGGGCGCCACTCATTGCCTCACTTTTCATCAAGCTTGCCGCACCTGTTGTAGTCGTCGTCAAACCGGACAATATCGTCCTCGCCCAGATATTCGCCGCTCTGCACCTCGATAATTACCAGCGGAATCTTGCCGGGATTCTCCAGGCGATGTTTCCGGCCGATGGGAATGAAGGTCGATTCGTTGACATTGACATGGAACTCATTCTCGCCACAGGTAACCCTGGCGCTGCCGGACACAACGATCCAGTGTTCGCTGCGGTGGTGGTGTTTCTGCAGCGACAGCCTCTCCCCAGGCTTAACCTCAATGCGTTTGATCTTGTAGTTCGTATTCTCGTCCAGAACGATATATGAGCCCCAGGGCCGTTCTCCCCGTTCCATTATTACCCCTTGCCGTGTTGATTACGTTGTACAAGATATCCCCTGAGCGCGTCGCGCCAGGGCTGAAGTCTCAAACCGGTTTCCCGCTCCAGTTTGCCGCAGTCCAGCGTGGAGTAGAGCGGGCGTCTGGCCGGTCGGTTCAGCTGTTTGGTTGTCATGGTGTTGACCGCTACCTCCAGGCCGGCCTCCTCGAAAATGGCGCGGGCGAAAGCGTTCCACGAACAGCACCCCGCGTTCGTGGCGTGAAAGGTTCCCCTGCATCCCCTGCCGATCAGGGCGACGACAGCCCTGGACAGATCCACGGTCCAGGTGGGCGAACCGATCTGATCATCCACGACATCGAGCCGATCACGTTCACCGGCAAGGCGCAGCATGGTCTCGACGAAGTTCCTGCCGTGCAGGCCGTACAACCACTGGGTCCGCACGATCAGGTGATCCGGATTGGTGGCGGCGTTTATCTCGCCCAGCAGCTTGGATTCGCCATAGACGCTCAGGGGACCGGTCCGGTCGTCCTCCAGATAGGGTGTCCCCTTGCCGCCGTCGAAGACGTAGTCGGTGCCGATCTGCACCAGCTTGGCCCCGATTGCGCGGGTCACCGCCGCCAGGTGGGCAACGGCCTCGCCATTAACCAGCATGGCGGTCTCGCGGTTGCTCTCGCAGCCATCCACATCGGTATAGGCGGCGCAGTTGACCACAACGGACGGCCGCACCTCCTCTATCACCCTCTTCGTGGTTTCCAGCGATGTGATGTTCATCTCTCGGGAGGCGACTCCCCTGGCCTGATTCCCCAAAAGCGCCATCAGATCCCGGCCCAGCATGCCGGTTGCACCGACCACCAGGATCATGTCATACCCCCCCGTACTGCTGCGCGTAATAGTCGCGATAGACGCCTGAAGTGACGCCCGCTACCCACTCCTGGTTGGCCAGGTACCAGTCAACGGTTTCCGCGATTCCCCTCTCGAAGGTATAGGCGGGTTCCCACCCCAGCTCGTGCTTGAGCCGCGAGGCGTCTATGGCGTAGCGCCGGTCATGGCCCGGCCGATCCTTCACAAAGGTGATCAGCTTCCTGTTCTCGCCGGGTTTGCGTCCCAGTCGTCCATCAAGCAGATCACAGACCAGATTCACGATATCGATGTTGCGCCATTCATTGTTTCCGCCGATGTTGTAGACCGAACCGGGCTCGGCGCTTTTGAGCACGATCTCGACCGCAGCGGCGTGGTCCCTGACATGCAGCCAGTCGCGCACGTTCCTGCCGTCACCGTATACGGGTAGAGGCTTACGTTCGATGATGTTGTGAATCAGCAGCGGGATCAGTTTTTCCGGGAAATGAAAGGGGCCGTAGTTGTTAGAGCAGCGGGTGTTCAGGGTTGGCAGACCGAAGGTCTCATGGTAGGCGCGCACCAGCATGTCGGCCCCGGCCTTGCTTGCCGAATAGGGTGAGTTGGGCGCCAGCGGGGTATCCTCGGTAAAATAGCCGGTTTCGCCAAGGGTGCCGTAGACCTCGTCCGTCGAAATCTGATAAAACCGGAAATCGGGAACGCTGCCCGACTGCCAGTGTCTGCGGCTTTCCTCCAGCAGGACCTGGGTACCCAGTACATTGGTCCGGACGAAGATTTCCGGGCCGCTGATGGAACGGTCAACATGGGATTCCGCGGCGAAATGAACCACCGCGTCGATTTTCCCGTCCGCGAGGATTTCTGCCACCAGCCCGGCGTCTCCCACGTCCCCTCTGACAAAATTGTATGAGGGATGATGCTCCAGGGTCTTCAGGTTGTTCAGATTACCGGCATAGGTCAGCGCATCCAGATTGGTCACCCTGATTTCCGGATTGGCGGCCAGAAAAGAATGAATAAAATTTGATCCGATGAATCCGGCGCCACCCGTCACCAGAATGGAAGTGGGAGCAAATGTCATGGGGCAACTCCTTCAGAAGAAGATATGAGCTTCACTTTCTAGCATATTTTACCTGGCAAGGTAACCCATTTCAGCCCGCGGGCTGAAATATTGACGTAGATGGCCAGGCGGCTTAAAATCAGCGGGGTCGATTCAACATTGAGCCTCTTGCAAAAGCCCTTTTCACCCTTCGACGAGCTCAGGATGAACGGATTTTGCCTTGATAACGGGCTGATATTCCGTTCGTGGTGAGCTTGTCGAACCATGAACGGATTACTTTTGCAAAAGGTTCCATTTCCAGGGGAATAAAATGCTCAACCATCCGAGGTTCATCCGCATCGCGCCGGTCATCCTGCTTTTGCTCTGCAACAACGCCCATCCGTTCTGTTTCCGGGAGGCGGGTCAGAGGTACGGCATCAATCCGGTGGTGTTGAGATCCATTGCCAAGGTGGAATCAAACAACGACCCGGACGCCGTCAACAAGAACGGAAACGGCACCTACGATGTCGGTCTGATGCAGATCAACACCATCTGGAGGCCGCTCCTCGGTGAGGATCGCTGGAATCATCTGGGAGACGCCTGTTACAACACGAAGACCGGCGCCTGGATTCTGGCCATGTGCA
>CAZRPI010000021.1:0-2740 GCA_964601865.1 uncultured Pelobacter sp. | reverse complement strand
CTGGGAGACGCCTGTTACAACACGAAGACCGGCGCCTGGATTCTGGCCATGTGCATCAACAAGTACGGATATAACTGGAAAGCCATCGGATGCTACAACAGCCAGACGCCCGAGAAGAGCGAGAGCTACGCCAAAAAGGTCTTTGCACAGCTCAAGCGCCTGGAACAGGGAAAGGAGCCGCAACCTCTTGACAGCGACGTTGAGGCCGCCATACGGGGCCAGGTGGATGAACTGGTGGAAGCAGCCCGTCAGGGGAAGGGTACGAAGAGGAAAAAGGTTGTGAGGTTCGTCCCCTACGTCCGCCTCTCCCCCCGGCAACTGCGCCAACCGCCGCCGCTTCCCGAGGGGGAGCCCCCAAAGCCGGTTGCCCGTCTGAAAGCGGATGAAAGGGAAAACGCTCCCCAGGAGCCCCGGAGATGAAGGGGCATTGTAACCATGCGTCATCTCTGGGACGACTTTTTTCCCTTCCTCGCCGACTTGCGGAGCGGTCTTGCGGCGCCGGGCGGTGCCAGAGTTAAAATAACTCCGTTCAGCACTTCGTCAACCGTAATCTCCGCCATGCAGCGCGCATTGGTCGGGCATGGCGGTGTATTACCGAACGTCGTGCAGGGGGAACAGGGCAGTTTTCTGTTGATCACAAAGTGATTTTCCCCCCTTGGCGCCCATTTCAGGGCCCGCCCCGGCCCGAACAGAGAAACCGTGGGAACTCCCAGCCCCACCGCGAGGTGCAGCACCCCAGAATCGCCCCCCACCAGCAGGCAGCTTCTCTCCAGAACCGCCGCGGTCCCCGTGAGCGGGGTCAGACCAGCCAGGTTAAGCCCCGTTCCGCCGGAAACGATGACCTCACCCTGCCCCCTGTCCTCCCTGCCGCCAACCACCACGACAGGATATCCGGCCGCGCACACCCTCTCCGCCAGCAGACGGAAGCGCTCCGCGCCCCAGCGCCGCTCGGGGATGCTGGCGCCGGGAAAGATGGTCACGAACCGTTTCCCGGCGAGGGGGGCGAGCAACTCTTTCACCTCTGCGGCCGCGTCGGCCGGCGCCACCAGGAAGGGAGTCTCCGGTACTTTCATGCCGATCCCCAGCGGCTCCAGCAGCCTGAGGAAACTGGTAACCTCGTAGTCGTCGTGGGAATAGGGAATCGCATGGGTAAAGAGACGACCCCGCTCGTTAGTCCCGAAACCGATCAGCATCTTCGGCCGGCAGAGCCTGGCCACCACCGCGGAGAGGCGGTGCCACTGTTCGGTATCGATCACCAGATCATAACTTCCGCAAATGGCTGCCCGGAGTTCGGAGAGAATATCGTAACGGAGGACGCTACCTATGTCGGGACAGAGGGCAAGGGCGGCCGCATTGCGGCGTTCCGCCAGGATGTGAATTTCCGCCTGCGGGAATCTTCTTTTCAGGGCCTTGACGGCCGGAATCAGCAGCGCCGCGTCCCCGATGCCGCCGGGACGGATGAGGAGGATAGAAGAAGGCTGGCCGACGCTCCCGGTGGTTTTTGGTAATAGCGCAAGCAGCAGGACGGCAAAACGCCCCAGGAACGCATCAACGGTTTTAAGAGCCTTGACCCGGTTCACCGGTACCCCCTCCATAACAACTTCAAACGAAAACAATTATTTCGCCAAACGCAATAGCCATAAAATCCAGAACGTGGCTGATAAAATGAAAAAGTTGTCAAAACAATATTGGATACCTAAACAGGATTTTAGGTACTGATAGTTTGAAATATTATGAGACAGAATTTTCGCTCTCCAAACGAGCAAAAACAGAAATATTATCACAGCAACCAGTCAAGTAGCCAATTACGATGAGAGGAATAAAAACCGACATTGCATATAGACTACTATTGCCAAAAAACTTACCTGATTTAGGATAGCGTCTAAAAAAACTACGAGGATAGTAGAGCGGTGACGGAGTCTGGTATAATTTTTCAGCATGAAAACCACAACTATTCAGAAGGTGAAGAAGCGAATGGGGAGAGAAGAAGCTACAGTGCCAAGGTAAGACCCAGTTCCAGTCTGCATCGAATACCTTTCTTCCTATGCAATCAATGTTGGGGACGACAAGTAGCAGTAAACCATCATTCGAAAGTCTTGATGCAAGGTTTTTCAGCATTACCCGTGGATTTTCAATGTGTTCAATGACATGCCTTGCAACAATCAAATCAAATCGTTCATCAATATCCAGATCCTCTACATAACACTGCAATACTCTCAGCCCACGTTTTCTTGCAATAGCAGCCCTGTTATCCGATGGTTCAAGACCCGTAACGCTTGCACCGGAATCAGCCCATATCCTAGAAATCCACCCGGTTCCGCATCCAACATCCAGCATGTTGAAATCTCGTCTACCGAGTAACATGCGCACCATGTTTATTTCCGGCTGAATGATAAAACGCCTGTGCAGGTTCTTCAAGAGGGTCCTATCAAACATCTCTGCGTCTGTTATAGACTCCATTCGTCGTTCATTAATTTCTGCGAGAGCTAGTGGACGCAAAAATTCCAGAGAGCAGTTATCACAACGGTATACAAACGATTTCCCACCAGAATAACTGTAGCGATAATTGACATTGACAGTCTGCAATTCGCAAGACGGGCAGATTTCGGCGTTGCATTTGACGGGATATCTTTCAAAACTCAATATAGTATTCCCTATCTTGTAAAAGACTAGTCAACATATTAACTCAACTTTCTCAGTTACCTGTTTGGGTATAATGTGTTGATTCTGCGATGTTTTA
>CAZRPI010000020.1:15559-35845 GCA_964601865.1 uncultured Pelobacter sp. | reverse complement strand
AAGGAGGGCCTGTTACCATGGCGAAGGCTAAATTTGAGCGTACGAAACCGCATGTAAACATTGGCACCATTGGTCATGTTGACCACGGCAAGACCACATTGACCGCCGCGATCACCAAAGTACTGGCAAGCAAGGGTCAGGCTGAATTCAAGGCTTTCGACCAGATTGACAACGCGCCTGAAGAGCGTGAGCGTGGTATAACCATTGCCACGGCTCATGTTGAATATGAAACGGACAAGCGTCACTATGCGCACGTTGACTGTCCCGGCCATGCTGACTACGTCAAGAACATGATTACCGGGGCGGCCCAGATGGACGGTGCGATCCTCGTTGTCTCCGCCGCCGACGGTCCCATGCCGCAGACCCGTGAGCATATCCTGCTTGCGCGTCAGGTTGGCGTTCCCTATATGGTTGTTTATCTGAACAAAGCCGACATGGTTGATGACGAAGAGCTTCTGGAGCTTGTCGAGCTTGAGATCCGGGAACTGCTCTCCTCCTACGACTTCCCCGGAGATGACATTCCGATCATCAAGGGATCGGCCCTCAAGGCACTTGAAGGTGAAAAGAGCGAACTGGGAGAAGAGTCCATCGCCAAGCTCATGGAAGCGATCGACAGCTACATTCCCGAACCTGAGCGTGCCGTTGACAAGCCCTTCCTGATGCCGGTCGAGGACGTGTTCTCCATCTCCGGCCGTGGCACCGTAGCAACGGGCCGTGTTGAGCGTGGCGTAATCAAGGTTGGCGAAGAAGTCGAGATTGTTGGTATCAAGGCGACCGCCAAGACCACGGTCACCGGAGTCGAGATGTTCCGCAAACTTCTTGACGAGGGTCGTGCCGGCGACAACATCGGCGCGCTTCTGCGCGGCATCAAGCGTGAGGAGATCGAGCGCGGGCAGGTACTTGCCAAGCCGGGCTCCATCACTCCGCATACGAAATTCAAGGCTGAGGCCTACATCCTGAACAAGGAAGAGGGTGGCCGTCATACTCCGTTCTTCAATGGCTATCGTCCGCAGTTTTATTTCCGCACCACGGACGTAACCGGAGTCGTGGACCTGCCTGCCGGCACCGAGATGGTGATGCCTGGTGACAACGTTGCAATGACCATCAACCTGATCACCCCGATCGCCATGGATGAGGGCCTTCGCTTCGCCATCCGTGAGGGCGGCCGTACCGTCGGCGCAGGCGTCGTCAGCTCGATTATAGAATAAAACGTTACGAGGATATCAATGCAGAGCCAGAAGATCAGAATTCGCCTTAAGGCATATGACCACAAGTTGCTTGATGTTTCCGTCACAGAGATCGTTGATACTGCAAAGCGAACAGGTGCTCGGGTTGCGGGTCCGATTCCTCTGCCAACGGTAATAAATAAATACTGTGTACTTCGTGGTCCCCATGTGGATAAAAAGTCAAGGGACCAGTTTGAGATCAGGACTCATAAGCGACTTATCGACATTCTTGACCCTACTCAACAGACCGTGGATGCCCTTATGAAGCTGGATCTGGCTGCTGGTGTAGATGTTGAAATAAAATTGTAAGGTACTTTTTTCGAATAGGGACTTGATATGAAAAAAGGCATAATTGGAATCAAACTCGGGATGACACAGATGTTTTTAGAGGACGGGACATGCATCCCTGTTACCGTACTCAAGGCCGGTCCTTGTGTAGTCATGCAGAAAAAAACTATTGCTACGGATGGGTATTCCGCTGTTCAGGTTGGCTTTGAACAGATAGACGCAGCATCAGCCATCAAGCCGGTGCTTGGCCACTGTTCAAAAGTAGGCAAGGGCGTATTCAGATACCTGAAGGAACTGAAACTTGAGGACCAGGAAGAACTGAATACCGGTGATGTGTTGACCGTTGAACAGTTTGAGCTGGGGGATTTTGTAGATATTACCGGTACCAGTATTGGTAAGGGATATCAGGGTGTTATCAAAAGGCACAACTTCAGGGGGGGGCGAACCACGCACGGTTCCCGGTTTCACCGCGCCCCGGGGTCCATCGGTGCTTCAGCTACACCATCTAGGGTGTTCAAAAACAAAAAAATGCCCGGGCAGCTTGGTAATGAGCAGGTAACGGTTCAACGGCTTCAGGTGGTGCGTATCGACGCCGCGGACAATCTCATTATGGTTAAAGGCGCTGTCCCTGGTCACCGCAACAATCTTGTCCTTATTAAGAACAGCGTAAAAGCTTAAGCAGGAGTACTTGTATGCCTTCGATAGCAGTTTACAACATGAATAAACAGCAGGTCGGCGAAGCTCAATTGACTGACGGCATATTTAATACCGAAGTCAAGGAGCATCTGATTCACCTGGCGCTTCGCGTTCAGTTGGCAAATAGACGTGCTGGCACGGTTAAGACTAAAACTCGCTCTGAGGTTGCGGGTACTGGTAAAAAGCCGTTTAAACAGAAAGGAACCGGTGGTGCACGTCAGGGGTGCGTCAGGGCTCCCCAGTATCCGGGAGGCGGAGTTGCCTTTGGCCCCAGGCCGAAAGTGTACAATCTCAGTATGAACAAAAAAGCCCGTAAGGCCGCACTCTGCTCGGTTCTGTCACTCCAGTACAAAACCAACCGGATTACTGTGATGGAAAAGCTCGATTTTGATACCATCTCGACTAAAAATTTTGCCGGATTCATGAAGCTCTTTGATATTGACCGTTCATTGATTGTTACCGATGACCTGTCGAACAATCTGCACTTATCATGTCGGAATGTACCTCACGTAAAGCTTCTCAGATCAGATTCGCTGAATATTCATGATCTGCTGAAGTACAAGAATCTTATCATTACTCAGGGTGCACTCCAATCAGTTGAAGGAGCTCTCCAAATATGAACCTGTATTCGATCATAGAGAAGCCGCACGTGACGGAAAAGACATCCCTTGGTACTGAGGCAACAAACACGGTTACCATCGTGGTGGAAAAAAAGGCCAATAAAATCGAGATTAAACAGGCAGTTGAGTCGTTGTTCAAAGTCAAGGTAGATAAAGTCAGAACTGTTAATGTGGCAGGCAAGGTAAAACGTTTTGGGCGTAATTACGGTAAACACTCAAACTGGAAAAAAGCCTATGTGACTCTTCAGCAGGGTGAGTCTTTGGATTTTTTTGAGGTTTAATCAACATTTTCGGGGTTCACAATGGGAATCAAGATATATAAGCCAACATCGTCAGGACGCAGACATCAAACCTGCTCGACGTTTGAAGAGGTCACAACAGCGACTCCAGAAAAGTCTCTTCTCATAAAACTGAAGAAGTCAGGCGGCAGAAATGCGCTTGGTCGTATCACCAGTCGACACCAGGGTGGCGGCCACAAACAGAAATACCGGATAATTGATTTCAGGCGCGACAAACTGGATATCCCTGCGAAGGTTGCAAGTATTGAGTATGATCCTTACAGGAGCGCGCGCATTGCCCTGCTTCACTATGTTGATGGAGAGAAACGCTATATTCTGGCGCCTCTCGATCTCAAGGTCGGCGATACCGTCATCAGTGGTCCGGAAGCAGATATCAAACCCGGCAATTCACTGCCATTAAAAGCAATTCCTCTGGGAACGATCATCCACAATGTGGAGCTCAAACTGGGCAAAGGCGCACAGCTCGCCAGAAGCGCTGGTACATTTGCCCAGCTCATGGCTAAAGAGGGCAGATACACCCAGATCAAACTGCCTTCAGGGGAAGTACGCATGGTACTACAGGACTGCTATGCGACAATCGGGCAGGTCGGCAATCTGGATCACGAAAAAGTCAGCATTGGTAAGGCGGGACGTTCCCGCTGGCTCGGAAAGAGACCGCGTGTTCGTGGTGTAGCCATGAACCCCGTAGACCATCCGCATGGTGGTGGTGAAGGGCGTACCTCCGGCGGACGTCATCCTGTCACACCTTGGGGCGTCCCGACCAAGGGTTACAAGACCAGGACGAATAAATCGACTGATCGCTTCATAGTCAAGAAGCGTAACAAATAGTGTGAGGACTTAACATGGCACGCTCTATAAAAAAAGGACCATTTGTCGATGAGCATCTTAACAAAAAAGTTCTCGCTGAAGGTCCAAACTCTAAAAAAATAATTAAAACATGGTCTCGACGTTCTACTATTACCCCGGACTTTATCGGATTTAGTTTTGCTGTACACAACGGTAAAAAGTTTGTTCCGGTGTATGTGACGGAGAACATGGTTGGCCATAAACTGGGAGAGTTTTCTCCCACTCGAACCTTTCATGGCCATGCTGCAGATAGAAAGAGTAAAGTTAAGAAGTAGCAAAGGAGTTTAAATGGAATCCAGTGCAAAGCTGACATTAGTGCGACTTTCTCCACGAAAAACCAGACTGGTGGTTGACCTAGTCAGAGGTAAGGTTATTCAGGAAGCGCTTAATACATTAAGGTTTCTTCCCCAGCCTTCTGCAAAGCTCATTTCTAAGTTATTAAAGTCAGCGGTTGCAAATGCGGAGCAGAAGGGCGTTTCTGATGTTGATAGACTGTATGTGAAAACTATTTATGTTGACGCTGGTTCAGTCTTGAAACGCTATCTGCCTCGTGCCATGGGACGTGCTAGTAAATTAAGGAAGGCTACTAGCCATATCAGTGTCACCTTGTCAGATTCTAAATAGCTTCATTTATAGTGGAGGTGTAGTTTGGGACAGAAAATTAATCCGATAGGTTTCAGACTTGGAGTTATCAAATCATGGGACTCCAAATGGTATGCTGAGGCTGATTATGCAAAACTCTTGCATGAGGATCTCAAAATTCGCAGTTTCTTGAAGAAACGTCTTTACAGTTCAGGTATTTCTAAAATAGAAATCGAAAGAGCTGCAAACAAAACAAAAATAAACATTTATACAGCACGACCTGGTCTGATTATCGGAAAAAAAGGCTCTGAAGTTGAGACAATAAAAAAAGAACTTTCAGGCCTCACCTCCAAGGAAATATTTATAAATATAATTGAAGTGCGAAAACCCGAGCTGGATGCACAGCTGGTTGCGGAAAATGTAGCTTTGCAGCTTGAGCGAAGGATCGCCTTTCGCAGGGCCATGAAAAAGAGTGTCACATCTGCTCTGAAATTTGGTGCCAAGGGCATTCGCATCACTTGCTCCGGTCGACTTGGTGGAGCTGAAATGTCACGTACTGAATGGTACCGTGAGGGAAGGGTTCCATTGCATACCCTGCGTGCGGATATTGATTATGGCGTCGCAGAGGCCAAGACTACCTATGGTCTTATCGGTGTAAAGGTACTTATTTTCAAGGGTGAAGTTCTTCTAAGTCATTAATAATACTTTGTAGAACAGGAGTAAGTTTCAATGTTATTGCCGAAACGAGTCAAACATAGAAAACAGATGAAGGGACGCATGACAGGTAAACCCTGCCGTGGCACAACACTGTCTTTTGGTGAATTTGGCTTGCAGGCCACCGAGTGCGGCTGGCTTGATTCCAGACAAATCGAAGCAGCACGTATTGCCATGACTCGTTACATAAAAAGAGGTGGCAAGATTTGGATCAGAATTTTTCCTGATAAACCCCTGACATCAAAACCTGCCGAAACCAGGATGGGAAAGGGTAAGGGCTCACCTGATTCATGGGTTGCGGTTATCAGGCCGGGCACCATCCTTTACGAGATGGAGGGGATCTCGGAAGAGATTGCGCGTGAAGCGCTGAGACTGGCATCTAACAAGTTGCCGGTTTCGACCAAGTTTATTGCTAGGAGTGCGAACAATGAAGCTTAGCGAGTTGCGCAAATTGTCATCGGATGAACTTAAGTCAAAAAAAGGCGAATTTGCTAATGAATTGTTTAATCTGAAATTTCAGTTGCATACAGGACGCCTCGAAAATACTGCAAAGCTGAAAACTATTCGTAAAGATATAGCCAGAATTAATACGATTCTTGCTGAGAATAGGGCATAGGGAGCTTCACATGAGCGTGCGTGGTCACAGAAGAACACAGGTTGGTGTTGTTGTCAGCGATAAGATGGATAAGACCGTTGTTGTCAGGATAGACCGTCTTATCAAGCATCCGGTTTATAATAAGTTCATAAAACGCAGTGCTACCTATAAAGTTCATGATGAACATAACAGTTCCAAGGTTGGCGACAGTGTTCGTATAATTGAGTGCAGACCTTTAAGTAAAGACAAACGTTGGAATCTTAAAGAAATTTGTGGATAATGCATCTTTTGAGACAGGGGTACTGAGTAATGATACAGATGCAAACAATACTTGATGTTGCCGACAATTCCGGCGCGAAAAAACTGTTTTGCATAAAAGTGCTTGGAGGCTCCAAGCGTAAGTATGCCGGAATTGGTGATATAATCGTTGCTTCCGTTCGCGAAGCTTTGCCCAATTCAAAGGTAAAAAAGGGTGATGTAGTGAAGGCCGTGATCGTGCGTACTGCAAAAGAGCTTGGGCGCCCTGATGGGTCGTACATCCGCTTTGATGATAATTCCGGTGTTGTTATCAACAATCAGAAGGAACCGATTGGAACGCGAATTTTCGGGCCCGTTGCCAGAGAACTGCGCGCAAAAAAGTTCATGAAAATAATTTCTCTTGCGCCAGAAGTACTTTAATTTAACTGGAGAGTCACAGATGCATGTCACAAAATCACATGTCGTGAAGGGCGAGACCGTGATGGTTATTGCCGGCAAGGATAAGAACAAGACCGGCAAGGTTATGCAGTTTTTGCCAAAAAAAGGTAGCGTCATTGTTGCAGGTATTAACGTTGTAAAGCGCCATGTTAAGGCTCGTGGCAATGAACCTGGCGGGATTAAGGAAAAAGAGGCTGCGCTTCATGTGTCCAATGTAATGCCTTATTGCCTTAAGTGCGCCAAACCTGTGCGGATTAAAAATAAGGTTCTGGAAAACGGCGACAAGCTGAGAATATGTGGTAAGTGTGGCAATTCTCTTGGGAAATAATAGGAGGATGTAACTGATGGCTCGATTGAAAGAGTTGTACCAGAAAGAGATTATTCCAAAATTGCGAAACGATTTTGGATATAAAAATATAATGCAGGTCCCGAAGATAGAGAAGATTGTCGTAAATATGGGGCTTGGTGAAGCTATTCAGAATATCAAAATTTTGGATTCTGCTGCGGTGGAGCTTGCGGCAATAACCGGCCAGAAGCCGGTAATTACAAAAGCTAAGAAATCTATTGCTTCCTTCAAGCTTCGACAGGGAATGCCGATTGGATGCATGGTCACTCTGCGCCGTGATGTGATGTATGAATTTCTCGACCGGCTTATGAACGTTTCATTGCCCCGGGTCCGGGATTTCAAGGGTGTTTCCGGAAAGGCTTTTGACGGCAATGGGAACTATACTCTTGGTATCAAAGAGCAGTTGATTTTTCCCGAAATCAATTATGACGTTGTGGACAAAATCAAAGGTTTAAATGTGACAATTGTTACTAGCGCAAAAACGGATGAAGAGGGAAAAGCTTTGCTTAAGTACCTGGGCATGCCGTTCAGGAATTAAGATATCTGGAGGATTCCGTGGCAAAAGTTTCTATGATGATAAAATCGCAGCGCAAACCAAAGTTTAAGGTCCAACAACACAACAGATGTGAAGTGTGCGGTAGACCGAAGGCATATTATCGCAAATTCAGGATGTGCAGAATTTGTCTCCGTAAGTACGCCTCGATGGGGCAGATACCGGGCGTAATCAAGTCAAGCTGGTAAACAATAATTGATAATTTGATAGGAGCGCACATACGATGTCGATGACAGACCCTATTGCAGATATGCTGACCAGAATTAGAAATGCTAATATGGTCAAGCACCAGAAGGTAGATATTCCTTCATCAACAATGAAAGTTAATATTGCCTCTGTTCTTAAACAAGAGGGGTATATAAAGAACTATAAAGTTATTTCTGATAATCTTCAGGGAATTCTGAGAATTTATCTGAAGTACATCGAAGAAAAAGACGGGGTTATCAATGAAATTACACGTGTCAGCAAGCCTGGCAGCAGGGTATATGTAAAAGCAAGTGAAATACCTGAAGTCAAATGCGGCCACGGGATTTTTATTTTGTCAACTTCCAAGGGAATTGTAACTGACAGCACGGCCCGCAAATCGTCTCTTGGTGGCGAAATAATCTGTTCTGTTTGGTAATTCTCAATTCAAGGAGCATGACACGATGTCGAGAATAGGGAAGCTTCCCATAGAAATAATGAAGGACGTTAAAGTTAATTTTGATGATTCGGTATTAACAGTTTGTGGACCGATGGGAGAGCTGTCGCGTCGGATAATGCCAAACGTTTCATTGGATATAACTGACAGTTGCGTTACCGTAACCAGTAATAACGCTGACAACATGGGACGGTCAGCTCATGGTTTGATGCGGACACTTATAAATAACATGGTTACTGGTGTGACAAAGGGTTTTCAGAAAAATTTGGAGATTAACGGTGTGGGCTACCGTGCCGAAGTAAAGGACAATGTACTTCTGCTTAACCTGGGATATTCTCATCAGGTGTCCTTTGATATACCGAACGGGATTTCCATAGAAGTCGATAAAATGACCAAATTGTTCGTTAAGGGTTATGATAAGGAACTTGTCGGTCAGACGGCGGCGAAAATCAGAGCCTTCCGGCCACCTGAACCATATAAGGGTAAGGGGATTAAATATGCTGACGAGACTATCATGAGAAAAGCCGGTAAAACTGGCAAGAAATAGTCTTTATAAGGAGAATCTTGTGGCAAAGACTGCGCTTAAAAAAATTACAAGGTTAAAACGACAAGTCCGGGTTCGCAAAAAGGTGCAAGGCACCGCCGACAGGCCAAGATTAAATGTTTTTAGAAGCGCGAAGCATATCTATGCTCAGCTTATTGATGATACAAAGGGTAATACTCTGGCTGCATGCTCTACGTTAACTCTTAAAGATGCGGACCTGAAATACACTGGTAACGCCGCAGCAGCAGTTAATGTGGGTAAGGAAATAGCGCGGATTGCCTTGGAAAAGAATATTAATTCCGTTGTATTTGATAGAAATGGTTTTCTTTATCATGGAAGAATTAAAGCGCTGGCTGATTCCGCGCGCGAGTCAGGTCTTCTTTTCTAACATATTTTAGGAGGTTTCAATTGAGTAGGGTAAATCCAACGGATCTGAATCTGACCGACCGTGTTGTTCATATTAGCCGCGTTGCAAAGGTGGTCAAGGGCGGAAGGCGTTTCAGTTTTTCCGCGCTAATCGTAGTTGGTGACGGCAGTGGGCATGTTGGATATGGTCTTGGTAAAGCCAATGAAGTTCCCGAGGCAATACGCAAGGGTGTTGAACAGGCTAAGAAAAACCTTATCAAGGTGCCTGTAAACGAGAATCAGACCATACCCTTTGAAATTGAGGGTAAGTTTGGCGCCGGAAGAATGCTCATGAAACCGGCTTCACCTGGTACGGGTGTTATCGCAGGTGGTGCTGCGCGAGCCATTTTTGAAGCTGCTGGCATTAACAATATTCTTTCCAAGTGTCTTGGTTCCAACAACCCGCATAATGTCGTAAAGGCAGCGTTTGCAGGGTTACTTCGCTTGAAATCTCCAGAGGAAATGGCGGCACGACGCGGATTGAACGATTAATTAGGGGAAGCATTATGAACACTAAGCTGAAAATTACTTTGATAAAGAGTGTTATCTGCAAGCCGAAAAAACATCGTGCCGTTGTGGCCGGTCTCGGGCTGAAACGACTCAACATGACGGTTGAGCTCGACGATACTCCTGAAGTACGTGGAATGATATCAAAAATCAGTCATATGCTGCATGTAGTGTAGCAAAAGGGTGGATAGATATGGATTTGAATGTACTAAAACCTGCGCTTGGCTCCACAAAGCAGCGTAAGCGTATCGGCCGCGGCGCCGGGTCTGGTCACGGCAAGACGGCTACAAAAGGCCATAAGGGACAGAAGGCGCGCTCTGGTGGAAATATAAAAGCTGGTTTTGAAGGTGGCCAGATGCCGCTTCAGCGCCGCTTGCCGAAGAGGGGCTTTTTCTCGCTGAATCGAGTTGAGTATACCCACGTCAACATCTCACAACTTGATGCGTTTAATCCTGGCGAAATGGTAACGGCAGCTACTCTGGCTGAAAAAGGGCTTGTGAAGAATGCCTGTGCCAATATTAAGATTCTGGGTGACGGATTAATCTCCAAAGCACTTAATGTAACCGCCACGAAATTCAGTAAGGCTGCGAAAGACAAAATTGTTGCCGCCGGTGGAACTGTCGAGGAGATCCAGTAGTGCTAGATGCACTGGGCAATATTTTCAAGATACCCGAGTTGAAAAAGCGGGTAATATTTTCCCTTTCAATGCTGATAGTGTATCGGATCGGGTGTCATATACCGACACCCGGTATAGACCGAGTGGCGCTTTCGCTTTTTTTTAAACAGGCTCAGGGGACCATACTCGGGCTTTTTGACATGTTTTCCGGCGGTGCCCTTGAAAAGTTGACGGTTTTTGCCCTCGGGATAATGCCCTATATTTCGTCGTCAATTATTTTTCAGTTGTTAACAGTTGTCGTTCCGGCTATTGAAAAACTGTCCAAAGAGGGTGAATCGGGTAGAAAGAAGATTATTCAATATACCCGATATGGAACAATCGTTCTGAGTGTTGTGCAGGGCCTTGGCATAGCCGTCGGTCTTGAAAGTATGCGCGGTCCCGCTGGCGAGCTTGTTGTTCCGGTACAGGGGTGGTCATTCAGGCTCATGACCGTGATTACCTTAACTGCTGGCACAGCGTTTATCATGTGGCTTGGCGAACAGATGTCGGAAAAGGGGCTTGGAAACGGCATTTCACTGATCATTTTTGCCGGGATCATCGCGCGGATTCCTACAGCCGTTATCAACACAGTAAAACTTATCAATGCTGGCCAGTTAAATCTGCTTGTACTGATTTTAATAGCCGCTCTCATGTTTGTTGTCATAGCCGGTATTGTCTTTGTTGAACGTGGGCAGCGAAGATTGCCGATACACTATGCCAAGAGAGTCGTGGGACTAAAGACCTATAACGCCCAGACGTCGCATTTGCCGCTAAAGGTAAATATGGCCGGAGTCATTCCACCGATATTTGCCTCCTCAATTATCATGTTTCCCGCGACGATCGCGAATTTCATTAATGTCCCATGGGTTCAGCAGATATCAAAGATGCTCATGCCCGGGCATTGGGCTTACAATATTTTATTTGTTGTGTTCATCGCCTTTTTTTGCTATTTCTATACGGCTGTGACTTTTAATCCGGTTGATGTGGCAGAAAATATAAAAAAATATGGCGGCTACATACCCGGAATCAGACCAGGCAAGGAAACTTCCGATTTTATGGACTTTGTTCTGGCGCGTCTTACTTTTGTCGGAGCCATCTATATCTCGGTTGTGTGCGTTTTGCCCTCAATCCTGATTGGCAAATTTAACCTGCCGTTCTATTTCGGGGGGACTGCCCTTCTGATCGCGATCGGTGTCGGCATGGATACGGTTGCGCAGATTGAGTCCCACCTGATCACACAAAACTACGAGGGATTCTTAAAGGGAGTTCGTATCAGAGGGAGAAAATGATGAATCTTATTCTGTTGGGCCCTCCTGGTGCAGGAAAAGGCACTCAGGCTCAATTTATTGTCGAACGTTATAAGATACCTCAGATATCAACAGGAGATATGCTGCGTGCCGCCGTAAAAGCTCAGACTTCACTTGGAGTAAGGGCCAAGGCCATTATGGACGCCGGTGAACTGGTGTCGGACGATATTGTTTTGGGTCTTGTAAGTGACCGGCTTGCCTCTCATGATTGCGAGGCCGGCTTTATTTTAGACGGTTTTCCACGTACCATTAACCAGGCGAAAGAACTTGCCCTGATACTGAAAGAACTGGGGCGTGCAATAGATCACGTTATTTCTCTTAATGTTGACAATGGGGAAATAGTTAAACGTCTTTCCGGACGAAGAACCTGTCCGGCATGTGGAAAAGGTTATCACGTCCTGCACGCACCGCCGCAGGTGGAAGGAAAATGCAATCACTGCAGTGAAGTGTTGATTCAGCGCGATGATGATCGTGAAGAAACCATTCTGAACCGACTGTCCATTTACGACGAACAGACATCCCCTCTGAAGGATTTTTACGCCGACTGCGGAGTGTTGCGGCATATCGACGGCTCTCTCGCAATTGATGATATTCAGAGGCAGATTTGTAACCTGTTGGGAGAATGATCTGGTGATTGTTCTTAAATCACCGCGAGAGATTGAGCAGATGCGCTCTGCGTGTCAAATTGTCGCAGAAATCCTGGCTGTTCTCGCTGATTCTGTAAAACCTGGCGTTGCAACGATTGAGCTTGAAGAAATCGCTCTGAAGGAGACGGTAAAGCGTAAAGCGCAACCTGCATTCAAGGGCTATTGTGATTATCCAACCGCTCTTTGCTGCTCGCCGAATCAGCAGGTTGTTCATGGCATACCAAATCGTGAGCCGCTGAAACAGGGTGATATACTGAGCCTTGATTTCGGGGTTTACTATAAAGGTTTCTATGGGGATGCAGCGGTAACGCTACCCGTAGGCCGAATTGACAGGAAAGCGCAGGACCTTCTGTCTGTCACCGAACAATCACTCTACAGGGGAATCGAGAAGGCTGTGCCAGGAAACAGGCTTTTAGATATTTCTTTTGCAGTACAAAGTTTTGTTGAGTCGTTTGGTTATTCGGTAGTACGTGACTTTGTTGGTCATGGAATCGGTAAAGATCTGCACGAAGAACCGCAAATACCGAATTACGGTAAGCCGGGACATGGGATTGGTCTGAAAGCGGGAATGGTGCTGGCGATTGAGCCGATGATTAATGAAAAGTCACACGAAGTTAGGGTGTTTTCTGATGGCTGGACAGTTGAAACCTTAGATGGTGGCCTGTCGGCACACTTTGAACACACGGTTGCAATAACGGATAATGGTCCTGATATTTTAACTCGACTTGCCGGTATGTGAAAGGGATTAATATGAAGGTACGTGCATCGGTAAAAAAAATTTGCGATAAATGCAAGATAATCAAGCGTAAGGGAGTTATACGCGTTATTTGCGATATTCCTAAACATTCCCAACGTCAGGGTTGAGTAATTTAAGGAGGAAAACCATTGGCACGCATTGCAAGCATTGACTTACCAAAGAATAAAAGGATCGTGATTGCCCTGACCTACATCTACGGAATCGGCATTTCCACTGCGAATGCTATTCTTGCTGAAACCAGAATAGATCCTAATACCCGTACGGACAACCTGACCGAAGCCGACGTATCTCGCCTGCGTGATGCTATTGATCATAACATCAAAGTTGAAGGCGATCTGCGCCGTGAGGTCTCCATGAATATCAAGCGACTCATGGATCTAGGTTGTTATCGGGGCCTTCGTCATAGAAAGGGACTTCCCGTCAGGGGACAGCGGACAAAAACGAATGCTCGAACCAGAAAAGGCCCTGCTCGTACCGTTGCGGGTAAGAAGAAATAATATAAATTTACCCTGGAGAATATGAATGGCAAGTCCAGCTAAGAAAGTAATTCGAAAGAAAAAAGAGCGTAAGAATATTACCAACGGCGTAGCCCATATTCACGCTACCTTCAACAATACCATGATAACCATATCGGATACCGCCGGTAACGTGGTTGCATGGACGACCGCGGGCGCAAAGGGATTCAAGGGATCCAGAAAGAGCACACCATTCGCGGCTCAGATTGCAGCTGAAGATTGCGCAAAGAAAGCCCAGGAGCACGGTTTGAGAAACGTGGAAGTGTATGTCAAAGGACCGGGTTCCGGTCGCGAATCCGCACTACGCGCTCTTCAGGCCGCCGGTTTCAACATCAGTTTTATTAAGGACGTTACGCCGATTCCGCATAATGGTTGTCGCCCCCCTAAAAGAAGAAGAGTATAACCAGTGTCAATAATTTAAGGAGGTTTTCATTGGCTCGATATACAGGACCTTCCTGCCGTCTGTGCAGGAGAGAAAATATGGAACTGTTTTTGAAGGGAGACCGCTGCTACACCGATAAGTGCGCAATCAAGCGTCGTAATTACGCTCCTGGCCAGCATGGACAGGGCCGGTCAAAAAACTCGGCATACGGTGTCCAGCTTCGTGAAAAGCAAAAGGTGCGTCGTATTTACGGTTTGCTTGAAAAACAGTTCCGCAGCTACTTTGCAGAAGCGGATCGCTTAAAAGGTGTTACGGGTGAGAATCTTCTTTCGCTGCTCGAAAGGAGACTCGACAACGTCATATATCGGCTCGGCTTTGCTACTTCCCGCACGGAATCTCGCCAACTCGTGCGCCACGGACACTTTATCCTCAATGGGAAACGTGTGAACATACCGTCTATCCAGACAAAGGTTGGCGATGTTATTGAGCTTCGTGAAAAAAGCAGAAATATCGTTGCAATCAATGATGCTTTGGAAGCAGTCACGAGACGTGGTATTCCGCAGTGGCTTGAACTTGATCGTGATGCCTGTAAGGGCACTCTCAAGGCTCTTCCGATACGTGAAGACATAACAACGCCAATTCAGGAACAGTTGGTAGTCGAACTCTACTCTAAATAAACTGTGAGGATCGTTGGCTCGTAGCATCCAGAACCGGACCGCATCATCCGGAGGAGGTTGTAATGTATAAAAACTGGCGCGATCTTATCAAGCCTAAGATATTACAGGTTGAGAAAGAGTCGCTTTCAGATACATATGGAAGGTTCTATGCGGAACCTTTTGAACGTGGTTTTGGTACAACACTAGGTAATTCCCTCAGAAGGATCTTGCTCTCTTCATTACAGGGCGCAGCAATTACATCGGTAAGAATAAAGGGTGTCCTGCATGAATTTTCAGCCATACAGGGTGTAACTGAAGATGTAACGGATATAATTCTCAATCTCAAAGGTGTGCGACTCAAGCTGCACTCGGTTGCACAGGCATCCATACGCATAGTCCATAACGGGGAGGGTGTGGTTAAGGCGGGCGATATCATCACAGGCCACAACGTCGAAATCATGAATCCTGACCATCATATCGCCACCTGTGGCAGTGATGCTCACCTTGAAATGGATATGACGGTTAAAATAGGCAAGGGATATGTTTCCGCTGACAGGACTCGGGATGAAAAGGCGCCTATTGGCACAATTCCCATTGACGCGATCTATTCGCCCATCAAAAAGGTGAATTTTACCGTATCCAATGCACGTGTTGGCCAAATGACCGACTACGACAAGCTCTCGGTCGAAATCTGGACCGATGGCAGTGTCAAGCCTGAAGACGCGCTGGCATATTCCGCAAAGATCATGAAGGACCAGCTGTCAATCTTCATCAACTTCGATGAAGAGTCCGAACCACAGTATCTTGAAGAGTCTCAGGATGAGATGGACAAGATAAATGAAAACCTCTACCGTACCGTTGAGGAACTGGAGTTATCGGTACGTTCGGCAAATTGCCTGAAAAATGCTGGCATCAAATTGATTGGTGAACTGGTGTCAAAAACTGAGGCTGAAATGCTGAAGACCCAGAATTTCGGTCGCAAGTCTCTCAATGAAATAAAAGATATTCTTAGTGATATGGGGCTTACATTCGGTATGAAGCTTGACGAATTTCCCGATCCTGAGATGTTGCGTCGCTTGCGCGGTGAACAGATTGAAGAAGAGTAGAATATTGATTAGTTATCTGCCACAGAAAGGGAAATAGTTATGCGTCACAATAAATCAGGCAGACGCCTTTCAAGAAAAACGAGTCATCGCGATGCCATGTTCAGGAATATGGTTACATCTCTGCTGTCTCATGAAAAAATAACGACAACGGACGCCAAGGCTAAGGAGATCCGTTCAGTGGCGGAAAAGATGATAACCCTGGGCAAACGTGGTGATCTGCATGCCATACGTCTCGCGGCGTCATATATCCGCGAAAAGTCAGTTGTAAACAAGTTGTTTACGAACATTGCGCCGAGATATAAGGAGAGGGCTGGTGGGTACACGCGGATAATCAAACTTGGTATCCGCAATGGTGATGCCGCACCGCTTTCCATGATTCAACTTGTTGAAGGGGAAACTTCAGCATAATAACATGATCTGTTCAGTGGGTCTGCTTATCCATATTGTCAGGCAAGCATGAATTATGCTTGCCTGATTTCGTTTAATAATTACCTGTCTGATTTCATTGAGTCACGGATCTGGCCGCTTAAGTGATGAAATTCATAATTACCACCGATTACATTAAGCTGGACAGCCTGTTGAAGTCTGCCTCCATTGCCGCCAGTGGCGGTGTCGCTAAAGTTATGATTTCAGGAGGTAAAGTAAGGGTTAACGGAGAAATTGAACTCCGGCGCGGACGCAAACTGTATCCCGGTGACCGGATCAATCTTCGGGGGATTGATCTTGTGGTGGAATGCGCAGAATGATTTGTCCGCTTTCAGGCGGTTCGTGACAGACCCTGTCCGCAATAATTGACGTTTTATGAAGTTGATGAAAATTACTGGGGAAGAAACGGAACATGCCATGAACACACGCTTTCTTGACGCTTGTTGGGGCAAACGGGTTAACACGATACCGGTATGGTTGATGCGACAGGCGGGGCGTTATCTCCCCCAATATTCAGCTCTCCGCTCCCAATACTCCTTTCTTGAATTGTGCAAAAATCCCGATCTGGCTGCCGAGGTAACGCTTCAACCGGTTGATATCCTGGGAGTGGACGCCGCAATTCTGTTTTCCGATATTCTGACACCAGTAGAAGCCATGGGAATGCGGCTTGATTTCGCGCCTTCCCCGGTTTTCGAGCATCCGGTCAGTTCAATGCCGGATGTGGAGAACCTCCGCATACCTAGTATCGAACAGGATTTAACCTATGTCCTGGATACCATCAGGATACTGCGCCGTGAACTTGCCGGCAGGGTCCCGCTGATCGGTTTTGGAGGGGCGCCCTTTACGTTGGCCTGTTACATGGTAGAGGGAGGTGGTTCCAGAGATTTTGCCCAGATCAAGCGCATGATGCACTCCGCTCCCGAGGTGTTCACGGCCCTGATGGATAAGATCACTACCATGAGCATTGAATATCTCAATGCCCAGATAGCTGCCGGAGCGCAGGTTATCCAGATATTCGATACCTGGGGTGGTATTCTGGCGCCATCGGACTACAGAAGCTACGTTCTGCCGCATACTACCAGACTGATAAACGGGCTGAACCGTGTACTGACACCGGTAATACATTTCGTGAAGGGCGCCGGTACGATGCTGGACACCGTGAAAGAATCGGGCGCTGATGTGATTGGTCTGGACTGGCATGTAAGTCTTTCTCAGGCACGGGATGCGCTCGGCCCGGCAACACCCGTTCAGGGAAATCTTGACCCAGCGACACTGCTTGCGTCCCAGGATACCATTGAGCGCGAGGTAAGGCGCGTGCTGTTAGAAAACGACAACCGCCCGGGATTCATTTTTAATCTTGGTCATGGCATCCTGCCAACGACCCCGGTGGAAAATGTGAAATTCATGGTCGAATGCGTGCACAGGTTTTCGCAACCATGAAGATCATAACAGTCGAATTGCTTGAAGAGCTGACGGCAGAAGCTCAGGCATCTCCCCGCCTGCGCGCGAATCACAACTTCCATCCCAGTGATGAATCGCGTTGTCATCGCCTACTGAACGCCATTGAACCCAATTCCTATGTCCACCCCCATCGTCACCTTGATCCTGAGAAGGATGAAGCTTTCATATTGCTGAAAGGGAGTCTGGGGATAGTGACGTTTTCGTCTGAAGGCGAGGTCGTTGACAAGGTCGTGCTTTCCCGGGAGAGCGGAACTCTGGTGGCGGATGTTCCGCACGGTGTCTACCATACCGCTTTGGGTCTCCGGTCGGGTACCGTTTTTTACGAGGTAAAGGCTGGTCCTTACCTGCCTCTGACTGAGCAAGAAAAGGCTCCCTGGGCTCCACGGGAAAAAACTCCGGAAGCATCGCCCTATATGGAATGGCTGCTGCGGATACTCGGCGAAACGATACAGTGATCCGCATACGGTCAGGTCTCATAATCCTGGTAACCTTTCTTCTGATCCCTGCAGTTGTATTCTCCAGCCATCTTGCCTTTGATTCAACCAAAACAGGGATGCGCCCCTATGCGGGCATCGGCATCCTGATATTGCCTCTCCACTCACTGGCGGTCGATGATCATTTTGGCAGGATGATTCTGTACGGTGAACCGGCCATGACCAGACTGGATCATGTCGATCTTGCCAGGGCGCCCCGTTATGAATGGATTATTGCCATGAATCCGGAAACCTTGCCTCTGATTGTGGTGGCGCGCAGGGGCCAGTGGTTTAAGGTGGTCTATGATGACGCCGGCCGGGAAGGCTGGATCAGGGACTGGCAATCCCTCTTTTTCAGGACTTGGGAAGACCTGCTGTGGGGGCAAAGCGTATATCCTCTCCCGGGACTGCAGCAACGGTACTATCGCCTCAGGGAATCGCCGGGGGGTGAGTGGTCCAGCGGGGTGGCGCCTCGGCAAATCTTAAGGGTAATCGGGATGGAGGACGACTGGTTACGGGTGGAAAACGAACAGAGGTCGCAGGGGTGGTTGCGCTGGCGGGATGAAGACGGCAGGTTGTTGATCGGAATGGAGCGGGAAACCGCTCTGCGAGAGCCTGATGCCCCTGTCTCGCCGTCGCCGACAAAACCATTGACGCGCTGAAAACGGTGTGTTATGAAAAAGAACATGTACATGATGATCAATGCCATAGCAGCACGAGCTATTACCGCGGCGGCGCGTAATGCCGCAGGAGTGTGTGCTGCCCGCTGATCGTCGTGATTATCAAATCGTATCGTAAAAGCCGGAGGCAGTCGCCCCCGGTTTTTTTTTGCGCTGAAGGAACCTGGCAAACCCCGCATATTCTGTTCCAGGGGCTGATTAAATAAACACAACGTTGTGGAGGAATCAAGTTATGCGTATCGATCTGATACCACTCGGAGCCGGGGAACTGACCTATGAGATCAGGAATATCGTCAACGTGGCCGACAGGCTGCAGAAACACGGGATCAGGATCAGCTGGGAGAATATCGGCGATCCGGTTGCCAAGGGGGAGATCATTCCCGCCTGGATGAAAGAGATCGTGGGCAAGGCGATTATGGATGATTCCACCTGGGGCTATTGCCATACCCGTGGCGTGCTGGAAACCCGTGAATACATCTGTGAGGCCACCAATAGCCGCGGTGGGGCGCAGATCACACCGGATGATATCATTTTCTTCAACGGCCTGGGGGATGCCATTGCCAAGGTGTATGGCTGTCTTCGTCCTGGCGCGCGGGTACTGATGCCCTCTCCATCGTATACGACGCATACGCTTGGCGAAATATACCATGCCCAGTCGGCTCCTTCGATGTTCCGACTCAAACCGGAGGATAAATGGTATCCGGATATTGATGAGATGCGCATGCATGTACGGTATAATCCGAACATTGCGGCCATCATGATTATCAACCCGGACAATCCCACCGGCATGGTCTACACGAGGGAAATGCTGGAAGAGATTGTTGCGGTTGCCCGTGAAAACGATCTGTTCATAATTGCGGATGAGGTCTATACCAATATTGCCTACAATGGTGAAAAAGCGGTGCCCATCTGCGATGTTATCGGTGACGTGCCGGCAATTGCCATGAGGGGTATCTCCAAGGAACTTCCGTGGCCAGGCTCCCGCTGCGGCTGGATCGAGGTTTACAACGGAGACAGGGACGAACATTTTCGTAAATACATCGGTCTGATTCTGTCCGGAAAGATGAATGAGGTTTGTTCGACCACGCTGCCCCAATCGGTGTTTCCGACAATCATGCAACATCCGGAATACAAGAGCTATCTGGAGGAGCGCATTGCCAGGTACGAAAGGATGAGTAACATTACCTACGATTATCTCAGCAAGATTCCGGCCCTGCAGGTAAACCGGACAAACGGCGCCTTCTATATGGCGGTTGCTTTCAGGGAAGGATTGCTGAACAACAGCCAGACGCTTCCCATACCCAACAGGGAGGTCAGGGAGGTGATCGAAGGGCTGGTCAACCAACCGGGAGTTTCGCCGGACAAACGTTTCGTGTACCATGTTCTGGCGGCGACCGGCATCTGTGTCGTTCCCCTTTCCTCCTTTTCCACTCCGTTGCAGGGATTTCGCGTCACGTTGCTGGAAAAGGACGAAAACGAGTGCCGTCGCATCTATCGCACCCTGTCGGAAAAAATCAATGAGTACCTGGACTCGTAGCGTGGATTCTCAAATCCGGGAGTTCCACATTGCGCGGGGAAGGGCATATGCCTTTCCCCGTTTGCGTTTCATCCTGGAAACGGTAATGGGGGCTGCCGGAGAGAGCGCATCAGGGCTGTTTCGTCGT
>CAZRPI010000020.1:0-15459 GCA_964601865.1 uncultured Pelobacter sp. | reverse complement strand
TTATGGCTACTTTGAACTTTTGCGTGGCAAGCATGGCGTGCCTGGTGTATAAAATCCCTGGAATATGATCACAGTGTGGTGAGGATTCTTCTCAGTGACTCCGAGAAATCTCAAAGAACTGTTGCAATCGGTCAGAAACGGTGCGACCACGGTTGATGAAGCGGTAGAGCAGCTCCGTTTCTTCCCCTTTCAGGATCTCGGGCATTCCCGGGTGGATCATCATCGCGAACTGCGCCAGGGGATGCCGGAGGTTATCTTCGGACATGGGAAGAACGTTCACCAGATTGTCAGGATCATGGAAGCCATGGTCGGAACCGGGAGCAATATACTCGTAACTCGTCTTTCCATGGCCAAGGCGGAGGAAGTCCTGGAGAAGTTTCCCGCAGCGGATTATCATGATGAAGCCTGCTGCCTGACCCTTGAGCAATGTCCCGTGGAAACAAGGGGCAGGGGGAGAATCATGGTGGTTTCCGCCGGCACTTCCGATATCCCGGTTGCTGCCGAGGCCCTGGTTACGGCGCGTTTTCTCGGCAACGACGTGTCACATCTCTACGACGTGGGAGTCTCAGGAATCCATCGTTTGCTGGCGCACCACGAGTCGCTCTGCTCTGCCTCGGTGCTTATCGTGGTGGCCGGCATGGAGGGAGCTCTCCCCTCGGTGGTGGGAGGGCTGGTTGACCGACCGGTCATAGCGGTGCCGACATCGGTGGGGTATGGCGCTTCATTCGGAGGTCTCGCGGCGCTGCTGGGAATGCTCAACTCATGCGCCGCCGGCGTCACGGTGGTCAATATCGACAACGGTTTTGGTGCCGCATGCGCTGCGAGCCTGATGAACAGGGTGTGACGGATTGTTGCCGGTTTTACCGGCCGAGTTCTGTCATGCATCCGTCGGCATATGGAGCCGTTAGCAGCGCGCTGAAAAATGGGCCTGTGGGGGAAGGTTTCTCTACGGTGAAAGGAAGGCAATGCCATGAAAATTGCGACCCTGAGTATTGGTGATGAACTCATCTGCGGCAAGACAGTGGACAGTAACGCAGCCACCATTGCTGCGGCGCTCATCGGAAACGGATTGCGGGTTCAGAGGCATCTGACCGTCGGGGACTGCGAACTGGATATAATCGAGGCGCTGACCGACCTGGCGCATAACTGCGACGTCATTGTTGTTACCGGGGGACTCGGCCCGACTGCCGATGATCTGACCACCCTGGCAGTTGCCAGGGCGACGGGGCGCCGTCTCGTCATTAATGAAGAGGCGAAGGAACACCTGTACAGGATGACGGGCAAGTTCGTCGGGCATCCGGTCAAGGCGATCAATGAAAAGCAGGCCATGATTCCCACCAAGACCACCCTGATTCCCAATCCCACCGGCACAGCCTGCGGGTTTCACCTGATCCATGACGGCTGTTACATGTTTTTCATGCCCGGCGTACCCGCGGAGATGACCATCATGTTGAGGGATTCCGTGATACCTTTTCTGCTTGATCGGGATACGAAAAGGCACGCCATATGTTCCGCCGACCTGAATGTTTTCGGTTTGGGGGAACCTCAGGTTGACGAACTGCTGACCGGGATTGCCCGGCCCAACCAGGGACTCCATCTGGGAATGTGCGTTTCTTTTCCGGCAATAAAGGTTACGCTCCGGGCCGAGGCTGATACGAAAGGCCGGGCTGAGGCCCTGTTGTCACCCGCTTTGAGTCAGGCGCGGGAGATGTTGGGGAAATACGTTTTTTCCGAGGGGGACGTGACCCTGCCGGATACGATCGGCGCCATGCTCCGGCAGCATGGCATGACGCTTTCCCTGGCTGAATCCTGCACCGGCGGCATGATTGCCCAGTATATGACTTCAATTGCGGGCAGCTCCACCTATTTCCTGGAAGGGGCTGTCACCTATTCCAACCCGGCCAAGATCCGATGTCTCGGTGTCCCGGCGGGACTGATCGCCGAGAAGGGAGCCGTAAGCAGTGAAGTGGCGGCAGCCATGGCTGAGGGAATCCGGGCCGTTTCCGGAAGCGATATCGGACTTGCGGTGACAGGTGTCGCTGGGCCCGACGGCGGAACGGAAGAAAAACCGGTCGGCACGATTTTTATCTCCCTTTCAACCCCTGATGGCTGCTGGACGAGTCATTTTCTGTTCAGCCGCAGCCGTAGCGACATCCGTACCAGAACGGCATGGACGGCTCTGGACCTGCTCCGACAGTATCTGCTGCGGCGCTGCCAGGCCTGAGAATTCTTTTTTCAACCCGTAAACGGCCGTCGAGTTTTCGATCAATGGTCGCCGGTCGTCTCCGTGGTCATGGGAGAAGCCCATCCGCCAGATCCAGAATCACATCCGAACGGTTGAGGGTGTAGAAATGGATTCCGGGGGCGCCGGCTGCCAGTAACTCCTCCGCCTGCCGCCTCGCATGGGCCATGCCCACCTCCTGAACGGCCGCAGTTCCTCCGCTGCGGTCGGCCTCCTCCAGCCTCTCCATGAACTCCCGGGGGATGGTTGCTCCGCAGAGAGAAATGATCCTTTTGATGACCCTGATGCTGACAACGGGCAGGATTCCCGGGATGACAGGCCTGTCTATTCCCATGTTACGCACCCTTCCCACAAAATCAAAATAGCTGCGGTTATCGAAGAAAAGCTGGGTAATGACAAAATCCCCCCCCCTGTCGAGCTTGAGCCTGAGATACTCGAGATCACTCTCAGGGCTTGCGGCCTCAGGATGGGTTTCGGGGTAGCCGGCAACGCCGATTCCCATGTCCGGATGGGAAGCGCGGATAAGGGAAACCAGGTCGGATGCGTGTCTCAGTGTTTCGCAGGTCGTAAACCCCTCTGGCGCATCCTTCGGCGGGTCGCCCCGCAGGGCAAGAACGTTGCCTACCCCGGCCGCGGACAGAGCGTCCAGGAACCATCCAATCGTATCCGGTGTCGCGCCTATGCATGTCAGGTGCGCCATGGCTTCGAGACCATGGTCCCGGCTCAGTCGGGTCACTATGTCAAGTGTGTCGCTCTGGGTGCCGCCTCCCGCTCCGTAGGTTACCGACGCAAATAACGGACTTATGCTCGCCAGTCGTTCCACGGTCCGGAAGAAGGTGGGCCATTCATTCTTCTCCTTCGGGGGAAAGAACTCCAGTGAAATAAAGGGCGATTTGTTCTTGATCAGGTCGGCTATGCGCACGGCTCCTCCGTTCTTTGTATGAAATCAAGGATTCAATGGGTGAAATTGTCTATTATCCAGCGTGCAATGCTGTGCCTGGCGGGCAATTCCGGCAGGGAGTCGCGATAAAACCAGCGGACATCCTCCAGTTCGGCGTGATCCACCGCGATTTCGCCGCCGGCGAAATCGGCCACGAACCCGGCCATGAGCTGAGCCGGGAAAGGCCAGTTCTGGCTGGCCACATAGCGGACGTTTTCTATCAGGAGCCCGGCCTCCTCGCGCACCTCGCGGACCGCGCACTCTTCCAGGGATTCGCCAAACTCGACAAAGCCGGCAATCAGACCGTATCTCCCTTCTGGCCACTCCGGTTTGCGCGCCAGGAGAATTCTGTCGTCGCGTCTGACCAGAACGATGGAGCAGGGATGTATGTGGGGATAGTGGTAAGCGCCGCAGGACTTGCAATGCCTGCCCCAGCTTTTTGAAAGGTGTTCGGTGGCTGCGCCGCAACGGGAACAGTGGCGGCTCTGGTTTTCCCAGTGCAGGATCTGTCTGCCCACCCCTCCGAGGGTGAGGGTCTGGATATCCAGCTGGTTGTCTCCGGTATTTAGCGCCCTGACGGTAAACGGCGCCTGAATGTCCAGGCCCGGGGGAAGCTCGGCGATCCTCAGGGGCCTGTCCTTCCATGAGCCGATGCAGATCGGATTGATCCGCTGTTCCAGCCATTCCGGAAGCCTCCCCTCGGGCAGCGAAAAAGTCGCTCCACGCTGGTCGAGCAAAAGCGTTTCGCCCTGGATCATGACCCAGGCGCCATGGTTTTCCGGCGGAAGACGTGAACCGGGGCGCAACTGGAAATCATGTCTTATGGAGGCGTAATTGAAGGGCAGATTGATCTGTTCCGGGTAGGGGGCCATCGGCTTTCTAATTGACTCGCGCTGTTAATGGTGTTTCACGGATATGATCCAGTTGAAACGTGTAGCAATAATGCCAGTCGATGTCAAGATGCGCTCGCGCCTTGACCTGATGTGAAAAGGCCTCCATAATGCCGCGCATGTTGTCATTCAGACCCGTTAAAACATCATTGATCATGCCGGTGCTCTGCTTTCTGGGCATATTGTCCGTAATAGCCTGGTATCTGGTGTTTCTCCTTACTCCTGCTGGCGACGGCAGGGTTGTCCGTGTTGTCTCCTTTCCATCCGGAACCAGCGTGAAAAAGCTGGCGGCAGAGCTGAGGCGGAGCGGAATCATCCGCAGTTCCTGGCATTTTATTCTTGCCAGCCATCTGCGTGGAGAGGCGCAGCGTCTGAAGGCCGGAGACTACCGTCTCAGCGACGCCATGACGACGACCGACATTCTGCGCAAGATGGTCAGGGGAGATGTGGACTTCCAGCGGTTCACCCTGCCTGAGGGGTATTCCATGTATCAGGCGGCGGAATTGCTGCAGCAGAAGGGTTTCATGACTAGGGGCGCCTTCCTGGACGCCTGCAATGACCGGAGGCTTCTGGCGGCGCTCGGAATCCGGGCTGTCAGTGCGGAGGGTTATCTTTTCCCCGCGACCTACAACATGACCCGGGGCGAGACGGCGGAACATCTGGTCGGACGGATGACCGACCATTTCGAAAAGATGTATTCGACCATCGGCGCCGGTACCCTCCATGCCGGAGGAATGTCGAGGCACGAAGTGATTACGCTTGCCTCAATGATCGAGAAGGAGGCCGTGATTCCCTCTGAAAGGCCGCTCATATCCTCGGTCTTTCATAACCGTCTGCGGCTCGGTATGCGTCTGCAGAGCGATCCTACGGCGGTCTACGGCGCCAGGGCATTTGGAGGGACCGTAACCAAGGAGGACATTCTCCGGCCATCTCCGTACAATACCTACCTTAATCCCGGACTGCCTCCAGGTCCCATCGGCAATCCCGGCGCGGACGCGTTGCGGGCGGCGCTCAACCCGGCGGAAACCACCTATCTCTATTTTGTTGCGCGCCAGGACGGAACCCATCAGTTTTCGCGCACCCTGGAGGAGCACAACCAGTCCGTTAGGAAGTATCTCAAGCGGTAATCCGGTCCGAACCGCATACCCCAATTGAACCACGGAACAGAAGGGAAATCGTCAAGTCAGACGAAATAGCCTGCTCACCCCGATGGTGGGACCTCGCGTCTTTTCTCTGCGATCGCTCGCGTACTCTGAGGCAGCCGTTTTCCGGATCCGGAGGTGCCGAATGTAGCAGGATCATCTTTTGGCCGGTTGCTCCGGCACAATGTCGATGACGGCAATTTCCGGCGGCGCCAGGAAGCGTATGGGAGGACCCCAGACACCCGTTCCCCGGCTGACATGGATCATTGATCCGTTCGCCAGGTGAATCGTCCCGCCGCACAGTGGGAAAAACAGTTCGGTAACCAGATAGAAGGGAAAGATCTGGCCGTGGTGGGTATGGCCGGAGAGCTGGAGGTCGAACAGCCCCTCATTACGCGATTCTACAACGGGGCGGTGCTTGAGGTGAACGCGAAAACGGTTGGCGGGGAGGGAGCGGAGCAGCTCCCTTTCATCGGGACCGGGCGGGCGCGGCAGATTCATCCGCTCCCAGGCAGGGTCATCGCTGCCGCTGATCACCAGGCCGTTGGAGAGTGCGACGGCCTCATTGCGCAGGATGCGGAAGCCGCATGCCTCGGTAATTTTAAGCGATCGGTCCAAGCCGGCGTAATACTCGTGATTGCCGTTAACGGCAAACTTACCTGCGGGGGCGTTAATTGCCGCGAACATCGCGGACAGAGTGCGGTAATTCGATGCCTCATCCCGGCGCGACAGCCGCCCATCCAGCAGGTCTCCGGTGGATACCAGCAAATCAGGTCTCGCACGCTCAACAATCCGCAGGATTTCCCTGAGTCTCTCTTCCCGAATCATCAGCCCCAGATGTATGTCCGAAAGTTGAACAATCCTGATCCTGCTGATGGAGCGGGGAAGTCTGGCGCTCCGGATGGTAACCAGTTCGGTCCGGATGTCGCGCGCCTCGAAAAAACCGTATACTGACGCAGCCGCCGCAAGCGTCAAGGCAATCGTGCACGACAGACGTGGCCCGACACGGCGTGAGACGCCACGCCACCCCATTCGGAAAGCCGCCATGAACGCCAGTCCGATGATGTCCAGGGCGAGCAGCGCGGAAACCAGGATAAAAATAAAGCCCATCCAACCGTAGCTGCTCCAGGCAAGAAGCCGCGTTAGCCCTTCCGGTCCCGCACTTTCGCTCAACCGCACTAAAAAAGGCGCTGCGGTTGCCAGCGCCATGAAGGCCCGCAAGACGGTGACGGACCGGCGGCGAAACCTGAAGGCGCGTTCGATCCGCTTCAGCGCATACAGATGCATTCCGCCGTAGACGGTGAGGAAGACGGCCAGGAAGAGGATCATTTCACATGCTCCCTGACGCCCCTGAATGTCAGACGGTGAACCGGCGACGGCCCCAGGAGGCGTATTGCTTCCATGTGCGCGGAACAACCGTACCCCTTGTGCTCGGCAAAGCCGTAGCCCGGATGCCGGGTATCCAGCTCGCGCATGAGGCGGTCACGGGTGACCTTTGCGATGATCGACGCGGATGCGATTGTCAGGCTGAGGGAATCACCCTTTTTGATCGTCTTCTGCCGGAGCGGACAGTCAATGGTTGTAATGCCGTCGATCAGCAGCATGTCCGGCTGGGGCGAGAGCGCTGTCACGGCCTCCAGCATGGCCTGCCGTGTCGCCTGGAGAATGTTGATGCGGTCTATCGTCTCGGGATGACCGAATCCGAGGCCTACGGAGAGGGCGCGGGACATGATGGTTTCATACAGCTGTTCCCGCATCCGGGGAGAAAGTTTTTTTGAATCGTCAACGCCGTCAATTCTCAGTCCGGCAGGGAGAATTACCGCCGCCGCCACCACCGGACCGGAAAGCGCACCACGCCCCGCCTCGTCGAGTCCGGCTATCAACCGGTAGCCGCGGTTGATAGCCTGTTGTTCGAAGAACAGGGGGTCAACTGGGTATGGGGTGAAAAGTTCGGTCTGCTGCATGGTGGATATGAAAAAGCCCCGTGTTTGCGGGGCTTTCATCGTTACTTCGCAACGGGTACGTATTTCTTTTCCCTGATCCTGGCTGCCTTGCCGCGCAGTTTGCGCAGGTAGTAGAGTTTGGCGCGACGCACGTGACCGCGGGTAACGATCTCGATCGCCTCCAGGGAAGGGGAATGGAGCGGGAAAATCCTCTCGACACCGATGCCGTTGGATATCTTGCGTACGGTGAATGATTCACGGATGCCGCCGTTTCTCCGGGCGATAACCACTCCCTGGAAAGCCTGAATTCGCTGCTTGTCACCCTCGACGATCTTGACCTGAACCTTGACCGTGTCCCCGACCTTGAAGGTCGAGATGTTCTTCTTCATCTGCTCGAATTCCAGAAAATCAATGGTGTTCATATGTATTGTCCTCCATGTTCTCTCTTTGGTGAAATTGTCTGGCTCTATCTTTTGCCCCGCAGCCGGTCGAGCAGTATGGCCGACGCCGACCGGACGGAGAGGTGATTGTAGTTGCCTGTGCCCGCAATCGGTTCCAGAATGAAATCCGCCGCCTCGAAGCATTCTTCCGTGAGTCCCCACCCGGTGCCGAACAGCAGGAGATGGGGGGCGTCAAGCTCGTTCAGGCGTTTTCGGAGGCTCGGGCAGTCGATGCTGTTGGCCCGGGGAAGAGCCCCCGTAATTACGGTCCGGACCCGTTGCTCGAATCCGCTCTGGAACTCCTGAATCGCAAGTTCAAGGGTCGAAAAGATCCTTACGATGTCGAGGGCCTCCCTGCGGTCGGGATTGTACGAGGCGCCCCAGCCATCCTGCCAGTGGCCCGTTATCCGTTCAGCCAGCCGCCGCTGTTCCGGCGACGGGGTAACGATGTAGAATCTGTCCAGCCCGAAGGTGCGCGCGGAACGCGCCATGTCGTGCAGATCCAGATTGGTCAGCGCCGTGGTTACCACCTCGCGCCTCTTGTTGTACACCGGATAATGCAGCAGGGCGATGGCCAGGTTATTGAGCGGTTGCGCCATTGTCCCGTTCCAGTTCCGACAGCAGCTTCAGGTCCTCTTTAGTAAGGTCCACCCCTGCCAGCAGGTCGGGTCTCCGGCTGCGGGTCTTTCTCAGGGATTCCCTGCGCCGCCATTTCCGGATGGCCTCGTGGTTTCCCGACAGCAGGGTCTCCGGAACGGAGAGGCCCAGAAACTCCGGAGGACGGGTATACTGGGGATACTCCAGCAGGCCGTTGCCGAAGGAGTCGCCTGCCGCCGATTCGCTGCTGCCCAGCACTCCCGGTATGAGACGTGTTACCGCGTCCACAACGGCCATGGCGGCTATCTCGCCGCCGGATAAGACAAAATCACCGAGGGAGATGTCATCATCCACAAAAAGTTCGCGAATCCGTTCGTCGATCCCCTCGTAGCGTCCGCAGATGATTATCAGCCCCTCAAGTCTGCTGAATTCCTCCGCGACACCGTGGGTGAAAGGCCTTCCCCCCGGGGAGGTCATGAGGACCATCGCGCCCGGGCGCCGGGCCTTGACTGCCCGGATACAGGCGGCCAGCGGTTCCGGTTTCATCAGCATTCCGGCGCCACCGCCATAGGGAGCGTCATCGGTTACCTGATGCCGGTCCGTGGCGTAGTCGCGAATATTGTGCAGCCTGATGTCAATGAGCCCCTTGTCCCTGCCCCGCTTGATGATGCTCTCGTCGAACGGCCCTCTGAACATGCCGGGGAATAGGGTCAGAATGTCGAAATTCATAGATCCAGCAGGCCTTCCAGCGGGCTTACCAGCATCAGGCCGTTTTTCATGTCAACGCTGCTGATAACGTCGGCTATGGCGGGAATCATGTATTCCCGGTCTTTGCCGCGCACGACATAGATATCACTGCTGCCTGCCTCAAAGATCTCCTCGATCACCCCGAGATCATGTCCCTCGGTGGTTGCAACCCTGAGGCCGACAAGATCGCACCAGTAATACTCATCCTCGTCAGGTTCCGGAAGCTGGCTCCGCAACAGGCAGATTTCACTCCCAACAAGCATCTTGACCTGGTTGATGTCGTCAAGTCCACTGAAACTGATCATGAATTTACCGGCGTGGTTGAGTACGCTGGTCAATTCCAGCCTGCTCAACGCTCCTTCCCCGGACTTGAGGGTCACGGTTACACCGACCCGGAGGCTATCGACCGCGCCCGAGAAGGAATGAAACTTCAGGAATCCCCTGATCCCGTGAGTGCCGGTTATCTTCCCCAGGGGGATCAGTGTTTCAGAATCTGTCATCTATTCAACGATTTTGAGGATAGCCTTCTTGTTATCCTTGGTGGAAACGGCGTTCAGGATGGTACGAATGGCCTTGGCCGTCCGTCCCTCCTTGCCGATGATGCGGCCCATATCTTCTTTTGCGACAGTCAGTTTGATGACCAGCGTATCCTCTTCCATCTCTTCAGCAGCCTGGACCTGTTGCGGGTCATCGACGAGTGACTTGGCAATACTTTCAACAAGTGCTTTCATGTCGCATTCCTCAGCTATTATGTGAGTATATCCGGTGTACCGGAGGTGGATGTGGATATGCGCCTGGTCGGGCTATTCCTGCGGTTTGCCCAGAATGCCCGCTTTTTTAAGCAGTTGCCTGACGGTGTCGGTGGGCTGGGCGCCCTTGGCGATCCATGCCAGAATTTTTTCTTCGTTCAGTTTGAAAGCGGCGGGATTCTTGGTCGGGTCATAGGTGCCCATGTTTTCGATGAACCGGCCATCCCTGCGGCAGCGCTCATCCGCGATCACTACCTGATAGAAAGGTCTCTTCTTTGCGCCCGCTCGCGCAAGCCTGATTTTTGTTGCCATTGTGAATCCTCCTGAAAAACTAGTCGCGGTTTTTTATTGATGCGATCCGTTGATTTGTTATGCGAAGGGGAGTTTGCCCTTGCCAAGCCCGCCCATTCCCCTGAGAAGTCCCTTCGGACCGAGTTTCTGCAGCTGTTTGACCACCTTCTGCGCCTCGGTGAAGCGTTTGAGGAGCTGGTTGATCTCCTGGACGGTCGTGCCGCTTCCCCTGGCGATGCGGAGTCGCCGGCTTCCGTTGATGATGCCGTGGTTTGCCCGCTCGGCCGGTGTCATTGATCGAATGATGGCCTCGATACGGTTGAGTTCCTTCTCGCTCGGCTGGGCGCCCTGCATCTGTTTCATCATCTTGCCCATGCCGGGGATCATTCCCATGATCGATTCCAGGGAACCCATTTTCTTGATCTGCTGGAGCTGGGCGAGAAAATCCTCCAGGTCAAACTGGTTCTTCTTGAGCTTCTGTTTGAGCCGTTCCGAGTCCTTCTCGTCAAAAACCGACTGGGCCTTCTCGACCAGAGTCAGTACATCACCCATGCCCAGAATGCGCGAGACAAGCCGATCGGCGTGGAATACTTCCAGCGCGTCCAGCTTTTCTCCCATGCCGACGAATTTGACCGGTTTTCCGGTGACCGCCTTGATGGAGAGCGCGGCGCCACCCTTGGCGTCGCCGTCCATCTTGGTCAGCACCACGCCGGTGATTCCCAGGCGGTCATTGAAGCCGCTGGCCACGTTGACGGCCTCCTGGCCGGTCATGGCGTCGGCGACGAAGAGGATTTCCATCGGCTGTACCGCGCTCTTGATCTCTTCCAGTTCGCCCATCAGGTAATCGTCGATCTGGTGACGTCCCGCAGTGTCAATAATCACGGTATCGTAGCCATTCAGTTCGGCGAATTTCATGGCCGAGCTGCAGATGTCCACCGGCTTCTGGTCGGGCGAGGAATTGAAAGCCTCGACGTTGAGCTGCCTCGCGAGGATTTTCAGCTGCTCTATGGCCGCCGGACGGTAGACGTCGGCAGGAACGAGCAGGGGTCTGCGCTTTCTGCCACGCAGGTGGAGCGCCAGCTTGCCGCAGGACGTGGTCTTGCCGGCGCCCTGGAGGCCAATCATCATCAGCGCTACCGGTGGTTTCGCCGCCAGGTTGATGCTGTTGTCCTCGTGGCCCCCCATGATGGCGATCAGTTCGTCGTGGACAATCTTCACCACCTGCTGGCCGGGCGAGAGGCTCTGCAGAACCTCGATTCCAACGGCCTTGGAGCGGACATTCTCTATGAAATCCTTGACGACCTTGAAGTTGACGTCGGCCTCAAGGAGAGCAAGGCGCACCTCGCGCAGGGCCTCCTTGATGTTGTCCTCGGTCATTATCCCCTGGCCGCGGAGCTTTTTGAAGACCGACTCAAGTTTTTCGGAAAGGCTGTCAAACATGGCGTTTATCGGGTCTCGATATATTGTTGATATAAAGGGGATTACTATAGAGTATGCGGCTGAAAACTGTCAAGAAATAATTGTTTTACGGAATGGTCGAATTCAGGGCCGTCTCTCCGCCCCGGCGGTCGATCCCCCGCGATCCCCGTCGTTCCAGATGGTGACGAAATTTCCCCCCTCGTAGCGCGAGATGAAAGCCGGCAACAGTTTCTCCGCTTCCAGGGCCTTCATGACTCCGTCGAGATCATCCCCGGTGAAACGGAGCGCCAGGCCGCAATCCGTCTGAATCTGTCGCGGAGCCGGAATGAGCAGTATGGGGAGGCCGAGAGACTTGAGCGCCTTTTCCGCCTTCATGACCCGGTGCGCCGAGTTGAAGACGGCCAGGACATGCCCCTCCCGAAGCATCAGACGATTGTCCATATTCCGTAGTGCTCCAATTCATTGACAAAGCGGTGCCGGATTTCTACTATGCACGAAAGGAGCATCCACATGCAAGCATCAATCCTGACCTGCGCCGCTCTCGTTCTGCTGGCGTTTCTTGTCAGCGTACCCTGCGGTTACGTCAGACGGAATTATACCAGATATTCATTCATGTGGTTCCTGCTGATCCATATCCCGATCCCGCTCATCGTGCTCATGCGCATCAAGTCCGGATTGGGCTGGGGCATGATTCCGTTTACGCTGGGCGGCTCGATTGCGGGGCAGATCGCCGGGGGCTCTGCCGGAAAGCGGAGCCTGGATTGAAGGCCAGACGACCGCGGATGCGTTTTCCCAGGCGGATATCGGACCTTCTCGGTGAAGGGCTCCAGGGTTTGCCCCTGGGAGAACGACTCCGCGAAATGGACATCTGGCTCCTCTGGCCTGAGGTGGTCGGAACCGTGGTGGCGTCAAGGGCCCAACCGCTGCGCATTATCAACGGGGTGCTCACGGTGGTGGTCTCCAGCGGTCCGTGGCTGCAGGAATTGAGTTTTCTCAAGGGGATGATGAGGGACAAGCTGAATGCCCGCCTGGGGGGGGAGATCGTCAGGGAAATCGTCCTCCGCTCCGGACCGGTTGCCCGAACCGGGAATGCCCGCCGGGATGGTTCGCCCCCCAGAAGGAAACTTACCGACCGGGAGATGGCGTTCATTGCGGAACAGGCCGCGGCGATCGCGGATCCGGAAACGAGGGAGGCCTTTGCGGCCCTCATGAAGAGTAGTCTCGAAAGCGGCCCGCCTGATGCTGCTTCAGGCGGGCCCTGAGTTTTCGAGGCAGTTTGTAACGACATCCCCGGCTTTATGTGAGACCGGGGATTTTTCGTTTTACTGTGGGAGGACGCCCGGTTGTCCGTCGCCAGGTGGAGGCTCATGGGACGAGGAAAGCGGTTTGAATGCGTTTCCTCCGTGTGCCGGGCATGTCTCCGTCGGCTGGGTTCCCGCGATATAGATTTCGTTCCGTCTTACCGGACAGTCGGGAGTAGCGATAAAGCCTGTTGTCGGATCGATGGTGACCGATACCACCGAATCCGGTCTCTGGAAGTCCGCGACCGGTTTCGTTGCCAGGGCTGCTTTCATGAAACGTCCCCAGATGGGGGCGGCGATCGCTCCTCCGGTGAAGCCCCTTCCTCCCGGCCTCGGCCGGTCGTGCCCCACCCAGACACCGGTTATCATCTGGGGGGTGTAGCCGATGAACCAGGTGTCCCGATAGTCGTCGGTGGTCCCCGTTTTGCCGGCCGCCGGCCGTTCCCTGCCGAACTTCTTCAGGCTTTTGGCGGTGCCGTATGTCATGACGTCGCGCAGCATCTGGGTCGTGACATAGGCTGCGGCAGGGGAGAGCGCCGGGGCGGTTACCGGGGGATTGTTCGTCCAGGCTCTGCGATTGCGGTCGTAGATGCGGATGATACTCCGCGGTTTTGGTCTCAGCCCCCCGTTTGCCAGGGGAGCATACGCCAGCGCCAGGTCGTGCAGCGTAACTTCCTCGGTTCCAAGCGCCAGCGAAAGATCATGGCGCGATTTCAGCGGCAGCCCCATATTCAGGGAGAAATTCTCGAAATAGGGAATGCCGACGGCCTCAAGCAATTTTATCGTTATTACGTTGTTGGAATACGCCAGGGCCTGCCTCAGGGACAGTTCCCCGAACCTCTCCCTCCCGTAGTTCTGCGGGGACCAGTATTCGCCGTTTCCCCGCCTGTAACTCACCGGCTTGTCGCTCCACATGCCGGAGGGAGTAAACCCCTTTTCCAGGGCCGCGGCGTAAATCAGCGGTTTTATGGCCGATCCGGGTTGGCGTCTGGCGGAAAGGGCGCGGTTGTAAGGGCTCTTGGCATAGTCCGTTCCCCCGACGATCGCAAGCAGGTCCCCGGTGCCCGGATCCAGACAGACCATGGCGCCCTGCAGCTGCTGCGAAATCCCCCTGACCCCTTCGCGCAGCGTCCGTTCCGCAAGCTTCTGCAGGTTCAGATCCATGGCGGTGGTTATTTCCAGCCCTCCCTGTTCCACGATGTCCGGCCCGAACTGTTCGATCAGCCTGTCCCGGATGTGGGCCAGGTAGTAGGGGGCCTGGGGCGGAGGGATGATTCTCGGTGGATGCGCCCTCAGACTCTGCAGCTTTCTGCGGGAGATCATGTTCAACTCCACCATCCGCTTGAGAACGACGTCCCTCCGGGCCGTAACCCTGGAGGGCTTCCCCAGGGGGTTGTAGCTTCCGGGGGATTTCGGCGTCCCGGCCAGCAGGGAACATTCGGCCTCGGTCAGATCCTCGGGATTCTTGTCGAAGTAAAGGCGGGCGGCCTGGGCAATTCCCCAGGCGCCGTTCCCGAAATAGATCTCGTTGAAGTACATCTCCAGGATCTGGCGTTTGGTATGTGTCTGCTCGAACTCCAGGGCCATCCGTCCTTCCGTGAGCTTCCTCTCCAGGGTTTTCCTCCCCGACAGGTACTTGTTCTTGATGAGTTGCTGGGTGATGGTCGAGCCGCCCTCGGCCATCCTCCCCTTGGCGACATCCTTCACCAGAGCCCTCGCAATTCCCCTGATGTCGATCCCGCTGTGTTCATAAAACCGGGAGTCTTCGACGGCTATCACCGCCTTTTGCAGGAATTGGGGGATGCGCTCGATCGGAACCCAGTAGCGGTGCTCCGGCAGAATGCGGCCGACAAACCGGCCCTGGCTGTCAAAGACCCTGATGGAGGAGTAACCGCGCGGCAGGAGAGGGCGGGTGGCGACGCCTTCCTGAGCCCGGGCCGGATGCGCGACGGCCATGAGCAGAAACAGGGTCAGCAGGCTGGATATCAGGATTCTCTTCAAATGGTTACATGCGCTGGAAATCACGGCGGTTGACTACTCCTTCCGCAAACGGGGAAGCGCGGCCGGAATCAGGCGGAGGCCGGTTTAGGCCTCACCTGTCGCGGTCCGGCGGCTATGTCTGTGTATCCGTTCGGTTCCCGCTTGCCGGTATGAAGAATCGGTGGGATCGCCGTTTCCGGCTTGCGGGAACATGGGGCGAGGTTAGTCAAATAGAAGGTGGGCGTCAAGACAAGATCTGCGGTTGAACGTTTGTGAGGGGCCGTTTCTCCTTATGGATTTGTTGTCAAGGTTTGTAATCGTATTCGTTGTCGAAACCGGAAGGCGCGTTTGAACGTGTTGGTCGGATTATTTGAGACATACTGATACAGGTTCAGCCCGCCTTTGAAGAAGATCGGATCTTTCGCGGTCCACCTGCCGATGTCGGGCTCAAAATCCCGGTAACCGAACCTTACCAGACGGGTCTGTTTGTCGGCAAGTCCGCCGGCAAAGCCTATCGGAAGATCGAAGTCGGGGTTGGCGTCGAAGGTGAAGTCGCCGTAGCTGTCGAACTCCAGTTGTTTGACTACTGAGCCGCTGGCGTCGGTTACCACTTTCGGAGAGCCGATCTGGTCCGTGGCAACGTAATACCTGACACCGCCCTTGTCAAAGGCAAACAGCATGCCCGTGTCGTCGTAGTAATAATAGATCAGTAGTAACGTAGTAGGGTCACCCATTAAAAGGCTGCTGTCAATGGCAAAGACTTCCCCATTGCTTGAAA
>CAZRPI010000019.1:0-36965 GCA_964601865.1 uncultured Pelobacter sp. | reverse complement strand
CGTTTCAATCACCTTCCATTCTAGAATCTGACACCAACCATGGAATACTTGACTGGCTCCCGGTAAATCGGTGGGTGCTCATGTTCAGCCGAATCACCGGCGCGGTAGCTTCCGGAAAAGTTCCCCACCACTGGCGGTTGCCGTTGCGCCAGTTCCCGCCAGTCGCCCATTCCGTATGAGGTTGATACATTGCCATTGCTTCCCGTGGAAACATCAAACATTTCCATGGAAATGTTCTGGCGGGCCAGTGTCTCCCTGAGAGTATCGGAATGCTTGATCAAGGCGTCACGGACCGTGCTGTTCTCCGTAACGATCTCCACTTTCAGGCATTGGTTTTCCATCCGCAGGTTCAGCTTCAACTCACCCAGGCTTTCGGGAGAGAGCCGAATCACAACCTGCTCGGCGCCGTTTTTCGTCCCGTTCCCGGCCAGATGTTCGCTGACCCTGCCGATCACCTGCTGCACGATGTCATGCTCGCCTCCCTTTACGGCGGAGACGCCGGTCGATACCGACGGGCCTTCGACCTTCAGCGGATGAACCTGAGCCACATGGCTCTGTTTGGCCATCCCCTGTTCGGTACCCCCATTGTCGTTCCGGCCCGGTGATTCTCCATCGGACGAAGAGATTTCCTTCTTCGTTGCCTTCACCCCCCCGTTGCCCGATTCCAGGCCGTCAACTTTCTCCGGAGACTCGGATTTAGAAGGGGTTGCCTCCCGTACGGTCCGGGTATCAGCCACCGGGGCATTGAACTGAACCTGACCCGACGGTGATACGCCGGTAGTGCGCGTTGCCTCGGCCGTTACCGTCGATGCGTTAACCGACTGCGTAACCGGTGCGGCATCTGCCGCACTGCTGCTTCGTGGCGCGACCGATGTCCGGAAATAGGCATCCAGAGCCGGCCGTGCCGCTTCCCTTACCGATACCGTCCCGACCCGTCCAGTAACGACATCCGTGGATGCATCCATAATCTCCGGCACAACGGCATCAGACTCACGAACCGTGCCGACCGATGTGATCTCCTGGTTGCAGACAAAGCCGCTCCCATCCACGCGGCCAACCGGTTCACGAACCGTGCTGACCGATGTGACAGCCTCTGCCGGTTTTATCGCCCTGGCCGACAACTGCGGGGCAACTGGCTCACGTACCGCGTTGGTCGAAGTAACGGACGCATCCATCCGGGGAGTTACGATGTTCCCCTTATCCACCCCCGCCGTCCCAACCTTTGCCGTAACACCTGGCATCGGTTGTGAGGGTTCCGGCGATACCGCTGAAGACAATGGAATTTCCCGTGACAACACGGCATCCATCGCGGCAGTCCTCCCGATAACGGGAGTCGTCGGGTTGCTCAACACCGTGGCAGTCAGGTTGCCCCGCTCCGTGGATACATTGCCAATCCCGGAAGATTCCGCGACCTGCGCTGGCGGCGCATCTCCCTCCACCACGCCGGCTACCGCAGGATTCGGCGCGCCGCCGCCGATCCGCTGCGCTTCTGCCAACTGAATCGGGGACGCCGGAAACACCACGTTCTGTGGAATAGCAGCAGTTTCCGCGACCTGCGCCGACGTTGCGTTTCCATCCACCACGCCGGCTACCGCGGGATTCGGCGCGCCGCCGTCGATCCGCTGCGCTCCTGCCAGCTGGATCAGAGGCGCCGTGAACACCACGTTCTGTGGAATGGCAATCTTCTGCTGTCCGGGCTGGTCCGGACTTTCGGAGGTCGTTCCGTCAACCGTCGAAACCGGGGGGCTCCCTTCTTTCCCGGCTTCCTGCCCGGTCTGACGCGATACCGCAACATTCTGTTGCGTCTCGGCAGCTTCAGCTCCCATCTCATCCTGGTCTTCAGTTTGCGAGGCTTTCGCGGCATTCCCTGACACCGGTTTCGCGACCCCGCGCGTTGACAGGTTGCGCAAAACACCCTCAAATGCATCCGTATCCTGACGGTTCCCGGGCGCCGACGCTAGCGGTGCAATCACCGCTGTGGCGGCAACCGACGGGGCGCCAATCAACATCTGCGTCATCATCTGTCCTACAGCCATACTTACTCACCTCCCTTCTTTATTTTTACGGACAGGACAGAACATCCGTCCGTAAATCCGGGTAATCTGAAAACACATTATGTGAAGAGGTCAAACAAAGACGAACAGCATGGATACCTTGCATATCCCGTCACGGACCGCCCAGATTCTCTCCTATCCACTTGAGTATCCTGGGCTGTTTCACATAGGGAATGAGTTTTGCCACTGACTTGGTATCCATCTGGTCGAGGAGCGATATGGCCTTCCGCTCTTCAAGCCTGTCTACCAGCTGTCCCGCCTCTTCGGGACGCATCTTCTTGAAGAGGGCGATCATTTTTTTCTGTTTTTCATCCTGCTGTTTCTTCCTGGCCTGCAACGATTCGTCCAGCCTCTTCTTGGACTCCTCCAGTGACTTTATCTGCGAATCGAGCTTGGCCGCCAGGCTCTTCAGTTCCCGCTCCTTGGCCGCAAGAGCCGCTTCCCTTTCCGCCAACTGTTGCCGGCGGGCATCCTGAATCGCCTTCTCCTCCCGGGCCGCCCGGGAGGCGCTGTGAAGCTGCTCGGCGCCCCCCTCGGAACCGGCCGCCAGGACCTGACGGTCGGGAGACGCGGACGAAAGCAGGCATGCAATACTGATGATGATGGCAATAAAAATGTTGCGAAGCATCGCTTATCTCTTGTTGTTCTTCTGGACCGCAATTTCATCCATGAAGTTCTGTTCCTTCTTGTCCATTTCCAGTTTGTACTCCTGCGCCTTTTTTTCCTTCAGGGACTCCAGCGCCTTCTTGTCCTTGGTAGCATCCAGCAGTGTCGAGCGGCGCTCATTCAGGACATGGCCCAGATAATCAACCCGTTTTTTCTGCTGCTTGATCTCTTCGCGCTTGCGGGCGAGAAAATCCGAATACCGGCGAATCTCCTCGATACTGTTCAGTTCCCCCTGGCGCTGAAAAAACTCCTGCGAGATATTTCGGGCCTGCGCCTCTTCCTGCATCAGCTGTTCATGCGCCTGATCAAAACCCTGCTTTGCCGTGGCAAACTCCTGCTTGCGAAGACGCTCCACATCGAGGCGATATCTGAGGACCTGCTCCAGTTCAAAAGGTTTAACCGCCGCCACGAACATCAACCCCTTTCCTCATCGATCCGTGTCAGTCCTGAAACAGGGCCTTCAGGGAATCAAGGGAATCCCGGATGGACGCCTGGTCCCGGACCGACTGTTTCAGGTATGCCATCATGCCCTCAATCTTGGAGATGGCATAGTCTATGTTATGGTTGCTGCCATCCTTGTATGCACCGATATTGATGAGGTCCTCCGACTGGCGGTAGGTTGCCATTGTCTCCTTGAACTTCCCCGCCAGCCCCTGATGATCGGACGAAGTCACGTCGTTCATAACCCTGCTGGCCGATGCCATGATGTCGATGGGCGGATAGACGTTGCGGGCCGCCAGACTTCTGGAGAGGACGATGTGGCCATCGAGAATGCTGCGCATGGCATCGGAGATCGGCTCATTAAAATCGTCCCCCTCGACAAGAACCGTGTACAGACCCGTAATGCTCCCCTCCGCAAAATTTCCCGTGCGTTCCAGCAGCTTGGGCAACGCCGCAAAAACCGAGGGTGTATACCCCTTCGTGGTGGGAGGCTCACCGATTGCCAATCCCACCTCTCGCATGGCCATGGCAAACCGGGTTGCGGAGTCCATCATCAGCAGAACCTTCTTCCCCTGCTTCTGGAAGTATTCGGCAATCGTTGTTGCAAGATATGCGCCGCGCATGCGGACGAGGGGTGGCTGATCCGAGGTGGCAACCACCACCACGGATTTTTTCAGCCCGGTCTCCTGAAGGTCCTTTTCGATAAACTCCCGGAGTTCACGGCCTCGCTCGCCGATAAGGGCGATCACATTGACATCCGCTTCGGTATACCGCGCAATCATGCCCAGCAGGGTTGACTTCCCCACACCCGATCCCGCCATGATGCCGACACGCTGACCCTGCCCGCAGGTCAAAAGGCCGTTGATGCTCCTGATACCCAGATCCAGGGGCTTGCGAATGGGAGGGCGCGTCATGGGATTGACCGGAGTGGCGTAAATGGGGTACTCCTCCTCGACGTGCAGCACCCCCTTGCCGTCGATGGGATTGCCAAGGCCGTCGATCACCCTGCCCAGCATGAGGGGGCCGACCCCCATGGAAGCCTTTTCCCTTCTGACTGAGATCAGGCTGTCCAGTCCGACCCCCCGGAGTTCTCCCAGAGGCATCAGGAGTGTCTTGTTGTTTCTGAATCCGACCACTTCCGCCGGAATCGGTTCCCCCGCCTGGGGACGGATCTCGCAGATGGCGCCCACCGAAGTATCCGGACAGTACCCCTCGATTACCAGGCCCACCACCTGAGTAACCTTGCCATGCAATCTGATGGGATTGACCGCCTCCACGGCATCGAAATATTTTTTCAGGTTCAGCGAGGAGTTGGGCACGATAGATTCTCCCGTCACTGGGTGTCGTCATTCACCGAAAGGGCGCGCTCCTCCAGCAGGCGTCTGAAGATTTCATCCATCTGGCCGTCAATACCGGCGTCAAGAGTACCCATTTCGGAATCAATCTGGCAACTCCCCTGAAGCACGGCGGGATCGGACTTGAGCTGCATCCTCTCGGTAAACAGCTCCTTGCGGATGGACTCTCCCGGGCCGGTCGTTATCAGGATATAATCGTCAGGGTTCAGGCGAATGGTTATTTCACTGCGCTCCGACAGGGCGTCGATGGCCGTCCGCACCACGTTGACCAGGATGCCGCGGTCCATGGCTACTTCGCGCAGGATAACCTTCCTGGCCACCTTCATGACCAGATCAATGAGGTCATCCTCGGATTCGCGCAGCACCCTCTCGCGCAAAGACTGGACGCCCTCGGTTGCCGCCCGGAGAGAACGGAAGACGTTCACCAGTCCCCGTTCCGCCAGATTCTTGCCCTCGGTCAGCCCCCTTTCGAATGACGCCGCGAGCCGGCTCTCCATTTCCTCTTCGGTCACAGTCACCGCGGGTGGATCGTCGGCTTCCTGAGGCTCCTCCGGCTGCCGATCGGTGACGGTATCTTTGATCACCTCGGAGGGATCAAAGATGCCCATCGGCACGAACTCCCCCGCCGCGTCATCACCGACCTGGCCGCCAGTCGCCTGGCCGATCGGCTGAAAGGCGAACGAACCGACATTACCCTGTCCGAGCTGCGCCGATTTGATGATTTTAGACGAGGACATCGTCTCCACCACGTCCGGCCAGAACGATCTTGCCCTCTTCCTCCATCTTGCGGACAATCTTGATAATCTCGCCCTGTGCCTTCTCCACGTCGGAAAGACGCACCGGCCCCATGACCTCCAGGTCTTCCTTGATCATTTCGGCGGCGCGGCTCGAAATATTTCTGAAGATCTTGTCCTTGACCTCGTCGGGAGAGGTCTTCATGGCCAGGGTCAGCGTGTCGTTGCTGATCTCGCGCATAATCGACTGTATGCTGCGGTCATCAAGCTGGAACACATCCTCGAAGGTGAAGAGATGCTTGCGGATGATCTCCGCCAGGGGAGGACTCAGTTCATCCAGCTTGTCGAGAATCTGCTTTTCCTTGCTCCGGTCGAAGTGGTTGAACATATCCACGACCTTGTCGATTCCACCGACCTTGTACCGTTGCACCCCGCCCATGGACTTGATTTCCCGCTTCATCACCTCGTCAATTTCGTGGAGAATTTCCGGGGAGACCTGCTCAACATCGGCGATGCGCAACACCACCTCCGCCTGCAGCTCCTGGGGCAGCAGGCTGATGATTTCACTGGTCTGCTTCGATTTGAGCTTCGCCAGGATAACCGCCACCGTCTGGGGATGCTCCTGGGAGAGAAAATTGGCGATGCTCTTGGAATCCATGTTGGCGAGGATATCAACCAGATCCCCGTAACTGGATGCCTGCAGCTCCTCCATGAGCATTTCCGCCTTGACCGGGCCGAGGGCCTTTTCAAGCACCTTGCGCACGAACTCCTCGCCCTGGGCAAAAATGCCGGATTCGGGATTGATCACATTGGTAAAGTTTTCAACAACCCCGATGATGGTGGCGCGGGAAACATGACCCAGCTTCGCCATGCATTTGCTGATCTTCTTGATTTCATCGTCGTCCATGTGCTCGAACACCTTGCTGGTAACGTCGTTACCAAGGTAGAGGAGCAGTATGGCCGCCTTGTCGGCGCCCGTCATGTTTTCCTTGGTCAAGCTCTGCATATGCTATTTATCCTCTGAAATCCAGTTTTGCAGTATCTGCGCAACCTGATAGGGATCCTTTTTGGCGACCTCGATCAATTCCTGCTGTTCCGCCATCTGCATGGTGATCTGGGCCCGCTCGCCCGCCGTAAGTTTGTCGGTCATTTCGTGAACCGATTCCACCGACTCCATCACCGTCGGTTTCACGATTTTCAGGGAAACCAGCAACGGCCGGATGACGAAGACGATCAGGGCCAGGAAGCCGAGGCCGATCAACAGATTCTTGAACAGGGACATCAGAAATGGATTGGTCCACCATTTGGGAGACTCGGCAGCACCGGCTTCGCCCATATCCTGGAAAGGGATGTTCTGAACAACCAGCTGATCGCCGCGCTCGGCATTGAATCCGACCGCCCCCTTCACCAGCGTTTCGATCTTCTGCAACTCCTCGGGAGAGCGGGGGGTGTATTTCGGTTTTGCGGTCTCCCCATCCTTGACCGCCACGGGCTGTTCGTACTTGCCGTCAACCAATACGGCAACGGAGATCTTGCTGAGCGCGCCCACCGGTTCGATGATCTTGGCGGTCGAGCGACTGACCTCGTAGTTGAGGGTCTCGTCATTCTTGGCGCCGCCACCGGAAGACACATTGCCCTGCCCTCTTCTGCCCAGGTTGGTCTGCACGCCGGGCGCTCCGGAGGTGGAAGCCGCGGTGGTTGTTGTCGCCCCCTTCTCCTCGCTGCGCTGTTCGCTCCTCACCGCTATGGTTTCCGGATCGAACTTCTCCTCAACCCGCTCCACCTGCTTGAAATCGAAGGACGCCGAAACCCGCGCCAGAGTCTTGCCGGGCCCGACAACCGGGTCGAGCAGCGACTGGATCCGCTCTTCGACATTTTTCTCGTAATTACGCTGTGTTTCCTGCATGGCGGTCGTGGCTTTCGTCGTCGGGTCGGAAGGGCCTCCGCCCTTGTTCAGGACCTTGCCGTGACTGTCCAGAACCGTGACATGATCGGCGTCCATGCCTTCGATGGAAGAGGAGACCAAGTGCACGATCCCCTGAACTTCATTGTCATTCAGCGAACGAGTGGATTTCATCTTCAGGACCACCGAGGCGGTCGCCGGCTTTTCATTCTCCTTGAAAAGCGATTTTTCCGGGAGGACGAGGTGGATGCGGGCTTGCTCAACTCCGTTCAGCTGGGAAATCGTACGGGACAGTTCACCCTGCAGCGCCCTCTGGTAGTTGATTTTCTGTACAAACTCCGTCATCCCGAAATTCTTCCGGTCAAAAATTTCGAAACCGACGCCGCCTCCCTGGGGCAGACCTTCGGATGCCAGGGTGAGCCGCTGTTCGTAGACCTTGTCCGCGGGCACCAGGATTCCCTTGCCATCGGGGGTAATCCGGTAGGGAGTCTTGGCATCCTTGAGTTTCTTGACTATTTCTCCCGCATCTTCGGAACTTAAGTTGGTGAACAGGGGGCGGTAATCGGTCCGGTTTGCCACGAATATCAGCACGGCAAAGGCCACAACCGAAAGCAACGCCACACCACCAACCAGCATCCGCTTGCCGGGCGAAAGCGCCATGAAAGGCGCTATGAGTCTCTGCAATCCTTCTGGCATCGTGGTTCAGATGGTCCTTTCTCCATCAGGGGAAAATCCTGGCTGTAAAACCTTGGTTCCGCGTCGTGCGAAGGATGCTACACCTGCATCCGCATCACTTCCTGATAAGCCTCGATAGCCTTGTTGCGGACCTGGGACATGAATTGGAAGGAAATGCTCGCCTTTTCCATGGAGATCATGACTTCGTGCAGGTTCTTGTTCTCGCCGCTGGCAAGGGTCTGGATTGCCTGGTCGGACTGGTTCTGCAGGTCGTTCACCTTGGAAACGAGGTCGCTGAAAAACTTGCCGGCGCCCTCAACCGCGGAAGCCTGACCGGAGTTCTCGGCTTTCGAAAAAGCCCTGTTGATTCCATATCCACTTGCGATCCCGTTAATATCCATCTCGTACATCCTCCATCCGGCAATGCCGGTTTTCCTTTACTTGCTGATCTCCAGCGTTTTCAGCGCCATGCTTTTGGCTGCCTGCACCGCCGTAATATTCGCCTCGTACGTGCGGGTGGCGCTGATCATATCCGCCATTTCCTCAATGACATTGACGTTGGGCATGGCCACATATCCCTGGGCATCGGCATCGGGATGGCCCGGATCATACTGCATCCTGGGTGGACTCTGGTCCTCGACCACCTGCTGGATTTCCACCTGGCTTACTTCCTTGCCGGCCGCTCCGGCCAGCGTCCTGGCAAAACGGCTTTCAACCGGCGTGGCCGCGAAAATCGCATCCTTGCGCTTGTACGGCCCCCCCTCCGGCGTCCGGGTCGCGTTGGCGTTCGCCAGATTGCTGGAAATCAGGTTCATCCTTGTCCGTTCGGCGGAGAGCGCCGAAGCGCCGATATTCATCGCACTGAAAAAGTCCATCTATTGCCCCTTGATCGCCGTGCGCAGTCCTTCGAATTTTTTCGCCAGGAGCTGCACCGAGGCGTTATACATGATCTGGTTTTCAATCATCCGGCCCATTTCGGCTTCGAGCTCGACCGCATTGCCATCCTTGCCGGGCGTCTTGGCCGGAGTCTCGACAACCTGGCCTCTCACGGACTCCAACCCATTGCCGCCCCCCTTCAGGGGAATATGCCGGGGGTGCGCCTGAACCCGCGTGACGGAATCCGTCTCCCTGATGGCGCCCTGGAGCTCATCCTCAAACGAAAGCGACTTCGGGACATAGTTGGGGGTTTCGGCGTTGGCTATGTTGGAAGATATCAGGTTCTGCTGCTTCGCGCGAAGATCTATGCTCTTGCCGAGAACATCCACGGTTTTGCTGAAGAGACCATCAACGGCCATTTGTTACCTCCGGACGCGCTTTGCTAATTAGTTTGCAATATACATGCCTTTCCCGGTTCTTCAGCGAGCCGCAAACAAAAGGCAAAATCACCCCGGAAAACCGGGGCAATGATACGCCATACCGCGGAAACAGGGAAAAAAATGTCAAAACGTTGACAAAGTCGCCATTTTGACGCGCGGGCGGCGCTAATCCTGAATGCCCTGGGAATGTCGGCAAAAAACGGAACAGCGGGGCGGGGAGCCGGCCGGGTACAAGCAACGCCGTATCTAAGGGGATATAATCCGGTACGTCTTCCGTTTGGCATGAATAACCGGAACTGTCCTGTTTTACGGGCTCCGGTCCGCCGGAGGTTTCACATCGGGAACTTCGGGTGGAGGCTATCTGGCGGTTGACGACGGCGACTTCGCATCGAGCGACTCCAGCGCCTGACGGGCAAGTCTCTGCCAGTCGGAATCCTTGCCGTTCTTCGCGATCTTCTCGAAGTAATTCCGGGCAGACTGCTTCCTACCTTCATTCAGGTTGAGCTCACCGGCCCTGTAAAGCAGTTCATCCCTCCCCGCCAGATCCGGTCTTCTGAGTCCCGACTCGATGAGGCGCAACGCTCCTCTGCGGTCTCCGGCGGCTTCCCGCGCCGAGGCCGCCACGTAATAGGCGTCCGGGAGAAGCCTGGCTGCCTTCTCCCCTCCGGCCGTTCCCAGAGGCAGATACAGCTCCATTGCCCGATACGCCGCCACATACTGCTTGAGGGTCCAGAGAGACCGGCCCAGATAGTAGTAGCTCTCGGGCAGCCGGGCGCGTTCATTCCTGCCCAGCAGCCAGAACAGGGAGTCTCTCGATTCCTGGTATTTTCCTCCGGCGTACATCAGTCCCCCCAGGTGTTCCAGCGCCAGACGCGCCCTGGGATGGGAGGGAAACCGGTGGAGAAAGTCACGCAGGCTCCTTTCCGCCATGGCGTCATCCCCCAGAAGCTCCGCATTTTCCGCCACCACCTCGTACATGTACGGGGCTCCGGCCGCCGCCCACGGACGTTCAAGGAGATAGCCGAACATTTTCACGAGCTCTATGGGACTGCCGCTCTTTTCGTAGGCTTTGACCACACTCGGCAGAAAATCCGCCTGTTCCATGCAGCCGGCCAGATAGTCCTGCTGCTCCTCCACAAACCGGATCAGTCCCGGGGGGTTCTTGCTCCATTCGGACTGACGGTAGTCCTGCGCCACCAGAACCTCCCGCATGGTCCTGCAGACCGCCCCATAGACGCCGCGGGGAAATTTCTTCTGGAACATGACGATCTGCCTGAGCGCGTCAGGCGCTTCTCCGTGGAGAGATTCCAGAAGCACGTATTTGAAGAGTGACTCCTCACGCAAATCGATGTCGTTGCTCTGAAGGGAAATGCCCAGATACGCTTCGGACAAACCGCGGTAATTCCACGGGGTCATCCGCAGGAAGTCACGATCCTTCAGGCGCAATAGCGCAATCCAGGTGGCCTTGTTGTCACGGAAATTTTCCGAAACCGTTCGATAGATGCCAAGCGCCTCCTGGGCATGCCCCTGCCGGGACAGTATGTCCGCGAGTCGGACGAGGAGCACCGGCGCTACCCTGTTGTCGGCAAGACGGGCGATCAGGGCGGACAGCATGCTGCGGGCGGCCGCCAGGTCACCGCCGCGCGCAATGCTGTCGCCGTAGTAGAATGTCACGCCCGGATCGAAATTCAGGTATGCCGGCCAGAGTTTTTCCGCCTCACGGAAGGAGGCCAGAGACTGGGGGTATTTCTGCAGCTTGTAATAGACCTCTCCCAGCCGGTAGAGCGCCAGAGCCCTGATCGCCGGCTGCTGGGAGACGAACTGGGAAAAGCGCTCTTCCGCTTCCGACAGGCTCCCCTTGTAGAGCGCCGATTCGGCGGCAATAAAAGCCTCCTGGGCATTGGGGTCCAGCAGATTCCCGAGCACCCTGCGGTCCGTGGGATGAAACGGCAGTTCGGACTTGAGGGGGGGCTCGAAGTCGCGGACCAGCTTTTCAACGCCGTTCCAGATCTTTTCCCGGCCGGGACGGTACACCACGGCCTGGGGAGCACCGAACCTCCTCCCCACATCGATGGTGACGGCGCGGATGCCGTCCAGAGTGACATCCCGCCAGACGCATCCAGCCGCGACCCGAAACGTCAACACCAGGTTCTCGCCCCGCCGGGAAACGACAACGCCTCCCATGTTGGCATCGGAATAACGCCGAAACTTCCTGCGCAACGGGGCATCGGTATCCGACAGGATGATCCTCAGCCTGTTGCCGGGCATGCCGGTTACCGAATACTGCGGCTGGTCCTTCATGGCAAGAGTGATGCGGGTATGACTCTTCAGGGGACGGATCGATATCCTGTTGAGACAATTGGCGTGCAGCGAGGCGTTGGCCGGGGAGAGCATGAGGAGGGAGAGAAGGCATGCCAGCAGCGGAACAGACAGCCGTTTCGACGGGAAGCCGTACCCCGTTTTCACGCGTATGTGGGAAAAGCTGTTCATGGACGGCGCTCTCCTGACGGACGTCGCGGACCTGCTATTCCGGCAGTTTGCAGAATCTTCTCACCTTTGATGCAAGCTCTTCTTCACTGCAGGGTGTGAGAACGATATCCCGCGCACCGTATTTCAGCGCCTTGAGCGCCGCCGTCCGGGTCCAACGCCGGGCGCTCATCACGATGGGGGGCGGAAAATCCTGGCGCATGGCCATGACCTTGATACAGACTGACAGCTCCCGGTCATCTGCGTCCTCCGAACCGATAATGACCAGCCGGACGTTTCTGCCGGCAAAGAGCTCCTTGATGTTGTCATCCAGCGTCCCCTCTACCACATTGAGGCCGGAGAACGAGATGGCGTCAACGATACTCCTGCGGCTGTCATCGTCATCCTGCAGCACCACGATACTGTCCACACGCTCTCTTGCCGGCTCCACCGAAGCTTCCGCCTCATCCGGGAACACTCTTGAGAGTACTTCCGGAGCGCCCTCCTCCGATGGGACTTCGGCGGCCAGGACGGCTCCGTCGGCCTCTTCGGCAACCTCGCTCTCCGCCTCAACCGCCGGTTCCGGAGGTTCCCGGGGCGGATCGAACAGGTTGCCGAGCTGAACCGGCATCAGCACGTCAAGATAATTCATCTCTTGGCCCGTCATTTCCAGGCGGGAGCGGAACATCAGGTAATCACCTTCCGGGATCGGCTCCTCTTCGCTCAGCTGGTCTATTTCGGGGATGAACTTCTTCGGCTGGAGCACCTTCAGGTGGACCTTGTTCGGCAGACGTTCCTTAAAGACCGTGTTGATGGAACCGTTGATCATGTTCCCGATCTCGGAGAAGGCGTCGATATCATCATTCTCAATGATGGCCAGCCGCTTTTTTTCCTGGACGCGGGCCGGCGGAATACCGAGGAGGGTGCTGCTCATGACGATGGCGTCACGCAACGAAAACAGCAGATAGAACTGGCCTGAGTAGGCCTCGCGCGAATCAACACCGATGACGAACACCGCGTCGTCAAGGTTGCCGAAGTACGCCGTTTTGCTGGTTGTGAGGGAATCGGTCAGGGATATGGAGAGTTCCTGCCCCAGAAGCATGCCGCTCTCTTCACCGGCCTGCTTCAGGGCGGACGCAAGTATTTCGCTTAAGGTGGTATAACCATCCATGGCACAGAATCTTCCTGTTCGGGATCAACCCGGCCGCAACGGGTTGAGGAGAGTGATGCGCGGCAACCGAATCAATCTTCCTTCGTAAGGGTCAGGCCGACCAGAAACCTCTCGTCATCAGCCCTGAAGGGGATCACGACGCAATCGATATCCGAGAGTGAATTAACCGTGTAGTCCTCTCCCGAGATTACCGTCGGAATCGACAGCTTGACGTCCAGGCCTCCCTTGGAAAGCACCTGCTTGACGCTGCCCCCCAGCATGTTGGCGATCTCTCCGATGGCGTCGTTCAGATCCTCGTTAACCTCGTCGCACTCCATGCCGAGCATGCTGGAAGTAATCTTGAGCGCCAGCGAAACCGGGCAGTGGATGGAGATCACTCCGGAGTAGGTTCCGGCAAAGCCGACCATGCCGGTGATGCTGCACTTGAAGCGGGTGATGGGCTCCCTGAGGGGATAATCGTCGGCGGCATCCATCATGATCATCGTGGAGAACACCTCCTGAGTCGCATCGATGATGTACTTTGCCAACTGCTCTTCGGTAAAGACATTGGAGTCGGCAATTTCCGCGTTAAGGCTCATATGAGGCCTCCCAGCTTTTCCTGAAGCTGATCGGGCGTAAACGGTTTCTTGATGCTGTCACTGGCGCCGCTGCTGATGGCTTCCTTGATGATCTCCTCGCCACCCTCGGTGGTGATCATGACGATCGGAGTCGTATTGCCGTTCCCACGGACCGTTTTGACGAACTCCAGCCCATCCATGTTGGGCATGTTGATATCGGAGAGGATCAGATTGATCGTCTTGCCCGAAGCGATCACGTTAAGCCCCTCGATACCATCGCCCGCTTCATAGATCTCATCAACCGGAAGGCCTGCCTGACGAAGGGAACGCGAAATGATCTTACGCATGGTGGATGAATCATCAACAATGAGAAAATTTGCCATCTTTGAATCCTCCTCTGTGGTGTATCCCGCACAACGGTTTTAATCGTAGATTATTACCATAATAACGGCAAATTTCATCTCTTTTTTGCGAATGGACTCCCCGATTTATCACAGACGCTCCCGCCGGGACGACGCGATGTTGCGACAGGGCAAACCGGGACGCCTCCTTTTCCTTAAACCGCAACCAGGGTCTCGGCCGCGGCCAGCAGACGGCTGACCTCATCAGGGGAGGCGGCTTCGCTGTAGAGGCGGACCACCGGTTCGGTGCCGGACGGACGGATCAGCAGCCAGTCACCATTGTCAAAAATGAACTTGAAACCGTCGCTGAAATTGGTCGCAGCCACATCGCGGCCATCGATTCTCTCCGGGGGCATCGACTTCAGGCGCTCCACCAGAAGTTCCCTGGCGGCCGGTTCGATCCGCCGGTCGATGCGGCGATAGAAAAAGTGGCCGATTTCATCCATGGTTTCGTCCAGCATCCGGCGCAGCCCCTTGCCGCTCACCGCCATGGCCTCCAGCAGAAGCAGGGCGAGCAGAATGCCGTCACGCTCCGGTATGTGTCCCTTGACCCCCAGTCCTCCCGACTCCTCGCCCCCCATCAGGATATCCTCCTCCAGCATCAGGCCGCAGATATGCTTGAAGCCGATGGGAGTCTCGAAGAGCCGCAGACCGAATTTACCAGCCAGAAGATCCACCATGCGGGTCGTGGAAACGGTCTTGACCACGCCGCCGCGCAACTTCTTGTGTTCGATCAGATGGCGTAGGACGACGGTAAAGATGCAGTGCGACGAGAAGAAATCACCGTTTTCATCGACCGCTCCGATCCGGTCGGCGTCGCCGTCCAGGGCCAGCCCCACCCGGTACTTTCCGCTCCTCACCAAGGAGGAGAGCTCCGTCAGGTGCTCACCGATCGGCTCGGGCGGCCGACCGCCGAAAGAGGGGTTTTCCACGTTGTGGATCTCGTCCACGTGCGGCAGCAGTCGCGGGATGAAACCGCATCCGGCGCCGAACATGGGGTCAACCAGGGCGGAGATTCCCGCCCTCGAGATCAGGTCGAGGTCCACGTAGCGCCTGAGCTGCCCAAAGTACCCCTCCACGGGATCAAACAGTTCTATGAGTCCCCTGGCAACGGCGTCATCAAACGGACACGCCTCGACCGGACGCCCCGCAGCCTGATTGGAAGCGAGGACCTCTTCCACCTCCCTGGTGGTGGCAGGGAGGGCGGAACCCCCAAAAAGCTCCTTGATCTTGAAACCGTTATATTCCGGGGGGTTATGACTCGCCGTGATCATCACTCCCGCGCCGGCGCCGCTCTGGCGCACCGCCCAGGAAACCGCCGGCGTGGGAGCGTATCCGTTGCTCAGGAACACGCGGATGCCGTTGCCAGCCGCAACCTCTGCCACCCTCAGGGCGAAATCACGGGAAAGAAAGCGGCGGTCGTGGCCGATCACCAGCCCCCTCTGCCCCAGCCCCCGCCGCTTTAGGTAATCCATGGTGGCCTGGGCTACCAGAGCCAGGTTGTCAAAGGTAAAATCCCGGGCAATCACTCCGCGCCAGCCGTCGGTGCCAAACTTGATCCGCATCACTCCTCCATTTTATACAACCACACCAGAATTTCCGCCACGGCCCTGTAGAGTTCGGGCGGAATGAACTGGTCAACATCAACCTGCATCAGCAGCTTCACCAGTTCGGGCGATTCATGCACGTAGACCCCTGCCTCACGGGCACAGGCTATGATCGCTTCGGCCATGACCCCGCTGCCGCTGGCTACCACCACCGGAGCGTAATACCCCTGTTTGTAGGAGAGGGCCGCCGCCCTGCGTTCCTCGTTATCGAATCGGGCCATGGTGAACTCCGATTTCTCCCGGTTCCAGTCCCGCGGCGCGCAACTGCTCCACCAGGGCTTCCCGCCCGCTTTCGAGGACTCCCACCGACTCGATGCTGCCGGAGAGCAGATCGACCTCGACCCGGTTGGCATTCAGCCGCAATCGGGCCGTAACGGCACCCAGCCTCGGCAGGTCAACCTTCAGAACCGTATCCCATCCGCGCTCCTGGGTACCCGCCTGACCGCGCTTCGCCTCACGTTCGCTGACCGACCATTCGAACGGCCTACCCGCGGAGAGTTCCCCGCGAAAGAGGATCTGTCCCGACTGCAGGGTTCCCAGTTGTTCACGCACAACCGGCAGACTGCGCTGATCGACGCCTCCATCCTGATCCGCGACCCTGCCCGCCTTCTTGAACGCCGTTTCCAGAGCCGCCAGCGAGGAATCTTTCATTGCGACCGCGACTGTCTCCTCCCCAACCCCGTCATCAACCGGATTCGGCGCCGCGGCAGGGTGACGCAACGTGGAGAGGCGTCCCTGGGGTTCCCTCAGGATATCCTCCAGGGGATAATCGCCGCCGAACCAGCGGGCCAGATGGGACTCGTAGAAAAGCCCGCTCTCCCGCACCCCGCGCTCCAGCGTCTCGCTCACCCGGGCCGCGTCGCCCGGCAGGCCCGACAGCAGGATCCGCAGGATGCCGACCGGCTGCGCGACGCTTTTCCCATCGGACGCGGCGCCGAGAAAACCGCTCAGCCAGCGCCCGGTTTCACTGAGCCGGGAATCTCCCGGCCTGCCGAAACGAGTAACCAGAAAGGTCGGTCTGGGATCAGCGGCAATGAAGAAAAGGGTGAGCCTGTCACCGGAAAATACCCCCTTCGGCAGACTGAACTCAAAAACCTGTTCCGCCACCCGCATCAGGAAACGCCCGCCCCCCAACGCCGCCAGCACGTCCCCCTTCAACTGCTGGCCGGCGGCAAAACCGGTCGCGACTGCCTGCTCATTCAGCGCCTCCACGAGGGCCAGGCGATCCCCCTTGACCAGCGCCTGGAGCAGCCTGGTCAGATCATCACCGAGAACGATGCCGCTACCCTGGCGGAGCGCGGCCTGCTGCGCAATGGTGGCTGGGGGGCCTTCCGCCGCGCCCTGGACAGGGAGTTCCCCCCTTTTCGCCATGACCGTCTGGTCAGTTATCTGCTCAACGACTTCACCCTTTCCCTCAACAAACGTCCAGCCGGGATTCCGGACAGCAGGCTCCAGCTTACCCTCCAAAATCGGCAGATCAGGATTCTGATCAGCAATTTCCCCGCTTCTTGCCATGACCGGCCGGCCGGGATTCTGAACAACGGGCTCCAGCTTATTTTCCAAAATCGGCAGGTCGGAACTCTGGACAACGGATCCCCGCCCCCCCTCCATGACCGTCCGGTAGGTGATTGCCTCGTCCAGAATAGCGGTGAAAGCCGGCGAATCGGGAGGGAGGCTCTTCAGAACCGTGGAGAGACGATCCAGCACGTAGCGCTGCTGGCTTGACACCCCTCCTCCGGAGTATTCCAGAGCGCTCAGCCAGCGACCCGCCTCGCTCAGGTCCCCCCTGGCGGCCGTCTCGGGTACTGTGCGCGACAGGGCGAAAACCGGCCTGGGCTGGGAGGAGATGACCGTCAGCCTCAGGAGCTCTCCCTCGGTCACCGACCTCGGGATGGTCAGTTCCAGCGCCGAACCCGCAACCGTCACAAAGACCCGTCCGCCCGGAAGAGTCCCCTGTACCGCGGCGTCAACTTCCTGGCCGGGCTTGAGCAGGAGGGGAACCACCGGCTGGTTTGCCGCCTCCACCAGGATGAAGCGGGAATTCCGGGCAATCTGCTGCAGAATCTGGGAAGCGTTGGCCTCAAAGGCCGCCAGCCGGACCTGATCCGGGGTGGTGGGGCCCGAAGCCGGTCCCGCCGTCCCGCCGTCTCGCGCCATTCCGGCCTGCGGAGTACCCCCTCCGGCCTCCCGGGGCAGATCCGCTCCCCCCCGGAGAACGGCGCCGTAGGTCAGGGCCTCATCCATCAGGTTGGCAAGCACCCCCGATTCTCCCGGAGTACTGCGCAGCATCCCGGCGACACTCTGCAGGGACGAGCGCAGCTGGGGGTTGTCCATCTGTTCGCCGCTCGACAGCAGCCCCAGCAGGCGGGAGGCATCGGACAGGGTAACCGGCGGTGACACCACCCCCTGGCGGGCAATGGCAAAGGTGGAGCGGGGCTCGCCGGAGACGAACGTCAGTTCCAGGTCCTGCCCCTGCCTGACCTCCATGGGAAGGTTGAGGTTGAAGCGTTCGGAACCTATGCGCACCTGTACCCGGCTGTCGGGAAGGGTTGTAAGAACCTCGGCAACCACCTTCTGCCCCGGAATCAGGCCGATGCTTCCGCCCGATTCCCGGTCGGCGCTGACGAAGGAGAGGTTTGAGGTCTTGGAGAGGAGATCGAAGACCTGCTGCTGAATGTCGGAAGTTGCGGCCATGAGAAATCACCCCGGGAAATCCCGTAAATACTCCATCAGCCCGGCAGGAAACTCCGGACGCAAGACGGCTTTTCAGCCCCAGATCAGATAACCGGGTTCATAGACGTTGCCGAGAACCCCGTGCTTCGGCATGACCCGCAGCATGAATCCGTGGCGCCCGCAGAAACGGCACTCGATCTTCCCCTCGTACTGATGCGCCGAACCGCCCAGGGCGCGCACATGCTCCAGGGGGACGCTCTCCCCACCCTGAATGGCGCCGGTGGAATCCAGGACGCCGAAATACCCCTCCACCGCCACCTCATCCACTCCGAGGTCGCCCAGCGCCACCCGCGCCGTGATGGGAATGCTGCCGCCAACCGGCACCGCGTCGGAGACCCGCGCCTCGGCGTGCTCGATCCGCACCCGGGGCCACGCCTTGAAAATCCGTTGTTTCCAGGCGGCCAGATCAATGGCGAGGGCAAGCCCGTCCTCCACCAGCCGGCTCCAGCGCAGATACGCCGGAGTATAGGCGTTCTTGGTGTACTCCTGCACCATGCGTTCCGTGGAGAAAAGCGGGCAGAGGCTCTGGAGCGAAGCCTTCATGGTGCCAACCCATGCACGGGGTATGCCATCGCTGGCCCGTTCGTAAAAATGGGGGACGATCTCCTTTTCCAGGAGGTCATAGATGGCGCGGCTCTCCACCTGGTTCTGGTATTCCACATCCTCGTAGACCTCGCCCTTGCCAATGGCCCAGCCGTTGTTGCCCCGGTACCCCTCACACCACCAGCCGTCCAGGATGCTCAGATTCAGGCCGCCGTTGAAAGCCACTTTCATGCCGCTGGTGCCGCTCGCCTCCATGGGGCGGCGCGGAGTATTCAGCCAGACGTCGGCGCCCTGAACCAGGTGTCGGGCCACCTCCATGTCGTAATCCTCGATAAAAACGATCCGGTGGCGAAAGCGCTCCTGGTGCGACATCTGCACTATCTGGCGGATCAGCTCCTTCCCCTCGTGGTCCTGGGGATGGGCCTTGCCCGCAAAGATGATCTGCACCGGCATCTCCGGGTTGTTCAGGATGCGGGCCAGACGGTCCGGGTCCCGCAGCAGCAGGGTTCCCCGCTTGTAAGTCGCGAAACGCCGGGCGAACCCGATCGTCAGCACTTCGGGATCCAGCACCTCCTCGGCAACGGAGATCTCCTTGAAGGTGGCGCCCACCTTGACCAGCTGCTGCTTCAGACGCTTGCGGGCGAAATCCACCAGTTTTTCCCGGCAGAGCTGGCGGGTGCGCCACAGCTCGGCGTCAGGTATCCTGGGGATCCGGCGCCACGCGTTGTATTCGGCCGGGTCGTCCTGCCAGCGGGTTCCCAGATAGCGCACCAGGAGGCTGACCATGCTGTTGGACATCCAGGTGCGGGTGTGGACGCCGTTGGTAATGGAGGTCAACGGCATCTGCTCCTCCGGGAGTTCCGGCCAGAGATTCCGCCACATCCGGCGCGACACCTCACCGTGCAACTGGCTGACGCCATTGGCATATCCGGCCAGCTTCAGCGCCAGCACCGCCATGCAGTAACTCTCCCTGCCGTTTTCCGGGTTCTGGCGCCCCAGGCCGAGGAACTCTTCCCTGGTCAGCCCCAGCTCTCCGTAGTAGGAGCTGAAATACTTCTCCACGAGTTCCGGCGGGAAGTGGTCGATGCCGGCCTCCACCGGGGTATGGGTCGTGAAGATGTTACCGGCCCGGACGATCTCCCGGGCTTCCCTGAAACCCACCTCCCGCCTGTCCATCAGCAGGCGGATGCGCTCCAGCGCCATGAAGGCGGCGTGCCCCTCGTTCATGTGGCAGACATTGGGAAGGACCCCCATGAGGCGCAGGGCGCGGATACCCCCCACCCCCAGCACGATCTCCTGCAGCATGCGCATTTCCTGGTCGCCGAAATAGAGCTTGGCCGTGATCAGACGATCCTCTGGGCTGTTCTCCTCCAGGTTCGTATCCAGCAGGTACAGAGGTACCCTGCCGATCTGGACGCGCCAGATATGCACCTGGAACTCCCTGGCACCGAACTGGAGTTCGAAGAAAAGGGGGGCGCCGCTCTCGTCCCGCTCCAGGATGAGCGGCAGGTTATAGAAATCGTTCTCAGGGTAGTACTCCTGCTGCCACCCCTCGTTGTTAAGGTACTGGCGGAAGTACCCCTGACGGTAGAGCAGCCCCACTCCCACCAGGGGTATGCCCAGATCGCTGGCCGACTTGAGATGGTCGCCGGCCAGGATGCCCAGGCCGCCGGAGTAGATCGGCAGGGACTCGTTGAGACCGAACTCCATGGAGAAATACGCCACCCTCATGGCGGAATGGTTGTTGGCGTTTTTCTGAAACCAGGTTTTCTCCTGGAGATATTCGGTCAGCTTCTCATCCACCATCTTCAGATGAGCCATGAAGCCATCGTCATTCTGAAGGGTCTCCAGGGTCGTCTGCTGGAGAATACCCAGCATCTCCACCGGATTGTGGCGGGTGGCCTGCCACAGGTCCGCGTCCATGCGGCGGAACAGGCTGATGGCGTCCGGCTCCCAGCACCACCACAGATTGTAGGCAATCCGCTGAAGGGCCGCCAACTCCCCCGTCAACGACGGAACTACGGTAAAGGTATGCAGCATCTTGCTGAAATCCATGGCAATACTCCTGGCGAAAACCGGCTAACCCGTTTCAAACGGGGGCCTTCCTCCGCGTCAACTGCGGCTGAAAATCGCGACCATGTCAACTACATCGGAAAAATGGGTCCTACCTGATCAACTGGTTCATCTCGAAGATGGGGATCAGCACCGCCATGACCACCACCCCCACGGCAAGCCCCATGGCCAGCACCAGAAAAGGCTCCAATAGCGCCATGAGGCGGGTCAACCGGGCGCTGAACTCGCGCTCGTAGGCCACGCCGGCCCTGAGCAGCATCGTCTCCAGGGTGCCGCTCTTCTCGCCCACTCCCACCAGATGCACCAGCAGCGGCGGGAAGAGCGGGCTTTTCCGCAGGCCGGCCGAGAGCGCGCCCCCCTGGGCGACATCCTCCATCAGCTCCTTCAGGAAGGCGCGGTACACCCGGTTGACCAGGGCCTCGGAGGTGATCTCCAGGGCGCGGATAATGGGAACACCACTGGCCAGCAGCAGCCCCAGCACCCTGGAGAAACGGGACAGTACCAGCTGTTGCAGCATCCCTCCGGCCAGGGGGAGCCTGAGCAGCAGGGCATCCCGCTTCAAACGCAGGGAATCCCGGCACATGGCCCTGCGATAGAGCGGCGCCGACGCCACCGCGAGCCCGGCGGGAATCCACCACCAATCCCGCAGCAGGCGGCTGACCCCGATGAGGGCGACCGTCAGCAGGGGGAGGGCGGCCCTGCTGTCTTCAAAGACTACCACAATCCTGGGAATTACCACCGTCAGGAGGAAGGTCATGACCCCTCCCCCGACCAGCAGCATCAGGAGCGGGTAGACGAGGGCCGAGAGCACGCGGCCCCGGATCTCCTCCTGCTCCTCGAGAAAGTCGGCCAGCCGTTCCAGCACGGCATCCAGGGCGCCGCCCGCCTCGCCGGCGGCCACCATGCTGACGTAACTCTCGCCGAACACCTTCGGTTCCGCAGCAAAGGCTCTGGAGAGCGAGGCCCCCTCGGCAATCCTGTCCCTTACCCGCCCCAGCGCCCGCTTCAGGCCGCTGGGGCTGCGCTCCTGTTCATGGAGCAGCCCCACCGCCTCGAACAGGGGCACCGACGAGGCCGTCAGAGTGGCCAACCGGCGGGTAAACAGGGCCAGATCGGCCGTAGAGACGGGCCGCCGGAACTGAAGCGTTGGCGATGCGGCGCCGTCCGCGCCCTCTTCGCACACCCGGCGCGGCAGCAGTCCCATTTCCTTCAGCCGGCCCAGCGCATGGCGCTCCGACTCGGCCTCCAAGGTCCCGGAGCGGGGGGAGCCGTCCGGGTGGTAGGCGTCAAAGCGGAACGTCGGCATAGTCGTCCTGGGTCACGCGCAGCACCTCTTCCATGGTGGTGACCCCCTCCGCGGCCCTGAGCAGGCCGTCGTCCCTCAGGCTCCTCATCCCCCTGGAGAGCGCGTACTCCCTGATCTCCCCGGCATGGCCGCGGCGGACGATCATGGAGCAGATCTCCTGATCGACGGGCATGATCTCGTAAATGGCGGTGCGCCCCATGGTGCCCAGGCCGAAACACCGGTCGCATCCGCGGCCCCGGAACAGCCTTTCCGGAAGGTTCATCCCGGCATACCGTTCACCCGGAGCGCACTCCTCGCGGCAATGGGGGCAGATCACCCGCACCAGACGCTGGGCCATGACCGCCGCGAGGGAAGAGGCGATCATGAACGGCTCGATGCCCATGTCCATGAGCCTGGTTATGGCCGAGGCGGCGTCGTTGGTATGGAGGGTGGAGAGGACCAGATGGCCGGTGAGGCTGGCCTGAATGGCGATTTCGGCGGTTTCCGCGTCCCGGATCTCGCCCACCATGATGATGTCCGGGTCCTGGCGCAGGATCGAACGCAGGCCGCTGGCAAAGGTCAGATCGATCCTGGGATTGACCTGGATCTGGCCGATCCCCCTGATCTGGTACTCGACGGGGTCCTCGATGGTGATGATGTTCTTCTCGCTGGAGTTGAGCCGGTTCAGGGCGGCGTACAGCGTGGTGGACTTGCCGCTGCCGGTCGGGCCGGTAACCAGGATGATGCCGTTGCTGCGGTTCAGCAGGCGCTCCATGGTGCGGATGCCGGAGGCGCCCAGGCCGATATCCGACAGGGAGAGGATCCCCTTCTTCTTGTCCAGCAGACGGAGCACAGAGCGCTCGCCGTAGAAGGTGGGGATGATGGAGACGCGGATGTCCACGTCGCGACCGGCGACGATGACCCGGATCCGGCCGTCCTGGGGGAGACGCTTCTCGGCGATGTTGAGGCCGGCCATGATTTTGACGCGGGAAACCAGGGCCTCCTGGATGACCTTGGGAGGGGAGAGCTTCTCATAGAGAATGCCGTCGATGCGGAACCGGATCACCAGATCCCGCTCGTAGGGCTCGATGTGGATATCGCTCGCCCTCTCCTTGACCGCCTCGGAGAGAATCGAATTGAGCAGGCGGATGACAGGGGCTTCGTCCGACAGGTCCAGCAGATCCTGGGGACCGCTGAGTTCGGTCGCGACGGTGGAGAGGTCTTCCCCCTCCAGCTCCTGCAGCACCTCGCGGGCCGTTCCCGACACTCCCGAGTAGGCGTGGTTGATGGCGTCCAGCAGGACCGCCGGGGGCGCCAGTTCCGCTTCAACCGGTTTGGCGTAGACCAGCCTGAGCTCATCCAGAGCCGGAAGCGCCGCCGGATCACCGATCGCCACGCGGATTGCCCCATCCCGCTCGGTCAGCGGCAGCAGGAGATTGACGCGGGCAAAGGCCAGCGGTGTCTTTGCCAGCAGGGCGCCGTCCACGTCGCCGGCGTTGATTTCGGCCCGCCACCCGATACCCAGGCGCCGCGCCACGGCTTCAAGCTGTTCCGGAGAGAACGCCGTCATTTCCGTTCCGGCCCCGACTGGCCGTTTTCCGGCCTAGTTTCCCCGGCCCCGATATCCTTGCGGATGTCAACCGGCACGATGGTTTTGGCCGCATCGCTGAAGCTGTTCCGCTGGCTGTCGGATACCGAAGCGAGATCGGCCGCATCCCGGACGATGCTGGGAGTCAGCACGATCAGCAGGTTGGTCTTCGTATGGGTCTTGGACTTGGTCTTGAAGAGCCACCCCAGGCCGGGAATGTCTCCCAGAAACGGTATCTTGCTGATCACATCCTCGTCACTGTCCTTGATCAGCCCACCGATGACGATGGTCTCCCTGTCCTTGATGACGATGTTGGTTTTGGCCGAGCGGGTGGTGGTGACCAGATCCACGGCATCCCCCTTGTCGCTCTTTACGGCCGAGACCTCCTGCTCGATTTTCAGGCGGATATAGTCACCTTCGCTGATCTGGGGGGTTATCTTGAGCTTGATCCCCACATCCTTGCGCTCCACCGAGGTGGTGGTGACACCGTCGGAAATGGTGGTGGAGCCTTTGAAGGGGACGTTTTCACCCACATTGATCTCCGCCTCCTTGTTGTCGGACGTGAGGATGTTGGGCGTCGAAAGCACCTTGATCATGTCGTTTTTATCCAGGGCCTTCAGTACCGCGGTTACGTTGACCGGACTGGAGGTGATGCTGGTGGAACCGAGGGCGCTCTTGATGGAACTGATGGCCGTGCTCATAGTGGTTATGGTGTCCAGTGGGTCGTACATGCCGGACACGGTAAGATACTTGTTGAGCGCAGCCCCGCCCAGCACGCCGCTCTGAAGCCCCAGGTCCAGCGTCTTGTCCAGGGAAACCTCCGCGATCAGGACCTTGACGAAGACCTGCCTGCTCCGGCGGTCCAGCTTCCTGATCACCTGGACCAGATTGGCGTAATCGGCGGTGGACGCCATGATCACCAGGGAATTGGACGACTTGTCCGCAGCAATGGTGATCTTGCCCCCCTCGAAGGGAGAAGACTGGGGGGCCGCCGTGGTGGCGGTGGCCGACGTGGCGCCCGCGCCGGTCTGTCCCGTTGCCGTGGCCTGGGTGGATGTTCCCCTGATCACTCCTTCCAGCACCTTCGCCATCTCGGTGGCATCGGTATTCTCCAGGTAATAGACGTTGATCTTGCCGCTGGCCTCGGGGGGCGGCACATCCAGTCTGGCGACCATCTCGCGGACCGCCTTCTTTATCTTGTCGCTGCCGAACACCAGCAGGGCGTTGAGACGCTGATCAGCCAGAATGTTCCCCGTCCCGCTTCCGGTCCCGGCGGTCTGGGTCTGGCCGGAAGGTCTGGCATCGCTGCCGGCGAGCCACTGACGGACGACGGCGGCCACGCTGTCGGCCGAAGCGTTCTTCAGGTAGATGATCTCCACGCCATCACGGGTCCGCTCGGTGTCGATGGCCGCCAGGATGTTCTGCAGCTTGCGGATGTTGATGGAAGAGTCCACCATCAGGATCAGGTTACCCGGGCCGAAAACCGAGAGATGGCCGTCCTTGGAAACCATCGGCTGGAGAAAGCTCATGGCCTCCTGGGCGGTGATGTTTTCCAGCTTGGTCACCTGGGCAACGTAGCTCTCGTTGACCGGCGCCCGCTCCCCCTGGGGCAGCAGCCTGATTCCGGCCTGCTTGGCGTTCGCGACCGGAATGATCTTGGCTACCCTGCCGCTCTGCACCACGGTGAACCCCTTCAGTTCGAGCACCGAAACGAAGACGTTGTAGGCTTCTTCGATGGAGAGTTTGGAAGGGGAGTAGACGGAGATCTTCCCCTTGACCCGGTCGTCGAGGATGAAGTTCCTGCCGGTCAGGTCGCTGATGAATTTCACCATGGTGGCAATATCCACCTCGCTGAAGTTCAGGACCACCCCCCTGCCGGTTGCCCACAGGGGCGTCGCCAGGAGCTGGAGCGCCAGCAGCAGCATGCAGAGTATGCGAATCGGATATCGTATCAAGCGTGCCTCCACGTCCTAACAAACTATCGTATGTCGAAACTGTACGACACCGGCCTGCTGTCCCGGATCAGATCGAGTTTGAGCCGGTTCTGTCCCCTGAGGGCGATGAACGACTGGAGGGCGCTGTCCGGCGAATCCACCGAAAAGTCGTTGAGCCGCAGGAGGACATCGCCGTCCCTCAGTCCGAGCATCGCAAAAACCCCCCTCGGCTTGACTTCCGAAATCCGGAAACCCTCGACCCTGCCGTTTTTCTGGCTGGGAAGCATGCGGGCATCGGTCATGGCCTGACCGATGTTGTCCAGGGCGGCGTTCAGGGCTCGCTGGTCGATCACCCCTCCGGTTGCGCCCGTTGCATTCGGACCGGAAGCGCTCCCGGCAGAAGTGGCGCGGCCGGTCGGAGGAGCGGCCACCGGTGGGGCGAGGGGGGTGAGGAGTTCAACCTTCCTGCCGTTAACCAAGATGAAGGCGCGTTCCCGCCTCACCTCAACGAGGCGGCCGGCGTCGAAAACCGTATCCCCGAGCCTGAAAACCCGCTCCTCCTGTCTGGCGGTATGGCGCACCAAGGCAAAGGTCTCCCGGAACGAACCGGTTGCCGTTCCCAGAAGGAGCAGCTCCGATGGCGCCGTGGCCGGCGCGGCCCGGCCGGACGTTGAAACGGTGGCGATGGGGGAGAGCGTTCCCTGGGTGGCCCGACCGAAAAGCCCCTTTGCCATGATCGGGGCATAATAGGCCAGATCCTCGGACCGCGAAGCCGGCGACTCCGGCGCTTTCCGTTCCCCCCCCGCCTTCGCCGGCAGTGAGTCGTAGACGCGAAGGGAGACGCGGTCGGCGACAATGGCCGCCAGAAGGGCGACAATGGCTATTCCCAGGAGGGCGTTAACGATGGTTACGGCGCGCAACATGGGGAATAACTCACTCCCCCCGCGACAGCAGGCTGAATGCGGGTCGGAAGAGTATCGTGCGGGACGCAAACCGGGATGGTCCGGGGATCGGGCACAGTGGCCATCGGCCCGGCAACGCGAAGCGGCTTGGCGGACGGAAAAAACATTACAGGGCGATCTCGCCGCTAAACACCTCAACCGCCGGACCGGTCATGTAAATGTTGCCGTCCTCGGCCCATTCCATCTCCAGGTCTCCGCCCGAAAGATGGTTGAGTATCCTCCTCCCGGTCAGGCCGTTCAGGACGCAGGCCGCCGTAACGGCACTGGAACCGGTGCCGCAGGCCAGGGTCTCGCCCGCGCCCCGCTCCCAGGTGCGCTGACGGACCTCGGTGGGTGAGTAGATCTGGACGAATTCCACGTTGGTGCGGCGGGGAAACCACTCGTGGTTCTCGATCAGCGGCCCGTAGGTGGAGACCGGGAAATCGGCCGCATCGTCCACGAAGATGACGCAGTGGGGATTGCCCATGGAGACGCAGGTGATCAGAAAGGTCCGATCGAGAACGGTCAGCGGCTGGGAAATCACCCGCTCGCCGGCTGGCCCGGTCATGGGGATCTCGTATCTGGTCAGGCGGGGAGGCCCCATGTTGACCCTCACCTTCTCGATCCTGCCGTCACTGCCTGGTGTCAGCCTCAGGGTGAGGATGCCCGCGCCGGTTTCGGCGGTGATCTCGTCTCTGGACACGATGCCGTGATCATAGGCATACTTCGCCACGCAGCGGATGCCGTTGCCGCACATCTCCGATTCGGAACCGTCGGAGTTGAACATCCTCATGCGGACATCGGCCACGTCCGACGGCATGATCAGAATCAGCCCGTCCGACCCGATACCGAAGTTGCGGTTGGAAACCCGTATGGCCAGTTGCCGCGGGTCCGCGACTCTCTCCTGGAAGCAGTCCACATACACGTAATCATTGCCGGCGCCCTGCATTTTCGTGAATTTCACCCCGTTTTCTCCCCTTTGCGTAACTTTCGCGTAGTCTGATACCATAACAAATCGGACAGGACGCAACAAGAAAATATTATCCGCCTCCAGATCGCGCAAACCCGCCATCGGCGGGCATTTCCCCAATACCTGGTTGTAAAAAACCGGCTGCGTGCCCTATACTGCCGTCCGAGTATTGGATAAACAACCGGATCCGTGGTGCCTGAAGGACTTGGCGGTCCGGATATTACTATACACATCCAGGGAGGCAAACGGCATTGATCGACAGATTTCAGGATTATAGCCCTATCATCCATGCAAGCGCGTTCATCGCCGAAACTGCGGTAATAATAGGCGACGTGACCATCGGTCCCCAGAGCAGCGTCTGGTACAACTGCGTGGTGCGCGGCGACGTGAATTCCATCCGTATCGGAGCGCGCACCAATGTGCAGGATCTGAGCGTGCTCCACGTCACCCATAAAAAGAGCGCCGACGACCCGGGCGCGCCGCTGGTCATCGGTGACGACGTCACCATCGGCCACGGCGTCATCCTGCACGGCTGCACCCTGCACAACGGCTGCTTCGTGGGCATGCAGGCCCTGGTCATGGACAGGGCCGTTATCGGAGAGGGGGCGCTGGTGGGCGCCCGTTCCCTGGTCACCGAGGGGACCGTCATTCCCCCCCATACCCTCTGGCTCGGAGCTCCGGCGCGCTACAAACGCGACCTGACCCCGGAGGAGATCGGGAATCTCAAAAAGACGGCCGAAAACTACGTCAGCTATTCCCTTCAGTATCTCGACGGGAAATAGCGGCGGAGAGACCGGTTACGCTCGGTCCCGGGCCCATGCCGTCGGAATACCGTGAGTTTCCGGAAGAGTTGGGGCCCGTACACCGCCGTGGCGTGACAGGCCGCCCACTCTGCCGCTCCTTCGCCGGGTTCTCGGTCATCTCCTGAAACGCAAAGGCAGAGGCCTTCCGGACTAACGGAGGTATGGAGGCGGACCCAGGTTCGACATGTCGTCTCGACATCCCCATGACTTGCGGCTATGATATTCCTTGTCATGAAATGGTTTTCGCACATCGGCCGCAAGGCCTCCCATCTCGCCTCATGGGAGCTCTTCCGCCACATCGGTCCCGGTTTTTTCGTCACGGTCGGCTTCATCGATCCCGGCAACTGGGTGACCAACGTGGCCGCCGGCTCCCAGTTCGGCTACCGCCTGCTCTGGGTGGTGACCCTCTCCACCATAATCCTGATCATCGTCCAGCACAACGCGGCCCACCTGGGAATAGTCACCGGCCTCTGCCTGGCGGAGGCGGCATCGAAATACTTCCGGCCCTGGCTGCGCCTGTTGATGCTGGGAAGCGCCATGGCCGCCTGCGTCTCCACCGCGCTGGCCGAACTGCTGGGCGCCGCCATCGGCCTCAACATGCTGACCGGCCTGCCGCTGCCGGCGGGAGCCCTGCTGGCGGCCATCTTCTCCGCCTGGATGCTCCACTCCAAAAACTACCGGCGTCTGGAGAAGTGGATCATGGGATTCATCTCCCTCATCGGGCTGGCTTTCATCTTCGAACTGAAACTTGCGGACGTCTCCTGGGGCAGCGCCTTCGGCGGCTGGGTCACGCCGGTCTTTCCCGCCGGAGCGCTCCCGGTCATCATGGGGGTCCTGGGCGCGGTGGTCATGCCGCACAACATCTTCCTCCATTCGGAGGTAATCCAGAGCCGCCAGTGGCACAGCAGCGGAGAGGATGTTGTCAGGAATCAGCTCCGCTACGAGTTCATGGACACCCTGCTGGGCATGGGAACCGGCTGGGCCATAAACAGCGCCATGATCCTGATGGCGGCGGCCATGTTCTACAAAAACGGAATCGTTGTTACCGAACTGCCCCAGGTGACCGTCACCCTGGAACCGATCTTCGGACGCCTGTCAGCCACGGTCTTCGCCCTGGGGCTGCTCTTCGCCGGGCTTTCCTCTTCGGTCACGGCCGCCATGGCCGGGGGCAGCGTCTTCGCGGGGATCCATCGGGAGCCGTTCGACATGTCGGACCCCCACTCCCGGACCGGTCTCGGCATCACGCTTTGCGGCGCCCTGGCAGTCATCCTGGCGCTGAGCGACCCCTTCAGGGGCATTCTCTGGAGCCAGGTCGCGCTCTCCCTGCAGCTTCCCTTCACCATCATCCCGCTCATCCTGCTCACCTCCTCGAAGGATGTCATGGGGGAGCACGCCAACAGCCGCTTCGGCGCCACCGTGCTCTGGCTGGTGGGGATTGTGGTCATTGGACTCAACGCGGCCCTGCTGCTGGATACCTTCTCAAGCTGATTCCGGCATTCTTGCCAAAACTGCCTTGCCCCAAAAAGGGAGTTCATGATATTTCTTGTTAGTTAAACGCACGACAAGGAAGTGTTAATGAAATTCACCATCCTCGGGAGCGGGACATCCACGGGAGTTCCAATGGTGGGATGCGACTGCGCGGTCTGTTCCTCCAGGGACCCGCGCGATGTTCGTACCCGGGCCTCGCTGCTCATCCGGCACGGGGGGAGGAACATACTGGTGGACACCTCCACCGATCTGCGCCACCAGGCGCTGCGGGAACGGATCAGCCATATCGACGCCGTTCTCTTCACCCACTCCCACGCCGACCATGTCAACGGTATCGACGACCTGCGGGGATTTCACCTGCGGCACAGGAAAGTCATCCCCTGCTTCGCCTCGGGATCAACCTTTGCCACCCTGATGAGCGGCTTCTCCTATATTTTCGTCGAGCGGGAGGGGTCGGGCTACAAACCGCTGCTCAAGCCGAACCATATCACCGGACCGTTCGATCTGTTCGGCCTGGCCGTCACTCCGGTGCCGCTGACCCACGGCAACATTTCGTCCCTCGGTTACCGCATCGGCGGCTTCGCCTACCTGACCGACTGCAACGAGCTCCCAGAATACTCCCTCTCCCTGCTGGAGGGGCTGGAAGTACTGATCATCGACGGCTTGCGCTGGAATCCGCACCCGTCCCACTTCAACATAGAAACGGCAATTGCCGCGGTGGAACAGCTTCGACCGGTCCGCACCATCCTGACCCACCTCTCCCACGACGTCCTGTACGCCGACGGAGTAAAGCTGCCGCCGGGATTCGAATTCGCCTACGATGGGATGGTGTTTGAGATGGGGGTTCCGCACTGACCGACAGACAACCGGCGTCACATTTCACCATGACCTCTGGAAGGAAAACGCTTCTTATGCGCAAGGACATCAGGCTGCACGGGCAGGTCTGCGACGGCATTGAATACTACGCGATGGTCGTGGGCGTCGAGGCCTACCAGCGCTATTTCTTCAATTTTGCCCAGGAAGACGACCGATTGCGCATCTTTTCCCAGGGCAACGAATTCGTCATCGGCCCCACCGGTCTCAGCCACACCGGTAACGGCGGCTATTTCTGCGAATACATGTTCGGAGTGGATCAACCCGCAACCGATCTCTCAAAACCGGAAATCATCAACCGCCTGGTCATGTACGGCGCGCAGCTGGATGAGGCGACGGGAGTGGTCCGCTTCAGCGACCAGACCTCGGGCGCATTGAGCTACGACTCCATCTTCTTTAACGGCAACGCGGTCTGCAACTACTTCTTCTTTGCCTGTTCCGGCGATCTGTCCAGCGGACTGAAGGAGCAGCAGGAAGAACTGGTAAGGATGATGGGGAGGGTTCTGAAGAGGTCTCCCGCCATCGGTGCGGAGCGTGAAGATCTCCTCGTCGAAGAGCTCTTTCCGCTGTTCAGGGATCCCTCAACCCAGCTTTTCGTCATAAAGCTGGTGCACCGCCATCACCGCGAGTACCGGGAGCTGTTCAGAACGCTCTATTTCCGCAACAAGAAGATTCCCGACGAAGAGTTCGGCCGCCTGGTCAACCTGGCCGCCAGCCTGCGGATTGAAAGCTACCAGCAACAGCGGATCCGCATCGATGTCATGTACCGCCACCCGGCCAACAGGCGGATCGTGGACGAGTACCGTAACATCCTCCTGCACTGCAACACCAGGGGGGAAATCTGCGACCTGGACAACGCGCGCCTCACCCGCCTCAAGACCCTTTCGGTGCGCAACAAGATACCCGTCGCCCTTTTCTGCACCCTGGACGAGATGCTGAAGAAGGAGCGCAATCCGGCCGTCACGGACGAGACGGATTACCTGGCAGAACCGAGAGAGATTCTTGAGGGGATCTTCCTGAGGGAAAAAATGATCGAGAGTCCCATCGACCGGGAGGACATGCTCAGGCTCATCGTGGCCAAAAAAATCGCCGTGGAGAACCGTGATCCCTCCTTCGACCGGCTCATGCTGGACGCTACCAAAAAGTGCGACGAAAGGATCCGAGACGGCGCCGATCCCGAACTGCTGGACGGTTTTTCCCAGGTTATCACCTATCTGGACCGGTTCGACAGCGTGGCGAACCTGATCAGCAACCTGGCTTTCATGGAAAACGTGCGCATCAACGATGAGATGCTGCGCGGGCTGCTGGAGCACAAGGCGGCCTTCGACAACCTGAGGGAGAACTGTTTCAGGGGCCTGTTCATCGATGAGCTTTTCGAGAACTCATACCTGGGGCGTTTCGGACGGCGCAAGGTCCGGACCCTCATGGAAGGGCTGGAGGCGATCGAGGCGCGCAACTCGTCCATCGAAGAACTCAGACAACGGCTCCTGCAGATCGACGCGGAGGAGCGGATCTACCTCACGCTACTGGAACATGTGCGCAACCGCGTCCGCAGCTTCTACTCCAGGTTCAGCTCCAAGGCCGATCAGCAGGCACTGCGCCGCGAAGTGACCGCCGAACTGAAAACCAGGAAACGCATCCAGTCGGACATCCCGGATCACCTCTTCTATGAGACCATCTTCACCATCAAGAAAGAGGCCGTGTACCTCCATTCACTGCTCCCCGCCATCATCTCCGAACACAACGTCGGACTGCGGGAGGATTTTCTGGAAAACTCCGGCCTGGACCGGTTCTATGTGGAGGAACTGGAACGCGAGTACTACGAGCAGAACGGACTGGACCTGGCCGAGCTGTACCAGATCAGAAAGGGACTGAGTTAACAAAAGACATGACGGGTTATCTTGACATCGCCATCGGCACCTTCACCATGCGCCCCTACGTATTCGCCTTTTTCGCCGCGTATCTTCTGGCCTGCGTTCCGCACGTGGGATGGCGGCGGACGCTCTGCTTCACGGTCGCCGGCTACCTGATCGCCTTCGCCTCGGAATGGCTCTCCATCAACACCGGTTTCCCCTACGGCTGGTACTACTACATCGACACGACCCGGTACCGGGAACTGTGGATTGCCGGCGTGCCCTTCTTCGACTCCCTCTCCTACGTATTTCTGACCTACTGCAGCTACGCCACGGCACTGTTCATCCTCTCGCCGCTCAAGAGTTGGCGCTGGAATCTGGTGACGCTGGAGACCCGCCGCATCCGCAGGTCGCTCTCCGCCCTGATCCTGGGCGCGTTCCTGCAGACCTTCCTGGATATCGTCATCGACCCGGTTGCGCTCCAGGGGCGGCGCTGGTTCCTGGGGCAGATCTACGGCTACAGGGTCAACGGCATCCACTTCGGAGTGCCGCTCTCGAATTACGCCGGCTGGCTGCTGACCAGCCTCTGTCTGGTTGCCGCCTTCCAGCTGATCGACGCCCGACGCCTGGCCGATGCGCCACGGGGGGTCTGTAACCTCCCCTTCCGCTCCTTCCTGGGGCCGATCCTCTACCTGTCGGTGCTGTTCTTCAACATCGCGGTGACCCTCTGGATCGGGGAGCGTTTCATGGGGCTGAGCAGCATCCTGATCTACACCTTGCCGCTGCTGATGACCCTGCTGCTGGCCCTGGGGAGGGTAAACCGCCATACCAGGGAAGAGCTTGGAGAGCATGTCAGGGACTACCCCTGGTCACCGGCCGGCCGCATTGAAAAGGAAACCTGAAGCCTACAGGTCTTACGAACCGTCCCCCTGGACGAACCGCTCTCCGGCGATGTACACGTCTTCCACTACGCCCCTCTCAATCACCCGCTCCAGCCCCCCGTTCTCCCCGTCGCCGACAGGCCCCACTACCTGGAAATCGGCCCGTTTACCCTTCTCCAGGGAACCGTGACTCCCGTCGATGCCCAGGGCCGCGGCGCCGCCAAGGGTGGCCATGCGCAGGAGATCCCGGGGAGACAGGGCGCCCGAAAAGAGGTTCAGGCTGAAACGGATCTCGTCCCACAGGGATAGGGAGTCGTTGCTGGCCAGCGAATCCGTACCCAGGACAAGGGGGATATCCAGTTTTTTCAGGAGGGGTACGGGGGCCCTGCCAACATCCAGGAGCTCGTTGCTCCGGGGGCAGAGGACAACGCTTGTCCGGCGTTTCCTGATGAGTTCGGCGTCGGCGCGGGAAATCCGGACGCAGTGCACGGCAAGGGTACTGGCCGTCAGCAGGCCCGCGCGGTCAAGCAGCTCGGTGGAGCTTAACCTGCGGGGCGCCCCCAGGTACTGCTCCCACCCCAGGAAGGGGTAGAAGGTATCCGCCAGTTCACCGCTGACGTCAAAAAGGTAGTCGGCTTCCTCCCGGGATTCGGAACAGTGGATGGAGAGGGGGAGATGCGCAGCAGACGCGGCCTCCCCGGCCAGCCGGAGATTTTCCTCGGCAACGGTATAGGCGGAATGGGGCGACAAGCCGGCGCCCAAGGCGTCACGGGCCGGGGCCCGGGCAATCCGTACGGCTTCATGCAACGATGAGGAGAAGGGGACCGGATCATGGCCGATCAGTTCGATGAACAACCGGCCGGAGAGAGGCGACGCCTCATAAAGCGGCATGAGGCGCCTGGAGGTCACGATCTCTCCCACCGCCGTGGTGCCGGATTCCAGGCACATGCGGATGCCTTCGCGGGCCGAGGCGCTGATCTCGTCCGGTTTCACGGACCTCCTGACCCTGATCAGCTGGATGAGCCACTCCACGAAACTGCGGGGACGGCCCTCCGCCTGCTTTCGCAGACGCCAGGAGGGGAAGTGGGTCAATTCCAGGTGGGTGTGGGCGTTCACAAAACCGGGGAGGATGGCGCAACCGGGATAATCGACGACCGGCTCGGCGTGGCTGCTCCGAAGCTCATCGAGAGGGGCCACGGCCAGGATCCGCCCGTCGCGGACCAGCATCGCGCCGCCGGCCACGGGCGGAGCCTCGGGCGAGATCAGCCATGATGCCGACACGATGTATGACCCCTGATGCACTGTGGCGAATTTCATTCGTTTCTCCCATGGCAGCCCTGGATACGGATCGATCCGGCCCGGATTAGTGGCAAAGCGCCGTAATGAAATACTTTCATTTTAGCGCCGGATTGTCCAGGGGAAAACCGGCTCCCGCCGAACCACGCCTCCCCTCCATATATCCTTCGCGCAAGCCCCCCTGACACAATCCGGAGAGCACCGCTTCGAATCAGGGCTAACCTTCAGAATACATGATAATTCAGGTTAAAATTCTGGCAATTTGCGAACTTTATGTCTATAGTAATCAGTCCGACTCAAGACTGGTCAGACGTTATAAATTACGGATAGATACGATGCGATGTTCGCAGCAACGGAGCGGATATACCGTAATGAGCAGAATCCTGAACGAAACAGAAAACAGAATACTGGTTACCGGCGCCGCGGGCTTCATCGGCTTCCATCTCACCAGGCTGCTTCTGGAGCAGGGGCATGAGGTGGTCGGTCTGGACAACCTCAATGATTACTACGATGTGACTCTCAAGGAGGCGCGCCTGGGGTTGCTGAGGGAGTTTCCCGGATTCCGGTTCGCAACCGCCTCCCTGGAGGACCGCTCGGCAATGGAGCAATTCTTTGCCCGGGAACGGTTCGATCTGGTCGTCAACCTGGCGGCCCAGGCGGGGGTGCGTTACTCCCTGCGGAATCCCCACGCCTACATCGAGAGCAATATCGCTGGTTTTCTCAACGTACTGGAGGGATGCCGCCACAACGGCGTAAAGCACCTGGTCTTCGCATCCTCCAGTTCGGTTTACGGCGCCAACACCAGTGTCCCGTTCTCCGAGCACCACGGGACCGACCACCCGGTTTCCCTCTACGCCGCAACCAAAAAGTCCAACGAGATGATGGCCCACACCTATGCGCACCTCTTCGGCCTTCCCGTCACGGGTCTCCGTTTTTTCACCGTCTACGGCCCCTGGGGACGCCCGGACATGGCCTACTTCTCATTCACAAAGGCAATTCTTGAGGGAAAAACCATCGACGTGTACAACCACGGCCGGATGCAGCGGGATTTCACCTACGTTGACGACATTGTGGAGGGGATTGTGCGGGTAATGAGCCAACCGCCCCTCCCTGACCCGGAATGGAACGCGGGGGAACCCGACCCGGCCACCAGCTCCGCCCCCTACCGCATCTACAACATCGGCAACAACCGACCGGTGGAATTGGGGCGATTCATCGGGATTCTGGAGGAACTGCTGGGCAGAAAGGCCTCCAAAAACATGCTGCCCATGCAGCCTGGTGACGTAACGGCAACCTGCGCCGATATCGACGACCTCATGCGGGAGGCCGGCTTCAGGCCTTCCACACCGATTGAAACCGGCCTGCGCAGCTTTGTGGAGTGGTATCGCGAATACTACGGCCGATAACTTGTGAAAATGCATCAAATCCATAATTTCCATATGTTTTTTATTCCAATCACCTCCGGAGTCGTTTCATGAAAAAAGCCTTCATCACCGGCATCACCGGCCAGGACGGTTCATACCTGGCGGAGTTCCTCCTGTCCAGGGGGTACGAGGTCCACGGCATGATCCGCCGTTCCTCATCCTTCAACACCGGCCGCATCAACCACATCTACCGTGACCCCCACGAGAAGGACGTGCGCCTCTTCCTCCACTACGGCGACCTGAACGACGCCAGCTCCATCAACACCTTGCTGCGAACGATCCGGCCCGATGAAATCTACAACCTGGGCGCCCAAAGTCATGTCCGGGTTTCCTTTGACGTGCCGGAGTACACGGCAGAGGTGGATGGCCTGGGAGCGGTGCGCATCCTGGAGGGGATACGAGAGACGGGCCTGGAAACCAGATTCTACCAGGCGTCATCCTCCGAGCTGTTCGGCAAGGTCGTGGAGACCCCCCAGAGGGAGACCACCCCCTTCTACCCCCGCTCACCCTACGCCTGCGCCAAAGCCTACGCCTTCTACATCACCATGAACTATCGCGAGAGCTACGGCCTGTACGCCTGCAACGGCATCCTCTTCAACCACGAATCCCCCCGTCGCGGAGAGACCTTCGTCACCCGCAAGATCACCCGCGCCGCCGCCAAGATCAGGCTCGGTCTGCAGGAGTGCCTCTACCTGGGCAACCTGGACGCCAAGAGGGACTGGGGCTTTGCCGGCGACTACGTGGAGGCCATGTGGCTGATGCTCCAGCAGGAGCGGCCCGAGGATTACGTCATCGCCACCGGAGAGACCCACTCGGTGCGCTCCTTTGCCGAAAAGGTGTTCGAACGGCTCAGCATGCCGCTGGCATGGGAGGGCAAGGGGGTAAACGAGCTGGGCATTGACGCCGGGAGCGGAAAAGTGGTCATCCGGATCGA